>CAZRJL010000027.1:0-12361 GCA_964600645.1 uncultured Bdellovibrionales bacterium | reverse complement strand
ACAGATTCTCCATCGGAAAATTTATCCTCCAAAACATCCAACCCCAACACCAATTTTTTTGAAACAATCGCTTTAAAACCGCGCACTTTTTTCAAACGGTCAACCAAAGAAGATCTTCCTCCTTCAAACAAAGGATCCACATTACCTCCCGATCGCGCCTTCTGACCCTTATTTCCTTTTCCGGAATAAGTTCCTCTCTTGCCTCCGCGTCCAATACGCTTTCGGTTTTTCTTCCCTTTAACTTTTAGTTCGTGTATTTGCATAGCTTTGAATTTTACAAAATCCTTCTACTTGATAAAAAATTATTTTTCCGCAGACATTTTCCTTAATGGTGTTATTCTCAACTGCTTCAAGGCTGCTACCGTTGCTCGCGCCACATTCAATTTATTCGAAGTCCCAAGGGATTTTGAAACAACATCGTGCACGCCCGCCAAATCCATAACCGCCCGCACCGCTCCTCCGGCAACAATACCACGCCCCTTGGTCGCCGGCTTTATCAAAACTTTTGCGCTTCCCAATTTACAAGAAACATCATGAGGCAAAGTTCCTTTTACAATATTAACAGTGATAAGTTTCTTCTTGGCATCATTAAGTGCCTTACCGATTGCGTCGGAAACATCCGCACCTTTGGCGACACCAACACCGACTCTTCCCTTTCGGTCTCCAATAACCAATGTAGCTCGAAATCGAAAACGACGCCCACCCTTAACCACGCGAGTAACTCTGGCCAAATCCAAGAGCTTCTGATCGAATTCGGGCTTTTCTTTTCTTGGTTTTCTGCCAAATTTATTTCCCTTTTTTTCCTTATTTTTATCCATAAATTATAAAAATTGTAAAATTCGTAATTAGTATTTTAAAACTTTAATCCTCCCTCGCGCGCCCCTTCAGCCACAGCTTTGATCTTTCCATGATATTTATATCCGTTTCTATCAAAAACCGCTTTGACAACATTAAATTTCAAGCACTTCTCTGCTATTAATTTTCCGACTTCCTTAGCTCTCTCAATATCATTCTTTTTGGCCTTACCCACTACCTCTTTCCATTGGGCGGATGCTATCGTTTTTCCATTTTGATCGTCAATAGCTTGAACATAGACCCCGCGCAAGCTTCTAAAAACAGAAAGACGCGGACTCTCGGCATTTCCGGATATTTTAGCGCGAACTCTTTTTCCTCGTTGATATCTTAATATACTTTTTTTATTCATAGTTGTAATTATATGATAGTGACACTAAACTAAATAGTTTAATCGGATGACGCTTTCTTTCCTTCTTTACGTCTGACAATTTCTCCAACATATCTAAAACCCTTCCCCTTATAAGGTTCTACCGGCTTAAGCGCGCGGATGTTAGTTGCAAATTGTCCAACCTTCTGATTATCAATCCCGGAAATCGTCATAACATTCTTCTCAATTGAGGCACTGATTCCCTCCGGAATCTCAACTTCCACCGGATGAGAAAACCCCAAAGCCAGTTTTATTTTTTTCCCGACAACCTCCATGCGATATCCCACCCCGTTAAGCTCCAATTTCTTTTCAAACCCCTCAGAAACTCCCTTAATCATACTTGCTATAATTCTGCTGGTTGTTCCCCATAAAGAAGATCCCAGCTTTGATTTGGCCTTTCTCTCAACTTTCACCAAACTATCCTCGACCTTTACAGAAACTTCCGGACGAAAAACAAACTCCAAATTTCCTTTGACTCCTTTTACTAAAACAGTATTGGACTCGACTTTAACCTCGACTCCGGAAACTATTTCAACCGGTTTTTTTCCTATTCTACTCATATTATTAAGATATGTCTTATTAGTCTTATGTGTTTTATTTTCTCGACTACCAGACTTCACAAATTAATTCCCCCCCTAATCCATCTTTTCGCGCTTTTTCCCCTGAAACAACCCCTTTGGATGTTGAAATTATCGAAACTCCCATACCGTTTTTCACTCTTCGAATTTCTCCTTTTTTCACATAAATTCTCTGTCCCTCCTTGCTTATTCTTTGAATACCACTAATAACGGGAACTTTCAAGTTAGTATCCTTATCAAAATCATATTTCAGGGATATTTCCATAAAATCAAATTTTTTGTCCGTTTTCATGATTTCAACCGCACCAACAAAACCCTCTTCTTTTAAAATTTTCGCAACCGCAAGTTTTACCTTTGAAGAAGGCACTCTGACAATACCTAGACCTGCAGTCTGAGCATTTCTGATTCTTGTTAACATGTCGCTGATTGGATCTAACATAAGTTTATTCTAATTGTTCTAATTGTTCTATGCGTTCTAATCGTTTGCAACAGATTTAACGCTTTAAACATTTTAACATTTTATTACCAACTACTCTTCTTTATTCCCGGAATTTCTCCTCTGCTTGCCAATTCCCGAAAACAAATTCGACAAATATCAAATTTTCTCAAATATCCATGCTTTCTTCCGCATTTCCAACAGCGTCTCACTTCTCTGGTGGAAAATTTAGGTGTTTTTTTTGCTCTTGCTTGGGTTGATTTTTTTGCCATTTTTTTAGCTTAAACTTCCTTAATTATTTGAAAAAAATTCTATTATTTATGAAACGGAAATTTCAATAATTGAAATAATCTTTGTCCTTCTTTCTTGTTTTTCGCAGTTGTCTGAATATTCATCTGAAGACCGAATAAATTCTTGGTTTTTTCCGCGGAAATCTCAGGAAAAACGAGATGCTCTTTAATTCCGACACTGAAATTTCCATATTCATCAACTCCACTTATTTTTATCCCTTGAAAATCTCTTGTTCTCGGAAAAGCAATATTAATCAATCGATCAAGAAAATTCCACATCTTTTCTCCACGCAAAGTAACCTTCACTCCGATTTCCATCCCCTTTCTTGTTTTAAATGCAGCAATTGAATTCTTGGCGCGAGTTTTCACTGGTTTTTGCCCGGTAATAGCTTCTATCGCGGCAAGCAACTCTTCGACTTTTTCATTTTCCTTATTTATCTTTCCGATTCCAACATTGACAACAACCTTCTGAATTTTCGGAACAGCCATAATATTCGAGTATCCGAACTCTTTTTTCATCTCGGAAACTATTTCGTTATATTTAGTTTTAAGCGGTGTTATTTTCATTGAATTTCTTCTTTACATTTCTTACATATTCTAAATTTCTTTTCATTTACAATTTTATAACCGATTCTGGTTGATTTTTCACATTTGGGACAAACCAACATCGCGTTAGAAATAGAAACAGAAACGGGAATCTCAACTCGCGTTCCTTTTTCCCCTTCTTTTCTTGCTCGAGAATGCTTTTTAACGATATTCACACCCTCAACAACAATTCTTTCCCGAGTAGGAATCGAACGCAAAACAACCCCTTTCTTTCCTTTGTCTTTTCCGGAAATTATTTGAACTTTATCTCCTTTTTTTATCTTCATAATAATTACTCTAATTTATATATTTCTATAATACCTCCAACGCCAATGACGCCACCTTACTGAACCCCTTTTCTTTCACTTCTCTGGCGACAGGACCGAATACGCGTGTTCCTTTCGGCTCAATTCCCTCCACAATCACAGCTGCATTTTCATCAAATCTGATATGCGATCCGTCTTTTCTTCGCAATGATTGTTTTTGTCTTACAACAAGCGCTTTCACCTTATCACCTTTTTTAACCGATCCTCTTGGTTCAGATGATTTCACTGATGCCACTATAATATCACCAATATAGGCATACCTTCGACGGCTTCCTCCTAAAACCTTAAAACACTCAATCACTTTCGCGCCTGAATTATCCGCAACTTTCAATTTTGTCTCTGCTTGTATCATAAATATTGGCTTACAATTTACAAATCATTATTTTATTATTGGGCTACCATGAACTTTTTTCCTCCGCTTACCGGTCGACACGCGACAAAATCAACTTTATCACCGATTTTCTTTGCATTATCTTCGTCATGAACCTTGTATTTTTTCGTAGACAGATATTTTTTCAGATATTTTTTATGCGTTTTGAGGGTATTAACCGCCACTATAATGGTTTTGTCCATCCTATCACTCACAACAACCCCGCCAATTTTTTTCTTTGACGCATCTTTAGCGCTGCTAATTTGTTTTTCGGTAATTTTTGTCATATTATTCATTCGCACAAAAATATTATTTTACTTCGTTATTATTTAAAACCGTCATTATTTTGGCAATATTTCGTTTACAATCACGATATTTTCTGTGAGTCTTTGCTTGCTTGGACTGAATATCAAAACGCAATTGCAGTGATTCACTCCTTTTTTCTATCAACATCTTTCCAAGTTCAATTGAATTTTTTTCTTTAATTTCCTTAATATTCATAAAATTAGTCTTTTTCTACGAACTTAGTTTTTATTCCCAGTTTATATGCCGCCAATTGCATCGCTTTTTTCGCCACACTTCTGTCAACACCATCCATCTCAAACATAACTCTTCCGGCTCTTACTTTGGAAACAAAATGATCGACACTTCCCTTTCCTTTTCCCATCGGGGTTTCGTCTCCTTTTTTTGTCATCGGCTTACTTGGAAAAATTCTAATCCAAATCTTTCCACCTCTTTGCACATAGCGAGTCATTGCGCGTCTGGCTGATTCAATCTGGCGCGCGCTAATAAGACCGCTACTCAAAGCCTTTAAAGCGAATTTCCCATAACTAACCTTACCCCCGCGAGTGGAAACCCCTCTGATGGCTCCTCCGCGGTGTATCTTTCGGTGCTTAACTTTTCTCGGCATCATTAACATAATGGTTTTTCTAAACTTTATTCAAATACTTCCCCTTTATAAATCCAAACCTTCACTCCGATAGCTCCATAGGTGGTCATAGCGGTCGCTCTGGAAAAATCAATGTCAGCGCGAAGAGTGTGTAGTGGAATAGTTCCCTTGGAAAGCCACTCCCGTCTGGACATTTCCGCTCCTCCCAATCTACCGGATACTTCAATTTTCACTCCTTTTATCTTATTATTCTTTCTTACTTGATCCAATGTAGATTTCAAAACTCTTCGAAATGGCATTCTTTTCTCCAATTGTTCCGCAACTTGTTGCGCCACCAACTGAGCATTTTCTTCAAACTGACGAATCTCTCTTACTTCAACTTTTAACTCGATTTTTTTACCTGCAAAAAATTTCTGTTTTATCAAACGGTTAATATCTTCAATTCCGGTTCCTCCACGTCCAATCAACATTCCGGGTCGAGATGTAAGAATGATAACCTTTATCATTCCTGAATTTCTTTCAATATTAACATCAGCAATCGCCGCCGTTTTCCACTGCTTCATTATTGCTTGGCGAATTTGCACATCCTCCTTCAAATTCTTGGCAAAATTTCTTCCGCCAAACCATTTAGACCTCCATGAAGTGGTAATTCCCAGTCTTATTCCTATTGGATTAACCTTTTTTCCCATATCCTTGTTATTTCGTTCTTCGCTTAATTATATATTTGCTACTATGTTTCTTGTTTCTTCTAGTCTTTTTTCCCAATGCCGGTTTTCCCCAAGGAGTTTTTGGATATTTAAGTCCGATTCCCTGTCTTCCTTCTCCTCCTCCGTGCGGATGATCAACCGGATTCATCGCGCTTCCTCGAACAGCCGGACGTCTTCCGAGCCATCGACTCTTTCCTGCTTTTCCAATTCGAGTCGCATTGTGTTCAAAATTACTGACCTTTCCTATTGTTGCATAACATTGACAGTTAATCAACCTTATTTCCCCGGATGATAATTTTATTTGCGCCATTTTGTCGTCAATACCCATCAATATCGCTTCCGATCCGGCACTTCTAACCATTTGACCTCCCTTTCCTTGAACAATTTCAATATTGGAAATAACGGTTCCCGGCAGAATATTTTTCAATTTCAATCTATTCCCCTCTTTCAAGGGAGCTTTTTCATCGGTAATTATTTCTTGCCCCTTCTTCATATTTTCGGTAGCAATAATATATCGCTTCTCTCCATCTTTATAATAAACCAGGGCTATCAAGGCACTTCTATTCGGATCTTTTTCAATTGCTTCAACTTTTCCGGAAATACCGAATTTATTCTGTTTAAAATCAATAACTCGATATTTTTGCTTGTGACCGCCTCCCATATGACGCACGGAAATTTTTCCATGAGATCTTCCGGACTTTTTGCTTTTTTTTGCGAGCAAAGATTTCTCCGGTTTTTTGTCGGTAAGATTATCGGGCTTCACAATCGACATATTTCTTCGCCCGGCAGTATTTCTTTTGTAGACTTTAATCGCCATTCTATTTCTTTACTAAATTATCAATTTAATTGATTCACACTTGATTCCTAGCTTGATTTTCTTCTAAAAATTTTATTCGTCCATCCGGATTGCCTGCTTTCTTTTCTTTTCGCTTCAACCTCATGATGTTCCTTTTTTACATCCGTCGGGATTGATTCTTTTTTCTCTTCAACTCTTTCACTCAATTCTTTTTTGCCTTCGGTAATTTCTTTTTCCGCAGTCTTTACAGTCTTTTCTCTCGCTTTTTTCTCTTTCTCGATTTGTTGTTTTGATTTTCTGTTTTTCCCCTCAACTATTTCATCCAATGTGAGTTTGACACAGGAACTTCTTTTCAGAATTTGCGTAGCCCGCCCATAAGCCCTAGGCATCCATCTTTTCAACGTAATTCCAGCATCAACACGAATATCGGAAATATAAAGATTGCTTGCATCCAATCCAAAATCATTCTCCGCGCTAGCAATAGCGCTTTTGATCAACTTGACAATAGGTTCATTGGCGCGTTTTATATTGGCGTTTATTTGATCTATCGCATCGCCAACCTCCATACCTTTTATCAATTCGGTAGTCAATCTGACTTTACGAGGAGAAACTCTTAAGTTTTTCAGTTTTGCATTAACCTTCATTGGATTTGTGTAATTCTTATTCTGCTTACTCTAATTCATTAATCTTACTTCTTTTTTGTGCTATCCACCTTAACAGCTTTTGCGGCGTCAATCTCCTTCTGTTTAGCTGCCAATTCTTGCTCTTTTTGCATCTTTCCTCCATGACGGAAGAAAGTTCTGGTCGGAGCAAATTCTCCGAATTTATGACCCACCATATCCTCGGTAATAAACACGGGAACAAAAATTTTTCCATTATGAATTTCAAATGTAATTCCAACCATTTCCGGTGTAACCGTGCAAGAACGCGACCATGTCTTTATTCTTGAATTGTCTCCTGCAGCTCTATTGGAAATTTTCTTCAAAATCCTCTCGTCCACATAAGGACCTTTTTTTAAACTTCGTGACATATTTTAACTCTTAGTTGATAAAAATTATTACGCTCCTTCAAAAATATCGATCTTATCTCCTTCTTTTAATGATACTATTGCCTTCTTAATTGCGGATTTCTTGCCAACCGTTTTTCCATATCTTCTTTTTTTGGAAGGTATATTAACCATACTTACTCCAATAACATCAACTCCGTATAATGATTCCACTGCCGCTGCAACATTTTTCTTGTTTGAATCCTTAAAAATCTTGAAGACATACTTATTTGAAGCCATTTGCGAATGAGATTTCTCGGTAATCCATGGCGCAATCAAATAACGATATGCTAAACTATTTCCAGCTTCTTTTGCTTCCACTTTCAAATCAGCCTTATTCTTGGAATCAGTTTCTTTCTCATTTTCAATTTTTACATCATTATTTGAGGACATATTTTTTCCTTATTTATTTTCTTCTTTAGAATATTTCTTTTCCAGATATTTCACCGCGTCTTTACTTAAAATCAAATTCTTGCGCATAAGCATATCATATACGTTCAAGCTATCAACAGGAATATTCGATACGCCTTCAATATTTTGAAAAAACAATTGGAAATCTTTCTCTTTCTCTGAAAATCCAATTAAAATACTTCCGCTTAGTCCGAGTTTCTTTAATCCGCTGGCCGCCTGTTTCGTTTTCTTTTCAGTAAGAGCCAATTCATCCAGAACTATCAAAGAATTATCCGCAACTTTACCGCTCAAAACAATTTTCAAAGCCTTCTGACTCATCTTTTTGTTGATTTTCGACTTGAAATTTCTATCCTTTGTAGGACCGAAAGTGACACCTCCGCCTTTCCAAAGAGGACTACGCACGCTTCCGGATCGAGCCCGCCCGGTGCCCTTTTGTTTCCATGGCTTTTTTCCTGAACCAGCTCTTTCTCCTCTGTCTTTTGCATGCGCGATTACTTGTCTTCGGTTTCCCGACATTGAAACAAAAACCTGATGCACTAAACTATCATTAGCCGGCAATCCGAATACAACATCCGGGAGTTCGAGCTCTCCGACTTTTTCACCCTTTAAATTTTGAATAGTTATTTTTGCCATAAAATTCTTTTAATTTCGCTGTGCCTTATTTCCCCAAAATTTCAACAAATCTTCCTGAAACTCCCGGAATCGCTCCCTTAACTGCAAGTAAATTCTTTTCTTTATCAATAAATACCACTTCCAAATTTTTCACTGTTAATTTATTTGCCCCCATTCTTCCTGCCATCTTTTTTCCCTTAATAACATGCTCCGGAAAAGCGCTTCCGATTGATCCCGGGGCGCGATGATCGTGTCTGTGTCCGTGGGAGGCAGGAGAACCATGAAAACCATGGCGCTTCATTACTCCTTGAAATCCTTTTCCTTTTGTAATTCCACGAACATTCACAACATCTCCAATTTCAAAAACATCCAGAGAAATCATATCGTTTTTTTTGATTTGAGCATCAGACACTCGCGTTTCGCGACAAAGCGATTTATTACGAGTTTTTTCCGTCTTGATTTGAACAGCCACATACCCGTCTTTTTCCATATTTCGAACGCAATTAACAATATTCGGCTCGCACTCAATTAAGGTCACATTCAAAGCGCCTTTCTGCTCGTCGTATATAGTTGTCATTCCAATCTTTTTTCCCAAAATAAATTTCATATCTTTTTCAATAAAAAAACCGCTTTTTACCCAAAGCCAGTTTTATTCTTTCGAATCTATTGGCCAGTTGAGTATCCCATAGCCGGGACTTTAACTGTCATTCTCTGCAAATTACGAATTTTACGAAACTACAAACATTTTTGGAACATTATTTTATATATTCGTATCGATTCGTAATTCGCAGGAACTTCACATCTTAATTTCAATATCCACTCCTGCCGGCAGATCAAGATTGGTCAAATCATCAATCGTTTTCGGTTTCGGGTTAATAATATCAATCAATCTCTTGTGAACTCGCATTTCATATTGATCACGCGCGTCTTTATGCACAAAAGTGGACTTGTTCACGGTAACCTTGTGAATCTCGGTCGGAAGCGGAATCGGTCCGGAAATTTCACTGCCACTGCGCAAAGCTGTTTCAACAATCTGCTTGGCAGACTGATCAATAACTTTGTTATCGTAGGCCTTAATCTTAATCCTTACTCTTGATTGTTCTTCTGGTTTATTCGTCATTTCAAATTTTGTAATTATACTTTCGGGAGCGGAGCAACCGCTCCCGAAAAACGGCAACAAATTTATTTAATAATCTTGGTAGCAATACCAGCACCTACTGTTCGTCCACCTTCGCGAATCGCAAATCTCATTCCTTCCTCCATCGCTACCGGTGATCCCAATTTGATAATCAAGCTCACGGTATCTCCAGGCATAACCATCTCAGTTCCTTCCGGAAGAATAACTTCTCCGGTAACATCAGTTGTTCGAATGTAGAATTGAGGTTTATATCCCTTGAAGAAAGGAGTGTGTCGTCCACCTTCTTCTTTTGTCAAAACATAAATTTCTCCCTCAAATTCAGTGTGCGGAGTGATTGAACCCGGTTTGGCAATAACCTGCCCGCGTTCAATGTCCTCTTTCTTGATTCCTCTCAAGAGAACTCCGGCATTATCCCCAGCCATTCCTTTGTCTAATGATTTATTAAACATTTCAATTCCGGTTACAACAGTTTTTTGAGTATCCTTAATTCCGATGATTTCAACTTCGTCGTTTAAATTCAAAATACCTCTTTCAATTCTTCCAGTAGCCACTGTTCCGCGTCCTTCAATTGAAAATATATCTTCGATAGGCATAAGCAAGGGCTTTTCCGTGTCGCGAATAGGATCAGGAATTTTTTCGTCCAATGCGGCAATCAAGTCGATCACTGGTTTTGCTGACGCATCTTCAACAGTGGCGGATTCCAAAGCTTTGATAGCGCTTCCACGAACAACAGTCGCATTGTCTCCATCGAATTCATATTTAGACAAAAGCTCGCGAACTTCAGCTTCAACCAAGTCAATCAATTCAGGGTCATCAACCATATCAACTTTATTGATAAAAACAACGATAGCAGGTACCCCCACTTGACGAGCCAAGAGAATGTGTTCGCGAGTCTGAGGCATAGGTCCGTCAGTCGCGCTCACAACCAAAACCGCTCCGTCCATCTGAGCTGCTCCGGTAATCATATTCTTGATATAATCGGCATGTCCAGGACAATCAACATGAGCATAGTGTCTTTTGTCTGATTCATATTCGCAGTGAGCGGTAGCAATAGTAATCCCGCGCTCTCTTTCTTCTGGAGCATTGTCGATTTCATCCACTTTTCTTGCCTTTGCCATTCCCTTCAAGGAAAGCACATGAAGAATAGCGGCGGTCAAGGTTGTTTTTCCATGGTCAACGTGTCCGATTGTTCCGACGTTAACATGGGTTTTGTCTCTTTTGAATTGCTCTGCCATAGTTTTATTTTTTGCAAGTGTTGCAGAAGTTTCAGCCAAAGCGCTAAAACAATTCTCGCATTCTTGCGAACTTGTTAATTACTTAAATAAATAATGTTTTCTTTCGTTTTTTAACGTATTTCTATATTAACAGAATCCAATCATCTGTCAACCCCCTTCTGTATATATAAATAAAAAATTCAACCTATTTATGATATCAATCAAAATAAATTCTGTCAAGAGTTTGTGCAGCCTATCCCGGCTGCATATCCCGTACTCCAGCATATCTGCAAATTATATCCGCCGGTCGGACCATCCAAATCAAGTATTTCACCGGCCAAAAAAAGATTAGGAATGATTCTAGACTGCATATTTTTTGAATCAACTTCTTTCAAATTCACCCCTCCTTTGGTCACCATTGCTTGCGCAAAACCGGTGTTGCCGGCAATCGTAAAGCGCAGTTCTTTAATCAAATTTATTATACATAAACGCTCTTTCTTGGTGATAACGTTTATTTTTTTCTCCTCCGGAATACCGGCCAACTGCAAAATGATTTTTGTCAATTTTTGCGGCACAAATTCCGACAGACAATTATTGATATTTTTATTAATGTTGCGTGCGAAATATTCTTGTATGACTACATCAAGCTCTTTTTTATCCATTTCCGGTCTCAAGTCTATGGAAAGAAAAAATTGATCATCACTTTTTTCCAATTCTGCTAGTGTTCGACTGAGATTCAAAATGGCCGGACCGCTCACTCCGAAATGCGTAAAAATCAGATCCCCCCCGAGAATACTTTGCAATATGCGATTATCTTGCAATAAGGTGATTTTGATATTTTTCAGACTTACGCCTTGCAATTCCCTCAACCAATCTTCCTTGATTTTCAGAGGCGCCAATGAAGGTTGCGGAGTGATTATTGTGTGTCCAAATGCACGCGCCCAAGCATATCCATCACCCGTCGAACCGGTAATCGGATAGGATTTTCCGCCTGTAGCTAAAATAAATTTATCCGCATAAATAATCTCGCCGGGCATCCGCACTCCTTTGATTTTTTCTCTATTATTATTTTTTTCCGTTTCAAATCCCAAAACATTGGCGCTCGTCTTCAATTTCACGCCGCTTTTTTTCAAATATCTTTCCAACGCTTGCAAAACATCTTGAGCCCTGTCGGATACCGGGAATACTTTTTTACCTTTCTCAATTTTGACCGCCACGCCCAAATCGGTAAAAAATTCCATCACTTTTTCGGGACCAAACGCATTGAGCGATGAAAAAAGAAACTTACCATTTTTGCCGAAACTTTTCACCAATTCCCGATCGTCAAACTCCGCGTGTGTAATATTACAACGGCCATTTCCGGTAAGTAATAACTTTTTGCCCAGTTGCTCGTTTTTTTCCAAAAGCAAAACTCGCGCGCCGGACTGTCCCGCTTTCCCCGCCGCCATCATTCCCGCCGGCCCCCCGCCAACAACAATAACATCGTATTTGCGACAATTATTTTTTTCAATTGAAGTTGTTTTTCTCATATCTCGAATTGTTTCATAAAAAAGATTGATTGTAAAATTTTAGACACCTACATTATTCTCATATTCTATCCAGAATCGCGAAATTTAAAACAAAAAAAACGCCCATGGAAATCCATTGAGCGTCTCGCACAAAATTTTATCTAAAAAAAACAACTCATTCTTCCAGACACCAAGCAGTTTCCTCCATCGACAAGCCTTTGATTTTCCTCATAA
>CAZRJL010000026.1:11088-13130 GCA_964600645.1 uncultured Bdellovibrionales bacterium | reverse complement strand
AATCAAAAATCAAAAATCAAATCTCAAAATGACAATTTAAAATTAAAAAATACTTTTTTAGCATTAAGGAATTGGAAATTGTTTGGAAATTTAAAATTAGAAATTAGAAATTATAATTACGTCTTGCGTCTGACGTCTCATGTCTTAATCCTGTCCGGTTTGATTGTTTCTTTTTCCCGCAGTGCCTGGATTGTTTTTGTGGTTGGATTTATTTTGTTATTTATATTTCAAAAAGAAAAACGAAGAGAGCTGGCAAAATTTGCGGTTGTTTTTTTGGGCGTGGGATTGATTTGGCTGAGTGCTTTTTCGCCTTTGTTTTTTTCCCGCACATCCGGACAAGGCAGACTTGAGAAAAAATCATTTGATGATCGCAGTGAATATGTTTTGCAAGCCAAGGAAATTATCGGAAATAATTTCTGGCTGGGAGTGGGTGCGGGGAATTATACGAAATATCTCTACGACCCCCTCCCAACCTCCCCCTTGGAAAAGGGGAGGGGTATGACACCGATTTGGCAAATACAGCCGGTGCATAATGTTTTTCTTTTGATTTGGTCAGAACTCGGATTGATAGGATTGTTTTTGTTTATCGTTCTGTCTCTCGGTATGTTTATCGAAGGATATAAAAACAATAAGATCTTGGCTTTGTTGTTGTATGTTTCATATTTTATACTGTGTGTCGTTGATCACTGGCTTTGGACAGCGCATTTCGGTTTATTGTTTTTATTTCTAATCCTAGTGCTAATGCTAAAAAAGAAGAAACAAGATGGTAATCAAGATTGCTGATAGTTCTTTTGATTATTTTTCAAAAAGTTGTAATTTATTTTTTGAAAAAAACGTGCTATAATAATGAGATAAAAATATGATATTTTAGGGGTGTTTTTTGTGAAAAGAAAAAGAAAAATATACAAAAAAATCAAAACAATTTTTCGCAAAATAAAACAATTTGAGCTTGCGAGTTTTTTCGATTGGATGAAAAAGTTTTTTGACGATGTGAAGAAGATCAGATTTGAAAATGTCAAAATGTTTGTGAGAAAAAATCTTCCTTTGGTTTTGGCAATGGCGTTCTTGACTCCTGCCTTTATCGCACTTTTTCTTTTTGTAAACTCGCAATTGCACAAGCAATCTTCCTATGCCGCTACTTTTACCGGAAAAGTAAAAGTTTCCAGACAATCAACGACTTTGTCGACCAATGGCGGGTGGTATACTTCCATGGCTCATTCAGGCGATGGAGTGAATGGGGACGCGGAGTCCGGCACTTTTAATCCGATTCATCCCGGGCAAGGAGCGGGAACCGAGCCGGCTGCCGGAGGAATTGCGATGGGACACGTGGCAATGGCGGCAGCTACTACTTATGCCACCTCTCAGTTTGTCGGCTTTAAGCCTAATCAATCCGGAAATTTGGACGGGGTGCAATTGATTTTGGAAAATTTAACGTCCACGTCATTATCTAATCCGGATATTGTGGTGGAATTTTTACGTTTTCCTTCGGCGGCATATAGCGGAGGTTGGACTAATTACATTACCGGAACACAAGGCGCCTATGTCTATCCTTCAGATACGCAAGTTCTGCGCAAAACGGTTTGGCAATTTAATCAAGGTCTGTCAGGAGAAAATATTGCTCCTGGAAATTTTGGTCGAGCAACATTTGATTTTCGTTTCGACCCTTCAGTAGCAGTGAACTCAGGAGGTGAAGCGGGAGATCATTATGGTATTCGAATTACCAATATGGGAGCCACGGCGGCGGCTGGAAATTATTTCGGAGTTTGGGCGCAATCCCCGCAACTTAATGGCTTTCCTTCAGTTAATGGAACAATCAGGTTGATTGGAGTGGATGATATTGACAACACTAACGCGCCAACGATGAATATGCCGTTGGCTTTGACCGCTAATAGTATTTTGAGCGGGTCAGCTTCACTTTTGGGCGGTATGGTGATTGGAAATTCCGCAGCGGGTGTCGGTATGCCGACAGTCAAACGAACAGAAAATGAGCATTGGACGGCGACTTATTCGACAACTAGTTCTAATTGGACAATTGTCGGATC
>CAZRJL010000026.1:0-10988 GCA_964600645.1 uncultured Bdellovibrionales bacterium | reverse complement strand
AGCATTGGACGGCGACTTATTCGACAACTAGTTCTAATTGGACAATTGTCGGATCAGCTTCCGGAACACAAGCGAGAAAATTAACCACGGCTACTGACGGGGGGGACGGGCGCTTCTTGGGTGGATGATGGCGCGGCGATGACAACTGTTTCTGCTGATTCGACCGCCACGACAGTTATTTGCGTCAATTCGATTTCCGGCTTTGCCGTGAATCAATATATTGATCTTTGGGATTCTGATACGGCACCTATTCAGAGAACTATCGCTTCAGTCACTGCTGAACATGCTAGTTGCTCCAATGGTCCTGCCATTACGGTTACGGCGGCTGTGACAACCGGTTATACGGTTTCCAAGAATGCGACTGTGGCCAGATCGATTTGGAAGCAGAGAATTATTCAGGGCGCGGTTCAAACGCTTCAAATTAATACGGATGCCACTGTTGTGGTTTGTGTGCAAGATAACACGAAATTCGCGGTAGGCGGAACGGTAGCTGTTTATGATAATAATTCCCCTATAATCACTCGAACAATTTCCAGTTTTGCCGGTACTTGCGCATCCGGTCAGCCGATGACACTAAGTAGTTCTCCGGGTTCCGGAACATATACCACAGCGCAAAGCGCTACGATTGCCGAAGTTTCCGCCACGCTTTCCAATTCATCCGCGCCATCTGATGGAGCGGTAATAAAATGGACATCGTTTAATCATCCGCAAAATCCAACCGATTCGGTTTTACTGTCCAGAACCACTTCAGTGAGTTTGGCATATGCCAAATCGGAATCGCCGGCCACTTCGGCAACCAGGTATCCATATTTGTCGAATCGACATATTTTTTTCGTGGCCTATGGAGACGCGGACACGACGGCTCCGGCTGATGGTGATATTGTGATTGTTGGAAATGGAAAATCTGATCCGGACAGCGGTGATTCAAGTAATTTGACTAATGATTTGAATTGGTCGGAAAAAGAATCTCATGTAGTGACAATTGATCGCAGTTGGGACGCGGCATTGGCTTATAGTGGCACATATGGCGCGGCGGTAGGAGAAGGTGCTGGATCGAGAGCTAATTTTGCCGCTTGGAGTCAAAACGGAGGCTGGGTATCAGCCTTGGTTTCTCCCGGATCACAACTTGGTTTGGATAATAGCACGAATAAACATTACCGGATTGCTATTCCGGGGAAAATTGTGGCAGATTCTGATGCTTTGGTGGCGCTGGGAAAAACCGGCGCAGCAATTCCGTCTTCATCCGGTCATGATATTTATTTTGACACAGTTAGTCCGGCAGCATCTACATTATTCACAGTTGATTCAGCTGCTTCCGCTACTTTAACCGTGGCTTCAACAACCAATTTTATGCCGGGCGATACGATTGTTTTGGATGATAATAATTCCGTGCCGACAACCAGGATTATTGCGGCAGTGGAAAATGCCACTACAATTACGCTCACAGCAGCGGCGGTTACCGGTTATACCGTGGCGCAGGGTGCGTTTATCGCCAAAGGTTCAACCACGGAATTGCCAACCGGACAAGATCGCCGAGCGGGGATTTATACAATGACAGGACTCAACGCCGCTTCTACGCCGGCACAAAGCAATACGCGCGCGGGAAGAGTAGCTCTTTATGCCGATGGTTCGGAAGACTTCAGAACGGAAAAAAGCGATTTGGCAGTGGACATTGAAGGAGATATTGATACAGGTTATTTGGGGAATAATTTGGCTGATTCGGGAAATACTTGGGTGGATGTTCGTGATGATGTAGGGGGGGATTGGCAACCACTTGATCAAATTTCCGTGGCCGGAGGCACTAATCAAGTGGCGGATAATATTTTTTCTTCTCCGGGATTGGGCGGATCCGATGATGCCAATCAGATGCCACTATGGACCGGAGCGGCGACTAAAGTTGACACCGGATCAGGAGGACGAAACGCTTTGCCGACACCCAATATGGAAGTGGCGGAAGTGGGTACGATTCCTCTGACGAATATTTATAATGCCAATTACAATGGAGGAACGCCGCTTTATTCTTCCAATTATAACAATACTTCCGCTTGGACGATTTTCAATGACGGTGCTAATACTGAAGTGAATGACGCGGTTTATTTTGGAGACCAGGGAGATAATATGCCGTATGCTCTGGAAGTTAATTTGGGAACGACAATGACAGCTTCGGCGGATTATGTCTGGGAATATTACAAATCAGGTGTCGGCTGGACAGCCTTCCTTCCGCGCGATGCCTATCAATATTCTTCTCGAACCGGAGTAGTGCTACCTCTTTCTGTGGATACAGTGAATAATTCCTTGACTGCCACCTTGGCCGAAGGCGGAACGGTTTTTGGTTTGGATCAGATTGTAATGATTGATGATAATGATTCCGATCCGATTTATCGCCGACTAGGAACATCTGCGCCGACTGCGACGACGCTTACTTTTTCCGAGCCGATTCCCTCCGGTTATACCGTGGCGCAAGGGGCGACGGTTTCAAGACTTAATGGAGGGCAATGGCAATCATCAGATCCGGCGAGTTTTTTCACTTCCGGCACCGGTAGAAAAATAATCGCTTGGACTCCCGATAATCTTAATGGCGCGCCTGCTAAAACCACAGTGAACGGAATAAATGCTTTCTGGGTACGGGCAAGAATTTCTTCTTTTACTTCTTGGACAACTTCTCCGACCAATCAAACGACACCTGTCGGAATGAGTGGAATAGAGAGAATGTCATCCGGATTTTTTAATGTTTCTTCCGGAGTGCAGGAGGCTAAAATTTCCGAAATTACTCCCGGAGTGAGTTTCAATCCGAACGAGAACTATATTTTGGAATATGGAGATTCTCCGGGTTGGACGCAAATTGTACCGATTGTTCCTGCCGCTCCCTTTACTTGGCACATTAATAGTACCGGAATGTTGAGTCAAAATACTGCTACGGCTGATTTCCATATTTCCAATGGAGATTTCGCTTGGGATGATTATACTGTGACGGCCAAGGTGAGAATGAGAACTGCAACTGATGCCACTTCTCGAAAAATCGGAATAGTTTTGCGAAACAGCTTGGATGGCAATGGCTATGGAGCTTTGATTGAAAAAACCAGCACAGTGCAAAGAATTGGTCTTTATCCGATGGCTCTTGGCGCAGAGGGGACGGTTTTTGGCAACACTACTAAAACTTTTACGGATAATAATTGGTTTTGGATCAAGGCGAATGTTTCCGGCACAGGCGCTGCTACTGTTTTGAGCGCCAAATTTTGGGCGGATGGTTCCGGTGAACCCGGTAGTTGGGATGTGACGTACACCACTAATGCCGCGCAGGGTTTGTGGAATACTGGAAGAATTGGTCTTTTTGCTGACGCGATGATCGCCGACTTTGATGATGTTTCGGTAGATGACGGATCGGTTGTCTTGGCGGACACTTTTAGTAATACCGGCAACTGGAAGCTGAGAGGTTCGATTAACGGAGATTTGGGAACAGTAACGCCCGGAACGCCGTTTGCCGGTGATTATTTGAATTTTACCTTGAAACAAAAAGGCGGATGGAATGGAACGAAAAATCCGGAAATTGGCGATAAAATTTATATCAGTTCCACGTCTACTAAAAGTTATAAAGGAATTTCCGGTTCTGGAAATTCGGCAATTACTACCAGTGATACTAATACGGTGTATGAGAATATTGATTTTGAATGGGATCCGGGTTCTGGAAAATATGACGTAACTGGAAGCGCCAGCGGAACGATGGGAGCCGCTACGCCTGGAAGCGCTTTTTCATCAACTGGCGGAGAAATCGGACTTACAATTCCTTCCGGAGCGCCGACTGCCACCAAATTCGGCGATCGAATGCTTTTACTGCAAGATAACTATCGGCGAAATAATGGTTCTTGGATTGGCAATAACGGGCATGGAAGCGCGGTTTTGGTTTGGCCTTCTTACACTTTGACGTCCAGCACTATTACGCCACGGTATAATATTGAAGGACAAAGCGGAACAAATACAGCGCGACAAAATGGCACGATTGATTTTTGGTTCAAGACTAACTATGACGGAAGTCCTTCTTATTCTACTCATCCCAAAGGAATGTATTTGTTTGATCAAGCTAATCAAGGAAATACCGACCGGTTGCTCGTTCGCCATACGCCGGATGGTTATTTGGAAGCGGCGGTTTTTGCCGGAACGGCACAAGGAACTTTACTTCGGCAGAGTTTTTCGGCGACAGCTGGGCAGTGGCATCATTTTCGTTTAGCTTGGGATGAAACTTTGAATACTAAGCGTGCCTGGCTGGATGGAACCGCTTTCTCTTCTGGACAAGCGTCAGTAGTGGGTACAAGAGGCGCTAATGCCGGAATAATTCGCATCGGAAATGCTTGGACATACGATGCCCCTTTCGACGGCTCTATTGATGAATTTGCGATTTTTGATGATGCGATTGATACTTCCGGTTCTTGTAATTGGGGGGATTTTACCGCGCCAAGTTCAGTTTGGACGAATATTCAGACAGCTGGATGCGACGATGCGGATAGTAATATTGGAACTAATATTTTTCGTGCCAGTTTTGATCAAGCCATGAATCCGCAAGAAGGATCAATAATGGCAGATTATGCTTTTGGTTTGCCGTCGATGATTTTTACCAATGGCGCTGACACAGGTAATGAAAGAATTAGAGTTGTCACTTATCCGGCGCGCACCAGAGTTTGGGTGGATAATACCGGAGAAAAATATACGCCATCCGCTAGAATAAAATTCGGTTCCGGTTATCAGGAAAACGCAACATTGGCAACACTTGCCGGATGGAGTCATAATTTCACATATCACCACAAAGCGGCGCGCCAATCAGAAACCAGTCCAACTTATTCTCCGGTTTTAAATTTGAAACGTAGCACTCATATTTGGTCTCCGGAACCGATAACGCAAAATGGCGCTACGATGGGAGCGCCGATCAATGCTGGTATGGGTTATGGAATGGGAACGATCGGACTTTCAGGATTGGGGGAGATAAATTTTTCCGATGTTTCTATAGAAAATCAATATACTGACTTTGCCATAGTAACCAATCCTTTTACTTCTTTGGCGGTCAAGCCGTCGCAGACGATCGCCAATTCAGTTTTTTATAATTATTATGATCGTGCTTATACTGTTTCAGGAAAAACGCAAGGCACAAATTATGTTGGCGCTGATTTTGTTACTACTCACTTTGCCGCGGCTAATGTCGGAAATGGTTATAATGCCGGAACTTCGCAAAATGTTGGCATTGACGGTTCGATTTTTATGGGTTGCCGCAATGCTTATGTGACGGCTCCACCGGCAGCAGCCAATGGCGCCGCCGCTTTTTATTCCGGACGTTTGTATTCAGTGCAAAATAGCGAATTTTATAATAATGGTATTACTGGGCTTGGAACTAGCGGCGCTTTAAACTTTGGAACCGGTGTGGCGAAAGTTGATATAAATGATAATATTTTTTCTCTCAATACAAATGGAATTCGCTTGTATGGAAACGCTTTTGTCGATATGGAAGATAATATTTTCGAAGGTCATGTTTCCGATTCGGCAACTACCGTTTCCAATGAATACGGTTCCGGAATTCGCGCGGCGCAATCTTATTCATCAGTGGCGGTAGTGGATAAAAACAGCATTTTCGGTCGCGGTCTTTGGAATGAGTCTGATATTAATCTTCCTCCTAACACCGGAACTTTTGAAGCCGAGTCGCTATTGCAATTTACCGGAGAAAACACGCAACTTTTAAGTCCGGCGCTTTTTGGTACGGCTGATTATTCCAATATGAATCGAATCGGCGATGAATATCTGACCAAGACTATTCCCGGAGTGGATATTCGGGCTACTTATTCAGATGACGAAAAGGATATTGTTAATTTTTCCACTTTCGGATTAATGAGAACTAGTGGTCCAAACTTGACTGATACGACCGTAAGAACTTCCGGCGGTTATGGTTGGCGTATGGAGCCGACCGATCCGGACGTTTCATTGGAATATCCAGTAAAATTGGTAGGTGTCGCCGGAAAACCGCTGGCGGCAACGGGATATATTCGTTTAAACAGTAACTACGGTTCGACCAATTTGCCAACAGTAACGCTCTCCGGATTGGGGATGTCTGGTGCTAATTTAACTTGGACAGCGCAATCATTGCCGGATGAGTGGCAGCAATTTGTGGTTTCCGGTACGCCGACGGAGTCGGCGTTAGCGGAACTCAAAATATCCACCAAATTGGATTATGTTACCGCTGATTCCGGAACCAGCGAACTGATTTCCAACGCTACCGGAAATTACCTGCCGGCTTTCTTGGAGGATAATGATAAATCCTGGACACCAAATCAGTGGGTTGGATATAAATTAAGAGATGTAAATGGCAAGATTTTTGAAATCGTTAAAAACACCGACAAAATTTTGTATCTTAAGGGGATGATAGTGCCGCATCTTTTATCTACTACTTTTTCCGCACTTACCACCGGAGACTATATTATTTACAGTGAACCATATCTGTATTTGGATGACGTTTCGGTTTTGTCCGGTAGTGTGGATACCGGTACTTTGGATTTTTATTCCGCCGGTCAACCGGTATCGCCCTGGCTTTCAACCGGATTGACAGCTGAAGGAGTGTGGAACGCGCAATGGAGCAGTTTTTCCGACAGTGATGGATCTTTTGGACAACTTTTAGGCGATTCTTTGGTGGCTCAATACGCCAACGTATCCGATCCATCTCCATCAGTTACCGAATTTGATACTAATCTGGAATCCATAACTGATGATTTTTATAATAACGGAGTGATAGCTTTTACGGAAGGTCCCAATAAAGGAGTGGTGAGAAGAATTTCCGATTACGCCGGAGCTTCAAAAACTATCACGGTTGATCCGGCATTGCCTTTTGCTCCGTCTGATGATAATAGATTTGCCATTATTTCCGCAACAGCTTCTGCTAGCAGTTCGGGTGGCGGAGCTACCGCGGCAGAAATTTGGGCTTATGTTTCAAGAACCTTAACTGATGCAACCTTGGATTCCGGAAGTCTGGCTACTGATGAGGATGTGTCCAATATCAGATCGGATATCGCGGCGTTGAATGATATTTCTGCATCCGATGTTTGGGCTTACGCTGACAAGACGATTACCGGGGTTACTTCGGATGGCGCTCAGGATATTTGGGATACAGCCTGCGCAATTCTCAATACCTCCGGGTCTGTCGGAAAATTGGTGTGTGATAATTTAGATGCTAAAGTTTCTGAAGTTGGCGGTTCAACACTTACGGCGGAAGATGTATGGACTTATACTACGCGTACAATCACCGGCCTTGAAAATCCAGCTCTTTCAGCGATTGCAAATTCTGTCTGGGCAAATGCTACGCGCGAGCTCACTTCCTATGGCAATGATATTACCGCTCAAGATGTGTGGGATGTTTTGACTTCTAGTTTGACCACCATTGATTCTATTGGAGAACTTTTAGTTGTTAATGTCGATGAAGAAATATCTTCGCGCGCTTCTCAGGCTAGTGTTGACGCTATGGCTTCCGATTTGGCAACTGTTCTTTCGGAAATCGGCACGGGAAATATTTCCGCCATTAAAACCTCAACAGATACTATTGATTGGAGTGATATTACAGGACTCATTTCGACTTCCGGGGAGATAAAACTTAAAACCGATTCCATAAATTGGGCGGATATTGGCGCCATCAAAACTTCAACAGACACGATTGATTGGGATGATATTACTCAAATTAAATTGAAAACCGATACTATTAATTGGGGAGATATTACGGATATAAAAGGCGATGTAGCAACCTTGCTTACCGAAATCGGCACGGGAAATATTTCCGCCATTAAAACAAAAACCGATTCCATAGATTGGTCTGATATCACGGGATTGATAACTTCTTCGGGAGACATCAAACTTAGGACGGACACGATTGATTGGACTGATGTTGACGCGATAAAAACAAAAAGTGATACAATCGATTGGGATGATGTAACCGGAATAAAATTGAAAACGGACACAATCGATTGGACGGACGTTGATGTTATAAGTTCTAGGGTGGATACTACGGTTTCTTCGCGCGCTTCTCAGGACTCATTGAATACTCACGAGTCAGCAGAAGCAACTTTCAGGACAAATACCACCAATACTTTGTCGGATATTTCCACTGATGTGAACAATATTTCTTTAGATGTTTCCGCTATTAACGGGACACTCTCGATTATTGAAGGAAAAATAGATACAATATCTTCAACTCTCGGAACAATCGATAGTAAGATTGACACTATCGATACGGATCTGGCCAGTGTTAAAACAACGGTTGAAGATACTGGCATCAGAGTTTCCGCTATTCAAACCGTTACCAATAATATTCTCAATAAATGGGGAAGTTATACTGCGGCAGATATTATTGGATATGTCGATGCGCTGGAGAGTTATGTGGGAAATCCCGATGACGGAGCGGATGAAGAAACGCTTTTTGGAAAAATTGTCGATTTGAAAGATTCGGTGGGATCCGGAGGAACGATAGACCTTATATATACCCAAGTGCAGGCTTCCTATGAAAAACTTTTGGATGTTCAGATGGATCTCGGATTTAGCGGAAAATCAACCGTGGCCTATGATGAGATTATGGCAATTAAGACATACGTTGATTCGTTGGAAAATAGCTTGGCGACGCTTGATTCGAGAACTTCAAATATATCTTCATCGGTTAATGATGTTTCCGATGACTTGAAAGATGTTACCGATCAGATTGGAAAGGTGGATTCCGATTCACTGGCTCCTCTTTTGGAAATTAAGAAAAGCGATATAGATTATTTGAAAAATAAGGTATTAGAGCTTAAAGCAGTAGCGGATGTTAATCGTCAGCTTTTGGAACAAACAGTTAATCAACCGGTGGTGAAAGTAATGATGGAGTGGGGGTCGGTTATTATAAAGTTTATTATCGCCAACCCATCGGATTCAATCGATCAAAAAATTCCTTTCAAGGCATTCCTTCCCAAGGAAGTTAAGCAGGAATATATAATAGATCAAGGTGGTTTGTCTTTGAATTATGATGCCACGACAGAGCAATATTATGTAACAGCAGATGTCAATTTGAAAGCCGGCGAGGCGGTTGTCAGATCGGTTGAAATAAAAGATGTTTGGATAATCCCGAATGATGAAATCGAATCATTGAAAAAACAGACAGAAGAAATGGTTTCAGTTTTGGGAGAAACCGCCTATACCGCTCAGGCGATAACTCTAAAAACAGATATAAACACCCGCTTGGACAGAGTAATGAGAAAACAAAAAGACAGTAATGCGACACCGCAAGACCACATTTTGGCTTTTCGGGAAAATCAGGAAGAAATGAAAGCGGTTAATGAAAATATTAAGGCGATACAAGGACTGATGATTGATTCCGGAGCGGGAAAAAACTTCCTGGCTTCGATTGGAGGTATGCAAACATTTGCTACATGGGGAATCGTCCTTATTTTAATTTTCGGTATGGGAGCGCTCGGATTTTTCTATTATGCCCTTTGGAGAAAGAGAATTATTTCCGAAAATAATAAGGATTTTGAAGAACTGGAATATTTTGGAAATCCGGAAGAGTATTCTTCTCAAGGATTAGATAGTGTCCATGTTCAGATTGAAGAAAAGATAGATGACGCCAAATTGCCGACTCCGTCGCCATGGAAAATTTTCATTATTGTATTTGTATGGGCGGGAAAGATTATCAGCAGGATGATTTATCCTTTCAGGATGATATTGAATTTATTGATTTCATTGAGCAAGAGGATATTTTCAATATTTAACCGAAAAGTTGCCATACTTATTATTATCGCTATTGTTTTATTCGGTGGAGTTTTAATTTGGAAATATTGGAAAGATAAAGGTGGTGTCTACAAAAAAGAAGAAATGAGTGTTTTGGAGTTATTGTCCGAGAATAAATCACATGAATATGTCGCCGAGGAGAATGTTGACGAAAAGGAAAGAAAAATAGCGGAAGCTGTTAATTCAATAGATGAAGTTGCTCAAAAAAATGCAAAGTTTAATCAAGAAATTCAAGATGCGTCAATAAGCGGTAATTTCGAAGGAGAAAAAATAAAAATAAAAAATACGGAAGTAGGCTGGTTGAATGTGAGAAGCGAACCATCCAAGGCCGGAAGCGTTGTTGCTAAGGTTTATCCAACGGAAGAGTATGAATATGCGGAGAAAAGGGACGGGTGGTACAATATTCTATTGGAAAATGATAAAAAGGGGTGGGTTATTGGCGAATATGTCGAGCTGGTTCAGTCCGGATTGAAAGAGGATAACGATAAAGATATAAAAGGAAATTCGAATGAAAATATTTTAACCGTTAAAAATACGCCGACCGGATGGTTGAACGTCAGAGAGGATGCTTCAATCGGGAGTGCATCGGTGGCGAAAATTTATCCGGAAGAAGAGTATGTTTTCTTTGAGGTTAAAAACAATTGGTATAAAATCACAACAAAAGATGGTGTTAGCGGGTGGGTTATCGGTGAATATGTGAAGGCGGAAAATGTTGATTTTTCGGAAAATTCCGATATTGGTAATGGAAATACATCCTTGGAGGATGGTAGTGTTGTGGTTGTAAGACAGACAAGTTTGGATTTTGTAAATGTGTATGAGGAACCCGCTTATACGGGCAAGATAATTTCTCAAGTTTATCCAGGGGAAGATTATTCAGTGTTGGAAGTTAAAAATGCTTGGTATAGGGTTGCGCTGAATAATGATCAAAAAGGCTGGGTTTTGGGAGAATATCTGGAAATAAAAAATAAAAACGAATGATTGCGGGCTTTTTCAAATTCTTTTTAATCAAAAAATCAGCAAGACGCCATGGTTGTATAAATAATGCAAAAATATGGCCGAGAGTAGAGCGGGGACGATAAAAAAACGGTTTTTTTGAATAGGGATGAGGATGATTAAAATAGTGATGATATGCAGAAATGAAACTAAAAAAAATGAAGATGAGTGGAAGGAAGTAAAAGTCCTACCAAAAACACCCAAACACACCCAACACA
>CAZRJL010000025.1:0-13304 GCA_964600645.1 uncultured Bdellovibrionales bacterium | reverse complement strand
TTTTTCAGCGATTGGTGTTTTTAGGACAGGCTTATCACAATTCAGATCCAAAAAGTCCGAATTGCTTATATAATTATTCTGGAGACATTCTCGATAAAACGGCGTCCCCGGGAAAGGCGTGATAAAAGCAATATAAGAGTGCTTTATCCAGCCTTTTTTTACCAGTACTAAATATTCATCCAAAGATCTACGAAGATCTCTTTCAGTTTCCCATGGATAGCCAATCATTAAACTACCCCAAACATCTATTCCCGCTTCAGCAGTTTTTTTGACCGCCATTCTGACTTGCTCTGGAGTTATTCCTTTGCCAAGTCTTCGCAAGGTTGCAATATTCATCGATTCAATTCCGAAAAATAGTCCGTTACATCCAGCCCTTTTCATCAACACTAAATCGACTTTCTCTTTCGAAGTATCATCTACTCGTGCAAAACAGCGCCAATGAATTTTTTGCGATAACCCTCTTTCAATCAATCCTTCACAGAATCTTTCAATTCTAGCAAGGTTAAAAGTAAAGAGCTCATCGCAAAAAAAGAATCTGGTTCGGTAGAGATTGCGATGAAGAAATTCAATCTCTTTCAAAATTCTTTCAGCAGAACAAGCCGCAATTCTACCCGGACTTGAAATTGGCGTGGCGCAATATCTGCACTTGAATTTGCAACCACGGGTCGTATGTAAATATTCCAAAAAAGGAGACTCGTCCACCGAATGATATTTCTCGTAAGGCAAATCACTACGATCTGCGATTGGAAAAATATCAAGGTTGGAAATTCTTGATCTGCTTTTTGTAATAACCACTTGGTTATTGCTCAAAAAAGCGATTCCAGCCACATCAAAAAAATCACCCTTGACTTCAATTGCTTTCACAAGTTCCGAAAGAGTAATTTCTCCCTCAAATGGAACCGCAAAATCAATCTCGGGATACTTTTGCAAAGTTTCAGTAAGTATTGATGAGCCACATTTTGTTTCATCAACAAAAATTCCCGTGATATGTTCGCCGCCAAAAACCGTGACCAAATCCGGCCTTCTCATTTTTAGTGATTTGGCTAAATTTACTCCATCAGAAAAAACACAACTCATCGCCGAAAATCCAACGACATCCGGCTGGAATTCTAAAATTTTTCCCACCATTGTTTCATAAGACTCATCAATCTGATGAAACACTTGGACATTCTTATATCCTTCGACTTTAAGATACGCCTTCAGATAGCAAACCCCTAATGGCGGTCGGGCAACATTGCCCATTGCGTTCATATCTTTTTGACCACTTGGAACAACCAAAGCTATTTTCATATCTTTCTCCTTATGCTTGGGGTTGAGTTTTTAAGAATACTTATCAAGCCATATTAATTAAGCTTGATTGTTTATTATGCTATTTTTACATAAAATGTCAAAATATCCGATTATGTTTTTTGTTATTTCTGAAAATAGGCTTCTACTGGCTTTTATTGACAAGTTTATCAAAATATAATATAATAAATACATCGTCGGAAAAAGCGACGATTTGCAAAAATATGCTAGATGTTCTCAAGCAAATAGGAATAGAAGAAAAGCATGCCAAGATATATTTGGCTTGTCTTGAGCTGGGAAAAACCAGTATAATTGAAGTTGCCAGAAAAACCGGCATCAAAAGAACGACAGTTTATGAAAATATTGACGAAATGATACACGCCGGATATATCAAAACAACCTCGCAAGGTAAAAGAAAAATGTTTGTGGCTCTTGATCCGCAGGAATTGAAAAAGTTATTTAAAAAAAGAGAGGAAATATTGGAACAATTGATGCCACAACTGATGTCGATTAATAATGTGAACGAAATCAAGCCTAAAGTTTGGTTTTATCAAGACAGAGAAGGAATTTTAAAAGCTTATGAAGATTCATTGAATTATCCAGGGAGTGAAGTGTTTGGCTGGGCTTCGGGAGAAATAACTAAACTTTTCAGCATAAAAGAGTGCGGAAATTATATTACCAAAAGAATGCGAAAAAAAATTATGCAGACTCTTATTGTGCCAAACGATCAGGATACCGCGAAATTTGTGAAAAATGACAGTCGGCAATTACGAAGAACAAAATTGATCAACGCTGACGAATATCCTTTTAAAATTGAAATAAATATTTACGCCAATCGCGCGGCCATATTTTCCATTAAAGACAAAATGGCCATTATCATCGAATCGGAGGTTATTTCTTCGGCAATGCGGATGATTTTTAAAATGTGTTGGAAAGGAATTTCTTAAAAAATACAAAATAAAATAAACGACTATTTATTTCTATCAAAATTTTTGAATATTTTACATCTCTTTACAAAATACCCATCTTGATATATACTGATTTATACAGAAATAATTATTAAGAAAATTGAATATTGAGATGATTTAATCTCTTTGGTTTTCTTGATAATTCCCCTATCATATATTGAACGGGAATTTTTGTTTTATGCGCTTTTAATACTTAAATGGCAAAGTAGCGCAATTGCCAAAACATTCAATAAAATGCCTAAGAAAAATATTCTGGACAAATTGGCGGAAGAAGTGGATAAAATCAAAACCACCGTCAAATCCAAAACAGTCAAAGCAGAGAAAAAAACAACAAGTAAAAAAGAAGAAAAAGTAGCGAAAAAATCAGCCCCTAAAAAGGTTGTCGCAACCGAACAAGAAGAAGACTCTTCTCCGATGGGAAAACTTCTTTCCGAAAATCCGATTGAAATTCCGGAACTTGGAGATACACTGGAAGGAATTGTGATTGAAGCGTCATCAAGCCTTGTGCTTTTGGATTTGGGAGCAATCGGAACCGGAATCGTTCTGGGAAAAGAGTCTCGCGACGGAATGGGGCTTTCCAAAAAACTCAAACCCGGAGACAAAATCAGCGCGACAATAATCGATATGGAAAACGAAGACGGCTTCATTGAACTTTCCATTCGCGAAGCGTCTCACGAAAGATCATGGGACGATCTTGAATCCAAACGCGACACTCAAGAAGTTCTCTCGGTTAAAATTTTGGACGCCAACAAAGGAGGGCTTATGGTGGAACTCAACGGAATCAAAGGATTTTTGCCTGTTTCCCAGCTTTCCAGCGAACATTACCCGCGCGTTGAAGATGGAAACAAAAACCGTATTCTCGAACTTCTCAAGGCCTATGTGGGAAATGAATTCTCCGTAAAAATAATCGACACCAACCGCGAAGATGAAAAATTGATTGTGAGTGAAAAAGCGGCAATGAGCGAAAAAGAAAGAAAGGTTATTTCCGAACTCAAAATTGATGACGTCGTCGAAGGCGAGATCAGCGGAGTAGTTGATTTCGGAGCTTTCATAAAATTCCTTCCGGAAAGTAAAGCCGCCAGCAAAAAAGACAGCGACAAATTAGAAGGTTTAGTTCATATTTCCGAATTGGCATGGCAGCTTATCAACAATCCTCGCGAGGTAGTCAAAGTTGGCGACAAGGTTAAGGCCAAAATCATCGGGATTGATGACACCAGAATATCCCTTTCTATCCGCGCCTTGGAAAAAGATCCATGGGAAGAAGCGGCAGGAAAATACAAAGTTGGAGAAACTTACAAAGGAAAGGTTGATAAAATAAATCACTTCGGAGCTTTTGTTTATTTGGATTCCAATATCCACGGACTAGCTCATATTAGCGAATTCCAAGAAACCCACCCGGGAAAGAAAATGGAAAACACCATTAAAGTCGGCGAAAGCTACAACTGGAAAATTCTTTCCATCGAACCGAAAAACCACCGTATGGGACTGATCTTGATGGACGGAAAAGAAGGCGACAGCAAGAAAGAAAAGAAAGAAGAAAAAGAAGCCGAATAAAAAAGGGAAATTATAAAAGCAAGGATAAATTAGAATTTATCCTTGCTTTATTTCCATCTTGTCAAAATAATTCTAGTGAACGATTTTCTTTTCCACCTCTTCGGCAATCATTTTTATGAGCTCTCTGTCATATCCCGACTCGGCTAATTTTCCAATTTCTTCTTCATTCAGTCCGATATAAACTCTGCCGTCCTCCATTGTGTTTCTTATCTCTACGGCTAATTCATGATCTGAATTAACCATTTCTTCCGCTCTTTTTCTCATTCTCTCATTTTGAACCATTTCATGTCCCTCGCTTTTTTCCTCTTCTCTTCTTGCTTGGTACTCGGGTCCGGAAACAATGTTCATATTTACTGGCATACGCGTTTTGTTTATAATTAAGTTAATTATATTAAACATTATATACCAACTATGAAAAAAGATACACAATATAAAAAAGTGCTAGTTATAGGCGGACCTACGGGAAGTGGAGAGACAACAATAACCAGAATGATAATGGAAAAATATCCAATATTCAAAGAATCAGTCTCAGCCACAAGCAGATTGCCACGAGAAAATGAAAAAGAAGGAGGGGCTTATTATTTCTTTTCCAAAGAAGAATTTGAACAAGAAATAAAAAAAGGCAACTTAGTAGAATATACCTACGTTGAAAGTCGGGATGTTTATTACGGAACATACAAGCCTCAGTTGGATGAGAAAATAGCAAAAGGATTTAATATAATAGTAAATGTAGATATTGTTGGCGCAAAATATTTCAAGGAAAAATACAATGCAACTACGATATTTTTGAAACCAGATTCTATAGAAATACTCTCTAAAAGAATACAAAAAAGAAATCCCGGAATGAATAAAACAGAACTGGAAAAAAGATTAGGAGAAGCTCAGAAAGAAATTGACACCGAAGAATATTATTACGATTATAAAATAATAAATGCTGAAGGAAAATTAAATGAAACATTTTCTCAAATAGAAGAAATTCTCAAGAAAGAAGGATACGAATTGAAATAAATTAACGACCTGTGCAATGATCAAAAACATTCAAAATTTAGCTTTCCGGAAAAAACTTTGGAAAGAGGGCGACAAAATTATCGTCGCTGTATCGGGCGGACCGGACAGTGTCTGCCTTTTAGATATTCTCGCGGCGCTGGCACCTAAATATAATTTTCGCTTGCATATTGCCCATGTAAATTACGGATTGCGCGGTAAAGAAAGTGATGGAGATGAAAAATATGTCCGCAACTTGGCAAAAAAATATTCTCTCCCTATCAATGTCTCAAACGCCAAAAAACAAGCAAAAACAAAGGCGGGAGAAAATCTGGAAAACAAACTGCGCCAAATCCGCTATTCTTTTTTTGAAAAAATCCGCCGGCAAAAAAAATTCAATCTCATCGCCGTAGCGCACAATCAAGATGATCAAGCGGAAACCGTTTTGATGCGCATTTTGCGTGGAAGCGGCCTGCAAGGACTTGCCTCAATGTCCGCCAAAAGCCAAAATATTATCCGCCCCCTGCTTGATACTTCGCGCAAAGAAATTGAAAAATATTTGAAAGAAAAAAACATCCCATTTCGTATTGATAAGTCCAACAAGGACACTGTTTTTTTTCGCAACAAAATCCGCCGCCATCTGATTCCTTATTTGGAAAAAAATTTCAAAATTTCCATCAAAAAAAACCTATCATCACTTGCCAAAACAATTTCCGATGATTTTGAATATATTCAAAGCTCCGCCCGCAAAGAAAGCTCCAAAACAATAACTGAAAGCAATGGAAAAATTGTCATCAAAATACCCATTCTGCTTAATCTGTCTCTCTCTCTTCAACGCCAAGTACTCCGAAATTCAATTTCCATGCTATCCGGATTACACAACATTGAACTGGGAAATATCGAGGAACTGCTCAAAATTGCCAACAGCCAAAAAAGCAAAAACCAGCAAGCAAGCTTTGGAGGGTTGAAAGTTGAGCGAAAAGGTGATAAACTAACTTTGATAAAAATATAATTTAACTTAAAAAGAATTTGCGCGTTTCCTGATATCTTCGCTGATTTCTTGAAAAATGTTTTTTCGCAGCTGCCCGTGTCCCTCGAAAGGGCCGAAGAAAAAATGTTTTTCAAGAAATCAGCACTTCGGATTATTAAAAACGTATACATTCTAAAAAAATAAAATATGGACAAGCTAACAAAAAACATTTGGATTATAGCAATAATTATTTTTCTAACATTCGGAATTATAACTCTCTTTAATTCTCCTGCTCAAAAACCGAAAGAAATTTCATTAAGCGAATTGGCAACCCAAATAAACGACGGAAAAGTTTCTTCAATTGTAATAAAAAACAACAACCTTGAAATCGAACTTTCCGACAAAACAAAAGAAAAGGCTATCAAAGAAACAGATGCCTCCCTCACCCAATCACTTGCAAGCTACGGAGTATCCGCGGAAAAACTTCAAGGAATAAAACTGGAAATCAAAACCGATTCCGGCGCCACAGCTTGGGCGGCAGCCATTCTTCCGTTTTTATTGCCATTTATTCTTATCGCCGGATTTTTGTGGTTTATGATGCGCCAAGCGCAAAGAGGAAACTCCCAAGCGCTTTCTTTCGGCACCAGCCGAGCCAGAATGGTCGACCCGAAAGACAAAAAAAATCGCGTTACTTTTGCGGATGTCGCCGGAGCCACCGAAGCTAAAGAAGAATTAATGGAAATCGTTGAATTTCTCAAACACCCGAAAAAATTCTTGGAAATGGGCGCGAAAATTCCCAAAGGGGTACTCCTTCTTGGTTCGCCGGGAACCGGAAAAACTCTGATGTCCCGCGCCGTCGCCGGTGAAGCCCAAGTTCCGTTTTTCAATATCAGTGGAAGCGAATTCGTGGAAATGTTTGTCGGAGTCGGAGCCAGCCGTGTCCGTGATCTTTTCAAACAAGCCAAGAAGAATGCCCCCGCAATCGTTTTTATTGATGAAATTGATGCCGTCGGAAGACACCGCGGAGCCGGACTTGGCGGAGGACACGACGAACGAGAACAAACACTCAATCAAATTCTTGTTGAAATGGACGGTTTTGAAACCAATACCAGTGTGATTGTTATCGCCGCCACCAACCGCCCAGACGTTCTTGATCCTGCTCTACTTCGCCCAGGAAGATTTGACCGACGCGTGACGATGGATTTGCCGGATATCAAAGAAAGAGAAGCTATTTTAAAAATACACAGCAAAGGAAAGCCTCTGGAAGAAAGTATTGATCTGAAAATTATCGCTCAAAGAACTCCTGGATTTTCCGGAGCCGATTTGGCGAATCTTCTCAATGAAGCTGCTATCCTAGCCACCAGACGAAATAAAAAAATGATCAGCAATCAGGAATTACGCGAATCGATTGAAAAAGTAATTCTCGGACCGGAAAGAAAAAGTCGCGCTATCAACAAAAAAGAACAAGAAATTATTGCTTATCACGAAGCCGGACACGCACTGATTGCTTCCAGTTTGGAAAATGCCGATCCGGTGCAAAAAATTTCCATCATTTCCCGCGGACGAGCCGGCGGATATACAATGTCAGTCCCACAAGAAGACAAGCGATTGGAAAGCCGCGCGCACTTTGTTGACGAGTTGGCTACTCTGCTCGGAGGCTATGTGAGTGAAAAACTTACCTTTGGCGATATCACCACCGGAGCTTCCAATGATTTGGAGCGAGCCACTCATACTGCACGCAATATGGTGACGCGCTATGGAATGAGCGATTTGGGAGCGCGCACGTTTGGAAAAAAAGAAGAATTGATTTTTCTTGGTAGAGAAATAAGCGAAGAAAAAGATTATTCAGAAAGAACAGCGGACGAAATTGACAAGGAAGTATCCAAATTTATTGAAAACGCCAGGCAAACAGCAGAAAATATTTTAACCGAGAAGAAAGACGTTCTTAAAAAGATTGCCGACAAATTGCTGGAAGTTGAAACGATTGAAAAAGAAGAATATGATAAATTGATTGGAAAAGAAGAGGATGCAACAGAAGATAAATAGAAAAATATCTATGTATTTCATTTATTTTATTAAAAGTTTAAAAAATAATAAAATATATACTGGAATAACAGAAAAAAATCCAGAAGTTCGTCTAAGCGAGCATAATAACAATTCAAACAAATGGACTAAAGAAAACGGTCCGTTTGAGATAGTTTATTATGAAAAATATTTTTGCAAAAAAGATGCCCTGCAAAGAGAAAATTTTTATAAATCGGGAATGGGAAGAAAAATAAGGAATTCCATATTAAAAACAATGGAAAAAACTAAGGGCATATAGCTCAGTTGGTTAGAGCGCTACGTTGACATCGTAGAGGTCTCCTGTTCGAGTCAGGATATGCCCACAAACAGCTTCCGCCAGAGGCGGACCAGCCTCTGGCTGGGGTTAGAGCGCTACATTGACATTGTGGAGGTCAGTGGTTCGAGTCCACTAATGACCACGAGAATTATAAAAACTCCGACGTTACGTCGGAGTTTTTATTTCTACGCAAGTTCTACTTTATTACAGTCTATCGCAAATTCCATCTTTATTTGCATCAACAAAGCTTTGTCCGCAACCTCCTCCATTTCCCCTACCTTGACCTTGTCCACGGACATCTCTTACGCCCTTGCCATATCCGGCACCAATTCCTTTGCCATCTTGATTTTGCAATCCTAATTCGGCGCGGATTTGATTAGCCTCTTTGTATTTACTTTCTATCATCAAGCGATGCATCTGGGCAAACTTGGCAAAATTTTCCTCATTAATAACGCCCATCACTCTTCCCTGAAATTGATTTTGCTCCATCAATTTCTTCCAGGCCTGATAGTCATTATTCTTAAAGGCTTTTGTCATTGCCTCGTGCCTCTCCGGAGTATAATTCGGTCCCTTTTGGGAATAATCTCCTCGATATGCCTGAGAGACAGAAAAGGCTCCCGCCAAAATTACTGCCACTAGGGCTGATGTTCCGATAATAAGATTTTTATTACTCATTAGTTATGGTTTTAATTATTACTGTGTGAAAACGCGTTTTTCACTCACAGTTTGTACTACGTCAGCACTATTTTTTTTATTTCACCTTTTTTCCCTAAATTCATCCCCATCCATTCGCTCATTAATAACCGGATTTTTTCTCATTTCACCAATCCAAGGACGCACTTCTCTTGCATGAAAAATATACTTTCTTACGTCTTCCGCTTCTCCCATAACTTTCACTTGCGCCCCTTCTTCGGAAATAGCTCTCGGTCGCCATAAAATATTTTCACCTTTAATCAACCATATATTTCCGTCAAAGCATTCTATTTTGAAATCATCCTTATTTCTAATTTGAACGATTCTTCCGGCAACTAGTCCATGTTCCGGCTGGTTCCATATTTTTATACGATACTCGGAATCTCTTTGATAATACGGGATGGAACGAGACAGATTTCTTTCAACTTTTTCACTCAGTCCTATTTGATAAAAAAGCGTTCCTAAGGCGAGACTCAGCGCGATACTGGATACTACAATAATATAAGGATTGGCGCGATAACCTTTTTTTGTGTGACGATAATTGTAAAAAGCAAAAAAAGAAAAAACAATCAATGCAATTATCCAAAAAAACGGCAAACTCATCGCCAAATATTGGGAAAAATTTTCTCCGATTCGGGGATAGATATCCCAATCGCTGTTTGTCAAAACAAAAGCCGTACTACCGATCGCAATTCCACCGACAAAAATAGACACTGCGAAAGCAACCCAAACCAAATAATCTTTTGCCAAAAACTTCCATTTTGGATCCGGTATTATTTTCTCCCGCTTGATTTTTTCCAATATTCTCCCGCTTATTTTTTCTTCCATCGCTTTATTTTGATCAAAAAAAATTATAAATCCGCTTTTTCCTTTTCGGCTATTTCCCGAAAATGATTCTTGGCGCGCCTGATCAATGTCCCCACCGTTCCCATCGGTTTTTTCAAAATGTCGGAAATTTCTTGATAATCCTTGTCTTCTATGAATTTAAGCACCAAAACCTCCCGGTATTTTTCATCCATTTTCCACAGAATTTTTTCCACCTGCTTGGCGTCGAATTTCTTTTCCAAATCTTTTGCCATATCCTCATCGCTGGAAACGATTTTTACCAACTCTTGAGCTTCTTCCGAATGTACCAATTGGGGACGACTTTTGGTTTTCCGCCAACTACTGATTGTCTTATTATGAGCAATACGATAAATCCAAGAAGAAAATTTCAACCCGGAGTCAAAGTCATTCAAATTTCGATATACCGCCACAAAAATTTCCTGCAACAAATCTTCCACATCTTCTTTGGAAGAAGCGGAAATTCTTCGAATATAGCGAGCTAATTTTTCTTCATATCTTTCAACCAAACATTCATAAAAATCTTGATTCTCCAAAGCCAGCTCAACAAGCTCTTCATCGGTTTTATTTTCACACTTCTCTCTAATCATAATTAGGCAAAATTTAGCCAAAAACTCAAGCAAACTTATTCATAATACGCACTAAGATATTTTTTATTTCATGAATTCAAGATGTAAATAAATCACTAAAGTATATGAAATTCATCTTTTAAAAAATTTTATATGATACTGTAAATTAAATATAGACAAAACGACTATTAATTAATCATCAATTTTTCAATATATGCATTCAAATCTATTTTTTTTGAGGTTAGTCTCATAACCTTAAACATATTTAGAATCGCCATATATATATTCTCATTTTTTATTACAACTGCCAAGCTTTTTTCAAAATTAATCATCATAACTCTATCTTTGGATATAAAAATGTCCATATCAAAATCAATAAACTTATCATCTATAATGTACGGAACCACGAGCCTGTTTCTGTATTCATTCAATAAATTCTTATCAATGGTTTTTAAATAATCCAATGTAGCTTCTCCTAAAATTCCTTCTATTATAATTTTATTTTTTTTAATTTTTCTCTGAATAGTACTTAAATTAAAATTTCCGAAAGATTCAGAAGCCGCGACCGATTTATTTCCCTGAATAGAAAAAATCCTTCTATTCTTATCCTCCTCTAATAGTTTTAAATATTCATTTAAAACATTACTTTTTCCCTTTGCAACCATTACCCCCATATCTCCAGGAACACTTATCGTCTTATCAGAGAAAGAAACACCTAAAAATTCATAAAGACTATCGATCTGATTTTCTATCTTTCGGTTATTCGATTTTTTCCATTCATAATGACTGGCTATTTTTATTTTTTCAACAATTCCTCTGCCTTTCAATTTCAGCAGAATATAATTTACTGAAGTTCTCTTGACACCAGTTTTTTTAGCGATATCGGTCGGACGGATGCTTCCATTCTTCTTGATTATCTCAAAAACTTTATTCACATTATCATCAAAATCCAAAAAATATAGCAGTTTCTTATTTTTCATATATCCGCATTATATATTATGACGAATTTTTTGTCAAAATATATATGATTTTATGCTTTAATAAAGGCTTTTACCGCACTGAATAAAAAAAATATTGTAAATTACAAATAACAAATACATAATTAAAAAAAGTAAGTTATTTAACAAAATTAAATTCAAGGAGGGAAATAAAAATGAACAATAAATTATTACAAAAAGTAAGAAAGATTGTTCCACCAAAGGAAATAGAAGAACTTTTGAGAACGTGGGATCCTATCATCAAAATAAACCGGACGATCCGTCCGGAATATCCAGACTTTGCAAAAAAGGTGCTGTATCCGAAATTATTCAGACTCGGTCCAACCAAATTTGATGTAAGAACTCTCTTGAGGTGGAAGGTTCATAAAGAGAGAAAAATATTTTTTCCTCTATATGAAATCTTAGAGGAACTCGTTGCTAAAAAACTGATCGGGCAATGTCTCGGTCTAGCTGAGCTTATGGCTATCCTAGAAAGGGGGAACGGTTTTTTTAGGAAGTATTTTCCCGAAGAAAACGATATATTTGGGTGGAAATCGGTGGTTGCAGATGATGATGATCGCCTGATCGTTCCATGTCTCAATATTTATGGTGCTCAAAAAATAGAATTGGATTGGTATTGTTTACATGAAATTGAGACCAATTCCCCTACTCTGATGTATGCAACAGACACTTCTACCAATAGATAAATCGAAAAAAGAAAGTGATGGGCAAGAGATTTATGCCCATCACCTTTTTTATTTCCATATACACATAGCATAGGAACTTCAAAAGATTTATATTTTCAATTCAAAACAAAAATTGCATAATTCAGGTAAGCGGCGAAACTTACCCAGACGAGATATGGGAGCATTAGCCAGGCGGATTTTTTATCGACTTTGAAAAAAGCGACAATGTTGAAGAAAATAAAAAGCCACAAAATTCCAACTCCCCACAGCGCCAGCATCGGATTTTCCATCCCGAAAAACAAAAGCGACCACAAAATATTAAAAAACAATTGCGCGAAAAAAAGCCATACCGCCCAAAAGATATCCATACCCATCTCTTTCTTTCTCCAAATGCGATACAAGGCTACTCCCATCAAAATGTATAACAATGTCCATACCGGACCAAAAACCCAACCCGGGGGATTGAGTGATGGCAAGGTTAATGTCTGATACCATGTATCAACGGAAGTATTGGTGAAAATCGATCCCAAAAATCCGGCAAAAAGTGGAATGGCAATTGAAATAGTAAGTTTTATTTTGTTCATATTATATTTTCCTGTCATTCCCGCGCAGGCGGGAATCCAGTATTGTTGTATATTTTTTAATAATCCCTGGATTCCCGCCTGCGCGGGAATGACAAAGATGCATACTTGAATAACAAAATGAAATACTTTCCCTACTTTTTTATTCTATCACTTTGCTGGAAATTTATCCACAACCCGCCCTTTACATTTTCAACAATTTGTTCCATTATATTAGGAAAACAAACAATCAGTTCTTAATTATCCTATTCCGATAGAAATCGGAAACAAATTTCAAGGAGAGTAATTATGAAAAAGTTCATCGTTATTTTTTCCGCAACTCTTTTTGTATTTTTTTTCTTAATTTCTCCCGCCTTTGCTAATCAGGCAAACCCGGAAGAAGTTTTAAAAGAAAAAATCAATCAGATCGTCCTCATCTTGGATGATCCGTCTAAGAAAGAGGAGATTTTTTTAATCGTCAAAAGTATTTTCGACTTTGACGAAATCTCCAAACGGGCTCTTGCTCAGAAATGGAAAACTTTTTCCTGCGAAGAACAAGAAGAATTTGTTCGAGGATTTTCTCGGAAACTTTTCGACGTTTACTATAAAAAAGTTTCTGGCAATTCTTCCGCATCCGAGATTTTCTTTCTCGGACAAAGGATGAAAAAAGATACTTCGGAAGTTTCCACAAAAATTGTACGCGGAGGGGTTGAAACGCCCGTCGCATATCGAATGAAACTGTCTGATGACGGACAATGGAAGGTCTATGATGTCATTATTGAAGGCGTGAGTTTGGTCGCGAATTATCGCGCCCAGTTGAGTCCCATGAAATCAACTGACATAATGGCACAAATAATGGCAGTGGAATGAGT
>CAZRJL010000024.1:0-14906 GCA_964600645.1 uncultured Bdellovibrionales bacterium | reverse complement strand
ATTAAAATTCTGCAGGCGACTCATTTTTTGGAAAACGGCGAAGTTTGGACAAAAGGAAAATATCAAGTAATTGATATTTTTGACGAAAAAGACCCAAAAATAAATTTTGAAGCATTAAAAAGAATATGAAAAAAATAATTTTGGCGACTGTTTCGCCTTATCGGCAAGAACTTTTTCGCTCAATTGGAATTGAGTTTGAGGCGGTCGGGAGCGATGTTGAGGAAAAATTCGAGGGAAGGCCGAACGGTCCGGAGGAACTTGTGCAGGAGCTTGCCAGGCAAAAAGCGCAGGCAGTGGCGGGAAAAGTCAAGGAAGGGATTGTAATTGGTTTTGATTCTGTTGGATGGTTTGATGGAAATATTTTAGAAAAACCAAAATCAAAAGAGGATGCCGTTTGGAGATTGAAAAATCTTTCCGGAAAATCCTTTCAATTTTTTACGGGCATTTTTTTGATTGATGTTGAGAATGGAAAAACCGCAAAATCTGTTGTGAAAACGGATGTAAATATGCGAGAGATTAACGGGGAGGAGATTGAAAAATACTTGAATCAAGATGATAAATTCACAACATACGCGCTCGGATTTGATCCACTTGGACATTACAGCTCAACTTTTATCAGTGATATTTCCGGGAGCTATAACAACTTGACGCGGGGAATTCCAATCGAGCGCGTAATTGAAATGCTCAAGAAAATGGGAGTGGAAATTGAATAATATTTTTTTGCAATAATATGAAAATTACAATTATAGGCAGTAGCGTTTTTGCAAAACAGATGGTTGAATATCAAAATCAACTTATTAAACTTGGACATACAGTTGATTTGCATAAGCATTATGTTTCTCAAGCGCGGGGCGGAATGAAAGATATGATAGAAAAGATGAAAAGTGAGCACGCGAAAGTAAAAATTGAAAATGATTATATTAGATATCATTACAATGAAATAGTGGAAAGTGATGCGGTTTTGGTTTTAAATTTTGACAAAAATGGCATAGAAAATTACATAGGAGGAAATACGCTTATGGAACTCGGGTTTGCTTATGTGCATAATAAGAAAATATTTTTACTTAATCCGATTTCGGAGATGGCATATTCAGAGGAAATTGAAGCAGTGCAGCCGATTGTTATTAATGGTGATTTGAGCAAAATAAAATGAAAAAATCCAAAGTAATGGTTTTCGGAACTTTTGATATTTTTCATTTGGGGCATCGGAATTTTTTGCGACAAGCGAGAAATTATGGTGATTATCTGATTGTGGTGATTGCCAGGGATGCAACGGTTTTGAAAGTTAAAAACAAAAATCCAAAAAATAACGAACAAGAGCGATTGAGGGAGGTTCAAGAAAGCGCTTTAGCAGATGAGGTGATTTTGGGAAGTTTGGGGGACAAATACGAAATTATAAAAAAGCGTAAACCGGATGTGATTTGCTTGGGGTATGATCAGAAATTTTTTATTGAAGATTTGGAATACGAGTTGAAAGCGTTCGGCTTGGCGGAAACGGAAGTTATTCGCTTGAAATCGTATAAGCCGGAAATATACAAGTCTTCGAAGTTAAAGAACAACATATAATTTATGACTTATGCATTTGAAAAATGTTCGCTAGGTTTCCCAAAAAATATTTTTTCTCCGGCTTTTCGTCAGAACACAGCAGCTACGAAAAAAACATTTTTTGGGAAACCTAGCGCTTCTTGTTTAAGCGCGTAAATTATATAATTGCTAAATCTCGCATATGCATGTTTTTAACAATTATATAAAATAGGTATTTTTGATTATCTTTTTTGTTGCAAAAAAACCTTTAAAATGTTAATATATCTTTATATTAAAGGAGTAATAATTTTTTATGTTGGATATTAAATTTATCAGAGAAAACAGCGCGGAATTGAAAAAGGCGATTGAGAATAAGAATATTGATCTTGATTTGGAGCGTCTTTTGATTTTGGATAAGGAGAGGGTAAAGATGATGCAGGAAATTGAAGACCTTCAATTTCAAAAAAACAAAATAAACGAAGAAATCCAAAAAGCGAAAGATAAAAAAGCGGTCATTGAAAAGGGAAAAGAAGTAAAAGAAAAGCTTTCCAGATTAGAACCACTAATCGAAAAAGTTCAAAAAGAATTCGAAAGCTTGATGACAAAAGTCCCAACTATTCCATCCGTAGACACTCCGATTGGCAAAGATAGCAGTGAAAACGTGGAAATCGAAAAATGGGGGGAGGTTGCGCAATTTACTTTCGTGCCAAAAACACATATTGAAATCGCCAAAGATTTGGATATCATCGATTTTGACCGCGGAGCCAAGGTTGCCGGATATCGCGGGTATTATATGAAAAACGAGGGAGCGCTTTTGCAGATGGCGTTGATGATGTTCGCGTTGGAAAAATTGGTTCAGAAAGGATTTGTGCCGATTATTCCTCCGACACTGGTCAAAGAATTTGTGCTTTTCGGAACGGGATATTTTTCCGGAAAAAATTTTAATCCGGAAGTCGATGAAATTTATAAAATCGAAAATATCGAAAAAATGGAAGATGGAAAGGCAAACAGGGAAAACAAATTTTTAGTTGGAACAGCTGAGCCGTCATTGTTGGCATATTATGCCAATGATATTTTGGACGTATCAAAACTTCCTGTGAAGTTTTGCGGTTTTTCTCAGTGTTATCGGAGCGAGATCGGAAGTTATGGAAAAGACACAAAAGGACTGTATCGTGTACATGAGTTTATGAAGGTGGAACAAGTGTGTATGACGGAAAATGATGTCGAACAATCAAATAAGGCGCATCTGGAAATGGTGGAAATTTCCAAGGAGCTACATCGGGAGCTTGGATTGCCATATCGCGTGCTGAGTATTTGTACCGGAGATATGAGTGCGGGAAAATACAAGATGTTCGATTTGGAAGCGTGGATGCCTGGGATGAATCGTTGGGGTGAAACCGGATCAGCTTCCAATTTTTTGGATTGGCAATCTCGTCGGTTGAATGTGAAATATAAGGAGGCGGATGGAAGAAATAAATTTGTGCATATGATAAATAATACCGCCATACCGTCGCCAAGAATGATAATTTCAATTTTGGAAAATTACCAGCAGGCGGATGGAAGCGTGGTGATTCCGGAGGTTTTGCGCAAATGGATGCCGGGAGGCGCGGAAAAAATCGAAGCGAAAAAATAATAACAAAAAAGTTTTTTTATGGAAAAGTTTATTTCATGGAGTGAATTCAAGGAATTTTTGGGAGAGTATAAAATTTTGAGCGTGGGAATTGCATTTATAATGAGTCAGGCGATAAATGATTTCGTGAAATCTTTCGTCGACTATATTTTTATGCCGTTCTTATCTCCGTTTACATCAGATAAAGCATGGGAATCAGCTTCTTTGTATATTGGAAAGATTGAAATTTCATGGGGGATATTTTTGAGTAAATTTATTTATCTTGCCATTGTTTCCTTTATTGTGTTTATTTTTATAAGAAAAATATTAAAAACAGATATAAATATAAAAAAATGAAAAAACAAATAAAAATATTATTATGGATGCTGCCGGTATTTATTTCTTCCGTTCTTTTGCATAACGTCATATATGCCTTTTTTGAAATAGAAGAGCCTTTCTTTTTTACTTTATCCCTGGTGTCCGTGTCAGCCTTCGTCTTGTTATCTGTTTCAATTCTGGTTTATTCTTTACTGGAAATTATCTTTAAAAAAGAAAAGAATAGGAATATGCCATTTAGAGCGGAAAATACTAAAAATGTAAATGGAAAGATTTTGTGTAAAAAAAATTCTATCGGTGGTCGGGCGGCGGATAAAATAACGGAAATAATCGGGAGTTGGAAGTTTTTAATTATTCAAACAACCTTTCTTTTAATTTGGATTATTGTAAATATTGTCGCATGGTTTTGGCATTGGGATCAATATCCTTTTATTCTGCTCAATTTAGTGCTTAGTTTTCAAGCGGCATATGCGGCGCCGATAATTATGATGAGTCAAAATCGCGCGGCGGAACTCGATCGAAAAAGATGGGAAATGGATTTGGCGACTGATCGAAAAGCGGAGCGGGAGATTTGTGCCATTCAGAAAAAATTGGAACAGCTGGATAGGGAAAAAATTGACAAAATCTTGGAGATGTTGGAGAAAAAATAATCTATGTTGTATTTTTTGGATTTGTTGGGAACATTCGCGTTTGCAATAACGGGGGCGTATAAAGCCAAAGGCGCGCGGCTGCATATTTTCGGCGTGGTTTTTTTGGGAATTATTACGGCAGTCGGCGGAGGAACTTTCCGTGATGTGGCAATTGGTAGAACGCCACTTTTTTATTTACTGGATCCGAATTATCTTTTGGTTGCAATTTTGGCGGGAGTGGTGATTTATGCGGTGCCGACATTTTTTGCCAAACAATATTCACTTTTTCGTTTTATTGATTCGGTCGGCTTAGCGGCATTTGTGATTATCGGAGTTTCAGTTTCTAATTTATTTTTGTTTGGCGGAAATCACTTTTCTCTAATTTCTCTTTTGGTTTCGGTTTTTTTGGGAATGCTCACGGGGTTTGGCGGTGGAATTATTCGCGACGCGATTATGGGAGGTGTTCCGCTTTCTTTGACTCACGGGTCAAATTATGTGTCTTCGGCATTTTGGGGAGCGTTATCTTTTTATTTATTGAAAAATATAGATGAGAATATCGCAATTTTCGTTTCATTTGCAATAACGCTTATTTTGCGCGAAGTCATTTCAAAATACGGAATTTATAACCGATTGATTAAGAATAATAAAAATGGAAAATAAAAAATTGAAATTTCCGGAAGGGTTTTTGTGGGGAGCTTCCACTTCGGCTCATCAGGTTGAAGGCGGTTTGAAAAATAATTGGACCAGGTGGGAAAAAGAAAATGCCGAAAGACTGGCAAAGGAAGCGAAAAATAAATGGGAGAAATGGCAACAAGAAAAATTTCCGAAAATGTTTGATCCTCATAATTATATCTCAGGAAAGGCTTGTGATCATTATAATCGATATGAACAAGATTTCGATATTGCCAAAGAACTTGGGCATAACGCGCATCGTTTTTCCATTGAGTGGTCACGAATCGAGCCTGAAGATGGAAAATTTGACGAAAAAGAAATCGAGCATTATCGGAAAGTAATTCAATCCCTGAAAAATAGAAACATAGAACCATTTATAACTCTCTGGCATTGGACAGAGCCTGTTTGGTTTCAGGAATTTGGAGGGTGGACAAATAAAAAATCCCAGAAATACTTCTTGAGATTTGTTGAAAAAATTGTTAGTGAGTTAAAAAATGATGTAAAATTTTGGATTGTTGTTAATGAGCCAAATGTCGGACTGGGATTTGGACACTTCCTTGGATCACAGCCTCCGGCAAAAAAAGGTCCGATAAATTTCCTCTCAGCTTATTTTAATCTTTTGGCTGTATATAAAAAAGCATACCTTGAAATTCATAAAATAGACAATAGCGCGAAGGTGGGTTTTGCTCATAGTTTTGCTCCGTATGAATCTGATATTATCTGGCCAATCGGAAGATTAGTAGTTTTTATTGGTGAATATTTTAGTAAATATTTCGTAAGAAGTACCGTGAATTATCTTGATTTCATTGGGTGTAATTATTATTTGAAGCACATAGTATCTTTTAAAAGAGAGATTGTCTCAATGGATGAGGTCAATGATTTGGGTTGGAAAATTTATCCAGAAGGAATATATGAGACATTAATTCAAGCTAAGAAATATAATTTGCCAATATATATAACGGAAAATGGATTGGCGGATGCGGATGATTCTAAGCGGAAAAAATTTATCAAAGAGCATTTAAAATTTATTCACAAAGCTATTTCCGAAGGAGTGGATGTGCGAGGATATTTTCATTGGTCTCTTTTAGATAATTTTGAATTTCCGGATGTGCGTGGTTTTTGGCCGCGGTTTGGATTGGTGGAAGTTGATTTTAAAACCTTGGAGCGCAAGTCGAGAAAAAGTTTCTATGAATACGCCAAGATTTGCAAAAGCAACGAATTGGATTTGAATTAATTTTTTTTATACAAAATATTATTATGAGAAATATGTATTCAAAATTTGTGCAGATAAACAGGGTGATTCGTTTTTTAATTATATCAGATTTGTTTATTATCGGAGGGTTTGCTTTAATTGCTCCCATTTTCGCTATTTATATAACCAATTCAATAGATGGGGCTGATCTGCGGGTTTTGGGAATAGCTGAGGCGATATATCTTTTTACTAGAAGTTTCTTTCAAATTCCAGCTGCTTTTTTGGTGGATAAAATAAAAGGGGATAAGGACAATTTTTGGGCGATTGTTATTGGTATTTCTATTTATGCGGTAGTTTCTCTTTTGTATTTGGCGGTTTCCAGTCCTATGCAACTCTATTTCGTTCAGTTTTTGTATGGAATAGGCGCGGCTATGGCGGTTCCGGCTTGGATGTCTGTTTTTATGAAGAATGTTGATGCGCAACATGAAGGATTGGAGTGGGGCGTATATGATACTTCGGTTGGGCTCGGTAGCGCCGCCGCCGCTTTTTTTGGCGGATTAGTTTCCGATATGTTCGGTTTCACTCCGGTTTTTGTGAGTATTTCGGTGCTTTCTATTCTGGGTGTAATAATGCTTTTCTTTGTCAAAGATCAGATTTGTGCCGGAAATTTGTGTTCAAGTAAAAAATAATATCATTTATTGCAAGTTTCATTACAAATTGATATAATAAAATCAATATAACTTATAAAATTAATCAACTAAAGTATAGTACTATAATTATGGAAAAACCAAAGCTAGAAGGTGAAAAAATAATCGAGAACGAATTGAAAGACATAGCAAAAGACGTAGCTTCTGAAATCTCGGAGATGCGTGAAAATCCAAGACTAACCATAAGCACTGAAGAAATAAATGCAATATTGCAAATGGATGAACAAGAACTCGCTGAATTTTTTGACTCAAGAGATATAGATTTTTCAAAGCCCGTCCTTTTAGAAACACCCCGTGGGGTGGCTGAGCCATGGATGAATTCACCGGAAGATGTAAGAAAATTTCTTGTTAAGTCGAATTCAAATTAAATCATCATTTGTCAAAAATAAGTTGTCATAATTATTTCTTTAAGGAATAGAGGCTTTTTATTATGGCGTATAACTAGTTATATCCCCGTCAAGTATCTCAATTATTCAACAATTGGGATGCTTTTTGAATATTGTCGAATCATTGAAAAATAAGTATAATTTTGCTAAAATAAAAGTATCGAATCAGATACTTTTATTTATAAATAATATGCAAAATCAAGAAGAACAAAATACTCATCTCGCCTTATTCAAGGGCAAAAATATCCGTCGCACAATTTTTCAAAAAGAATGGTGGTTTTCAGTTGTGGATATTATTGAAGTACTTACTGATAGTGTTAATCCTCGCGATTATTGGTATAGGATGAAAGCTAGGGTTAAAAATGAAGATGGAATTGAGTTGTCGACAATTTGTCGACAACTGAAATTAGAATCAGCGGATGGTAAAAAATATGAAACAGATTGTGCTAATACTGAAGGATTGTTTCGTATTATTCAATCCATTCCCTCACCCAAGGTCGAGCCACTCAAGCGTTGGCTGGCCAAAGTTGGTTATGAACGCGTGCAAGAAATTGAAAACCCGGAATTGGCGACCAAGAGAACAAAAATACTCTACAAGCTCAAAGGTTATCCCGAAGATTGGATTGAGAAACGAATGCGTGGTATTGCGGTTCGCGAAGAATTGACAGACGAATGGAAAAAACGGGGTGCGGAAACACATCGTGACTATGAGATTTTAACAGCTGAAATTACTGAGGCTACCTTCGGATTAAAACCCTATGAATATAAGGAATTAAAAGGATTGAAAAGCCAAAATCTTCGTGATCACATGGATGACTTTGAATTGATTTTGACCATGCTTGGTGAAAGAACCACAACTGAACTTCACCGTACCAATGATTCAAGAGGTGTCCCTAGACTAAAAGACGACGCTAGGGTTGGTGGTGCAATCGCCGGAACTGCTAGAAAACAAATCGAACGTAAACTAGGAAAATCAATCGTTTCAGAAAATAACTTCCTGAAACCAAAAAAGGAGAAAAAAATAAATTTGGAATCTTGAATATCTTGCAGATAGTTTTTTTTGAGGGTATAATAATGTGGATAAAACATCACTTATATGAAGATTATATTATTGCAGGATGTGAAGAAATTGGGGAAGGCGGGCGAGGTTAAAGAAGTGGCCGAAGGGTATGCTCGCAATTTTTTGTTTGCCAAGAAGCTGGCGCAAGTGGCGACGGAAGAAATTGTTGCTGAGGCGGGAAACAAAAGAAAGCAGGAATTACGGATTGAGGAAGAAAAAAAAGAAAAAGCACTTGAATTGGCGCGAAAATTGAAAGGCGCAAAGATTACGATAGAATCTAAGGGAAAAGGCGGAAAACTGTTTGGCTCTGTGGGGCGAAAAGAGATTGGAGCAGCGCTTGAAAGCGAGGGGTTTGAAATTGGTGAAAAGGATGTTATACTAGACAAAGCAATAAAGAAAAGTGGAGAATATAAAGTGAAGATTAGTTTGAGCGGAGGGGTGAGCTGTGAAATAGCAGTAGAAATAAAAAGCGTTTCAAATTAAGAGAGTTTTCTTTGATTTTTGTGGAATTTTAATAATTTTTTAAGTCGCAAAGAGGGTGCGGCTCTTTATTTTATGAAAAAAAGAAAATACATTTTTGTGATCGGCGGAGTGATGAGCGGAGTAGGAAAGGGGATTACAACCTCCTCAATCGGAACGATATTGAAAGCGCGCGGATACAAAGTGACCGCAATGAAGATTGATCCCTATTTGAATGTGGATGCCGGGACAATGAATCCGACCGAACACGGAGAAACTTTTGTTCTTGATAGCGGATTGGAATGCGATCAGGATATGGGAAATTATGAAAGATTTTTGGATGTGGAAGCTCTTCCTTCGGAAAATTATATGACCTCTGGAATGGTCTATCAATCCGTAATCAATAAAGAGCGGAATTTGGAATATGGCGGAAAATGCGTGGAAGCCGTTCCGCATATTCCGCAGGAAATAATCGAAAGAATTGAGAAAGCTTCCCGTCAGGCTGACGCGGAAATTACCTTGATTGAAATCGGAGGAACAGTCGGCGAGTATCAAAATATTCTTTTTATCGAGGCAGCAAGAATGATGAAGCTGAAAAATCCCGAAGATGTGATGTTTGTTTTGGTGAGTTATTTGCCGATTCCATCTAAAGTAGGGGAAATGAAAACCAAACCCACTCAATATGCGGTACGAACATTGAATTCATACGGAGTCCAGCCGGACGTTATTGTTGCCAGAAGTGAAACTTTTTTAGATAAAAAAAGAAAAGAAAAAATCGCTGTTTCTTGCAATGTTCCCGAACGGTATGTTATTTCCGCTCCGGATATTGAGTCGATTTATGAAGTTCCGATTAATTTTGAGCGTGATGATTTGAGTCGGTTGATTTTGAAAAAATTAGAACTTAAATCTCGAAAAAGCGATTTGAAGCAGTGGTACGATTTGGTGGAAAATATCAAGAAATCCAGAAAACCGATCAAAATCGGGATGGTGGGAAAATATTTCGGAACTGGGGATTTCGTATTGAGCGACGCGTATATTAGCGTGATTGAAGCAGTAAAGCATGCGTGTTATGCAAATAACGTGAAGCCTCAATTAGAATGGATTAATAGCGAGCAGTTTGAAAAAGAGCCGGATAAAATCAAAAATTTGAAAGAATATGACGGAGTGATTGTTCCAGGCGGTTTTGGCAGTCGCGGAATTGAGGGAAAAATAAAAGCGATTGAGTTTTGTCGGGAAAATAAAATTCCATTTCTCGGACTTTGTTATGGAATGCAATTGGCAGTGGTTGAATTTTCTCGTCACAAACTGGGAATCGCAGATGCTCACACTACCGAGATTGATCGCGATACAAAAAATCCGGTAATCGATATTATGCCGGAGCAAAAGAAAAATCTGGAAGATAAAAACTATGGTGCGACGATGAGGCTTGGCGGTTATGTTGCAAATTTGAAAAAAGGAACTATTGCGCAAAAGGCTTATGGAAAAACAAAAATTTCCGAACGGCACAGACATCGTTGGGAAGTTAATCCTGCATATATTGAGAGAATTGAAAAAGGCGGAATGGTGTTTTCCGGCAAATCACCTGATGGGAAATTGATGGAAATAGTTGAACTTCCCAAATCCGAACATCCGTTCTTTTTGGCAACTCAATTTCATCCGGAATTGAAATCTTCACCTTTGAAATCTCATCCCTTGTTTCTGAAGTTTATCAGAGTGGCGATAGGCGCATAGTTTTTTTTAATTCTTTTTTCTGCTATTATTGATTCGTAATGGCCTTAGGTTGGGTTTTTATGTATATTATTGAACGCCAAAACCGTATGAAAAAAAGAATTACACATTTTTGGAAAAAAACAAACGGCACTTTTCGTGACGTCTTTTTTCGTAAAAAAAATATCAAAAGAGATATCGGTATAATTATTTCTGCGATTGTTGTTTTTGCCGTTATGACTATTAGTATTAATTATTCTTTTGGAATAAGCATTAAAAAAAGATTTTCCAAAGAAATTGCCGATAGCTATATTTCAGGCAGGACTGTGATATCGGAAGAGGAAATTTATCACAGCGTTCAAGAAATTCAACGGAGCATAGACACAAGCGGGTGGAAAAAGTATCAGAGCCAGTGGTATGGATTTGAAGTGAAATATCCCGATAGCGGATGGGAAATTCCCAAGAGCTTGTCTCGATCTGCTTTGTCAAAATGGGAATATCGTTTTCAATTTCGCAAAAATGCGGAAAATTTAGGAGAATTCAATCCATACGCTGGATTTGATGTGGTTGTGTATAGCTTGGCCAAAGCGAAAGAGCTTTCTGATACGGAAGAGTTCCCGCAATTAAAGGACGTTAATTCCAAGGAGAATGAAATATGCAAAATTATTGATGGACATATTATTGAAACGGGAGATTATCCGGCGGAAGAGATATATATTTCTTCGACTGACGATTGCTATGGCTCGACATTATTTTTCAGTTTTACCAAGGGTGGGTATTCATATAATCTTCTTCCTATGGTGCGTGATGGTTTTTCCGTGTCGGGTGATCCGATGATTGAAGTGGTGGATAAATTTCCGGAGTTTTTTTCTGTGGCTTCCACCTTGGATTCAATTGATATTGTAAGACCGAAATCCAAACCTCTCGCTCAGAAAATAACCGCCAGACATCCCGTTTCATATAAGAATGTGAATGGAAAGTTAGTTTGCGCCAAGAAAAGCGACAAACCTTCCAAGAGCATTAAAGATAAAAAGAAACATTTAGATTTGGAATGTTGTCTTGATCCGGATGAATATCCGAATCCTTGGTGTTATTATGATCCTGAGAAATATGGAAAATATTTAAAATAAAAAAACGAGATTAATTATTCTTTAAACAAAAAAAATGAAAGAGTGGATTAGAAAAAATTACAAATGGGTCATAATCTTTATTATTGTTTCTTTTGGTATTTTCTTGCGAACCTATGAATTCTCCGATTGGTTGCATTTTGAGCTTGATCAATCTAGAGATATCAAGGTTATTAATTTGGCGGTTGAGGAGGGTCCCGGATATTTGCCTTTGTTGGGTCCTCGCGCGGGAGGAACTTTTTTGAGACTGGGTCCGACATTTTATTATTTGGAATATTTGTCAGCACTGGTTTTTGGGGATACGCCTGCCGGAGTTGCCGTGGTGGTACTTATTTTTTCCATTGCCTCAATTCCTTTGTTTTATTATTTTTGCCGACAGTATTTCAATCAAAAAGTGGCTTTATTTTTGATGGCAGTTTTTGCTTTGTCTTTTTATTTAATTGCATATTCAAGATTTGCATGGAATCCGAACCCGATTCCATTTTTTGCAATTTTAATATTTTTATCTTTAATAAAAATAACCGATCCGGATGAAAAGAGAAAAAATATTTGGGCATATATCCTCTCAGTTTCCATAGCGGTGGCTTTTCATTTGCATTTTTTGTTTATGATATCCGTGACTGTTTCTGTCGCGATTTATTTTGCGATAAATAGGCCTAAATTAAAAGCGAAAACCTGGGCTATTTCTGTTGCAATATTTATTTTTATCAATTCCCCGATGATAATTAATGATATTAAGACCGGCGGGAAAAATTTCCAAGAATTTTTCAGTGCTATAGTGAATAAGTCATCGAAAAAAGAGAATTATTTGATAAAAAAGATTTATCGCGATTTCAATGAGCATTCGGCAAAATATTCTCTTATTTTGCTGGGAAACGAGCAATTCAATCTTACTAATATTAAATTTAAAAATGATATTTGGTATCAACCAAGATTCGTTTGCGAAAATGAGTGCAGAAAAAATTTGCCAATGGAAATTCTCGGGATGATTATTTTTTTCGGCGGATTATGGCTTCTTATTTATCGCTTTAGGAAGGAGAAAGATGAAAAAAAGAAAAGATTTTTAATGGTAAATTTTATTTATTCGGGAGTTGTTTTTATTGTTTTTGTTCCGTTGGCGCTCTATCTGTCGCCGAGATTTTTTATTATTTCGGCTATAATGCCTTTTATTTTTCTCGGACTGCTTTTGGAATTTATTGACAGTAAAAAATGGATATTTAAAAATTGGATTATTTCCAGTATTGTTTTGGCGATAATTTTGTCCAATATGCATTTTGTGGAAAAATATTTCACACTTCTTAAGAATGCTCCGATTAGGCCTATGAAAGTAAACACGGATTTGTTTGTGGATGAAAATGCTATCATAACATTGGAACAGCAGAAAATAATTGATAGATATGTTGAAAGTTTTTATAATAAAAACGGCTATCCTGTTTATATAAGTAGTGATCCGAGATATGAGCGCTCATTATTGTATCATCTTGGCAGGGCGGGCATAAAGCAAAAAAGTTTCGATGATAGCAGTGAGGTATATAGAAATGGTAATTATTTTTTGGTTTACATAACTCTTTCTAATATGAAAACTGACACGGCTAAATTTTTACATAAATTTGATATTAAGGAAATTAGGGAATTCGGTTCGCTTACGGTTTTTCATATTATTCCGAAAGAAGATGCGATAGATGCGCAAGAGCAGGTGATTAAGAATAGTATAAGCAGTAGCGATGTGGGAAATTCTCGGCGTCCCAGAAGATATAGATGGAACGAGATATTTAAAGAAAAAAATTTCCATATTGAAGATGGTGTTGAAGATTAGCAAACGGAACATTCCTCGTTATTTTTTTAGACCCCCATGTTTTTAGTTGAGGTTGTTTGTTTTATTGATTTGAGAAAATGTGGTATAATTAAAAAAATATCTGGGTCATTTAAATTAATACTCTTTCTGTTATTTCCGCGCAGGCGGGAATCTATAAAACGGGTCAAGATATTCAAGACTAGATATTATATTGAATTATGGAGGTTTTGTTAGTGCATTTTTTGGATAATTATCGCGCGCTGGTTTATTTCGTGATATTTTTGGCGATGATTATAGAGGGGGATATTATTTTATTCGCAGCTTTTTTTCTAGCGCATTACGGCAGGCTTGATTTGGCGACAGTTGTAGTGGTTTCAGTGTTGGGAGTGACGATTGGTAATGTTTTGTGGTATCGCTTTGGGAGATATCTGGAAAAGATAGATTTTATTGAAAGGCGGGCGCAAAAATTCACCTTCCTGATCGATCGGCAGCTGGAAAGGAATCCTTTTCGAATGATTTTTCTTTCGAAGTTTACCTACGGACTTCATCATCTTACTATAATGCGTGCCGGAGCGGTAAAAGATATCAACTTTATTCAATATTTCAAAAGAGATTTTTTTGCGACATTGATTTGGATTGCGGTGATTGGGGGGTTGGGATATGCGTTTTCTGCTTCAATTTTATTGATTAAATATTATTTTCGCTCTGCTCAAATTGTAATTCTAATTCTGTTTTTGTTGATTATTTCTTATTTTAGAATATTTTCTATTATTGGGAAAAATAAATTTTTTATGCATTCTATGAATAAAAGAGAAAAAATACAATATATAATTATTGTGATTCTAAAAAGCTTAATTGGAGTCTTGGTTGTTCTTAGCGCTGTTCAAATGAATTTATTTCTTTCGATTATGTCAGTCTTCGTTTTATTTCTCACTTTTTTGCCGGCAATAATCAGTCGAAGTTTTCGCATAAATCTTCCAATTGAAATAGATTTAATTCTTGCATCGATGTTGTATCTGCACTATGCATTAGGAGAATATAATGGATTTTATGTAAAACTTTCATGGTGGGATATTCTTCTTCATGGCGGAAATAGTATTATTCTTGGAATGATTGGTTTGGCATTCGGATATTCACTCCTGATGACTAGCCGCATAAAAGCCAAGCCGATTTTTGTTTCTTCTTTCTCGGTTTTTTTTGCGGTTTTTGTCGGTGTTTTGTGGGAGATTTTTGAATTCGGAATGGATCAAGTTTTTGGATTCAATATGCAAAAAAGCGGATTAGTGGATACGATGACCGATTTGATGGTGGATGTTTCCGGAGCGATGATTGTGGGAATTGGAGGATTTTTTTATCTCAAAAGATTAGGACCATCTCTCTTGCGTAAATTTATTCTTCGGATAATTCGAGAATTCAAGCAAGCCTAAGAAAAAACAACTCTGCAAAGAGAGTTGTTTTGAGTTTGCGTGTGGGCGATCCAGGACTCGAACCTGGGACCTCAGCATTATCAGTGCTGCGCTCTAACCACCTGAGCTAATCGCCCTTGTTTTTAACTTTACAATATTTTTCGGTGTCTTTCTTTAAACCACCTGCGTGCCCGCCTTTGGAGGGAGCTAATCGCCCTTGTTTTTAACTTTACAATATTTTTCGGTGTCTTTCTTTAAACCACCTGCGTGCCCGCCTTTGGAGGGAGCTAATCGCCC
>CAZRJL010000023.1:0-15151 GCA_964600645.1 uncultured Bdellovibrionales bacterium | reverse complement strand
TATGCCACGCATATCCGAGGGGAGGGAAAAGATCTTATTGAATCAATCGAGGAGGCTATTGAGGTCGCGCAAAAGACCGGAGTAAAAATGCAAATTTCTCATTTGAAAGTAATGGGTGAGGAAAATTGGCATTTGATGGCGGAAGCGATCAATTTAGTGGAAACCGCTAGAGGAAACGGAATTGATGTTAATTTTGATGTATATCCATATACCGCTACCGGTTCGGTACTGTATATTTTTCTTCCCGATTGGGTTTCTGAGGGAGGAAGAAAGATGATGTTATATCGTCTGAAAGATCCCACAACAAGAAAGCAAGTGATTGCGGAAATGCGAAACAATAAATTTGATTTTTCCAAAATAACAATCTCCATTTCTCCTCTTAATAAGACACTTACGAGAAAAAAAATCACCGATATTGCTATTTCACAGGGAAAATCCGTTGAAGAAACCATTGTTGATATTTTGATTGCCAGCGAGGGTCAGGTAGTGACCATGACAGAGGCTCTTAGCGAAAAGAATATTGTTAAAGCTATTCAGCATCCTTTTTCTATTATTTCTTCCAATGGTAGCGGATATTCCGTTGATTATAAAAAAACCGGCGAGTTGGTTCATCCGAGAAACTTCGGATCATTCCCTCGGGTGTTTTTCAAATATGTGCGCGGAGAGAGAATATTGAGCTGGGAGGAAGCAGTATACAAGATGAGTGGCAAGCCGGCGGCGAAATTCGGACTGAAAAAAAGAGGAACACTAGAGGTGGATAACTTTGCCGATGTGGTTGTTTTGGATCCGGAAAAAATCGAGGATTTGGCAACAACGGAAAATCCTTATCGTTATTGTGTTGGGATTTCAAATGTGATCATCAATGGAAAAATTGCTTTGGATCAAGGACGTCTTACCGGGGTGCGGGCAGGAGAAGTGATTCGTTTGAAAAATTCCAGAAAATATTTTGACTTTTTTTAGTGTTTTTGGCACAATGAAGCGAATGGATTTATTAGGGTTAAATGACTATGGATGTTTCATATTTTAAAGGAAAAAAAATAACCGTCTTGGGGTTGGGGCTTTTAGGTGGAGGTTTAGGCGTGGTGAAATTTCTCGTAAAACATGGTGCTCGTGTAATCGTTACGGATATGAAATCAAAGGAGCAACTCACTCCTTCTTTGGCTAAATTGGAAGGAATAAAAAATATTAAATATGTTTTGGGACATCATCGACAAGAAGATTTTTCAAAAGTAGATATGGTGATTATAAATCCGGCCGTAAATTGGGAGAATAAATATATAAAATTGGCGCTGGAGAAAAAGATTCCGGTGGAAATGGATTCCAGTTTGTTTTTCCAACTTTGTAAAAATCCGATTATCGGGATTACGGGGACGAAAGGAAAAACCACCATTTCTACGATGGTTTTTGATTTGCTTAAATTGGTAGGAAGAAATCCAATTAAAGTCGGGATTGGAAACGCTTCGGTTCTGGATAAAATAGAAGAATTGAAAAGGGACAGTATAGTGGTCTTTGAACTTTCCAGTTGGCGGCTCAGTGCTTTGGGAAAAATTGGAAAAAGTCCGCAAATCGCGGTATTGAAAAATATTCTTCCTGATCATCTGAATTATTACAAATCGATGCAGGAATATATTGCGGACAAAAGAAATATTTTCGCTAATCAGGGTGCGAGAGATTGGTTAATTGTCAATGATGATGATGAAAAAGTGCAAGAAATAATTCAAGACGCAAAAGCGAGAATTTTTTCTTTTTCCGAAAGGTCGATTAGAAAAAATTATTCCGTTTTTCTGGATGGCGGCGATATGTACCTAAATGACGGAATCGATATTAAAAAGTTGGCGGCTTTGGAAGATATTAAAATTATTGGAAGACACAGTATTGTTAATGTGATGGCAGCCATCGGAGCCGTGTATGCTTTTGGAATTAAGGTGGTTCAAATAAAAGAGGCGATTTTGAAATTAAAAGGAATTCCTCATCGTTTGGAATTTGTCAGGGAGCTTCGAGGGGTCAGATATTATAATGATACAGCAGCAACCATTCCTCAGGCGGCAATTTCCGCTATAAATTCTTTTGAGGGAAAGGAAGTGATATTGATTGCGGGAGGGTCGGATAAAAATTTGGATTTTTCCGAATTTGCGAAAGAAATAGTGGAACATTCGAAAGGAATAATATTTTTAGCGGGGGGCGCAACGGATAAATTGATTTTGGAAATAAGAAAGAATCTTCCCGAAGAAGACAGAAATAATAAATTTATCGTGGTTGATTCCATGGATAAGGCTGTTGAATTTGCTTCGCGCAGCGCGCAGGAGGATGATGTTGTTTTGCTTTCTCCGGGGGCGGCGAGCTTCGGGTTGTTTGCTAATGAATTTGAGCGAGGAGACAGATTTCGAAAAGCGGTTAACGATCTAAGAGAGAGATAAATACTATGCGATATGATTTGGCGATTATTGGGGCTGGTCCGGCGGGACTTTCCGCGTCTGTGTATGCGTCTCGTTATGGTTTGAAAAATATTGTTATCGGAGGTGTTTCCGGTGGTCTGGTTACGGAAACTCATGAAATTGGCAATTGGCTGGGGACGCAAAAGATCAGCGGTTTTGAATTTGCACAAAAAGCCATTGAGCACGTCAAATCCTTGCAGGTGGAAATAAAAAATACCGAAGTGGATGAGATAGAAAAAAAGGAAGACGTTCTTGTTTTGTTTTTGAAAAATGGAGAAAAAACGGAAGCCAAAACAGTTCTTCTGGCGATGGGAACCCGACATCGTCATCTGGGCATTCCGGGAGAGAAAAATTTTTCCGGCAAAGGAGTTTCTTATTGCGCTACGTGTGATGGTTTTTTTTATCGTGGAAGAAAAGTGGCGGTTGTTGGCGGAAGCGATAGCGCCGCCAGTGCAGCTTTGCATTTGGCGTCGATAGCGGAAAAAGTTTTTTTGATTTATCGAAAAGATAAATTGCGCGCGGAAGATTTTTGGGTTCAATCCGTGTTGAATAATGAAAAAATAGAAATTTTATATAATACGAATATTAAGGAAATAAAAGGAGATGAAAAAGTGAAAGAAATTATTTTGGACAATCCTTTTGAAAACAGCGACGTTTTGAAAATCGACGGGGTTTTTGTGGAAATCGGGCTGGAGCCGAATGTAAATTTGGTGGAAAATTTGAATATCGATTTGGATGAAGACGGACATATCAAGATAGAATCGGACGGCAGGACAAGTGAAAAAGGAATTTGGGCGGCTGGAGATATCACAACCGGATCGGACAAGTTCAAACAAATTGTCACTGCCGCCGCCGAAGGAGCCATCGCCGCGTCAAGTATTTCAAAATACTTGAAAAAATAATAAATGAAAATTCCTGCAAAAGCAGGCATTGCCCCAAATCGGAGCGATGTCTGTTTTTTTATTTCAAAATATTGGGAAAATGGTGTAGAATGAGGGTATGAAGAGGATTGGAATTGATGCGCGGTTTTTCGGGTCTGTTGGCAAGGGACTCGGAAGATACACGCAGAAATTGATCGAAAATTTGGAAAAAATACCCGCCACTGGATCGGAAGATGTTCAGTATTTTGTGTTTCTCAAAAAAGAAAATTTCAATGAGTACCAACCGAAAAAAGAAAATTTCCACAAAGTCTTGGCAGATTACCGATGGTACACTTTTTCCGAACAAATTAATATGCCCCTTCTATTGAGAAAATATAATCTGGATTTGGTTCATTTTCCTCATTTTAACGTTCCACTTTTGTATCGAAGAAAATTTATAATAACTATTCATGATTTAATTTTGGTGCATTTTCCGACAATTCGCGGAACAACCCTCAACCCATTGTTTTATTGGCTGAAATTTTTGGCTTACAAGCTTACAATTAAATCAGCAATCAAGCGGGCAAAAAAAATAATTGCCGTTTCTGAATTCACAAAAAAGGATATCGAAAATCATTATCCGCAAGGGCGAGGAAAAATCTGTGTTACTTACGAGGCTTGTGAAGATTTTTGTTTTTTGGCAAGTGAGAGTAGAGAACGAATTTTGGAAAAATATGGTATAATAAAACCGTACCTGATGTATGTTGGCAATGCTTATCCGCACAAAAATTTGGACGGATTAGTTTCGGCATTTGCTCATTTGAGACATGAAAATCCCGAAATTAATTTGGTTTTAGTGGGAAAAGATGATTATTTTTATCGAAAGATAAAGGAGCAAGTGAAGCGAGAAAAAATTTCCGGTGTAGTATTTCCGGGATTTATTCCGGATTGCGATTTGGATGCAGTATATTATTCATCCGACGCGTACGTTTTTCCTTCTTTGTATGAAGGATTTGGACTTCCTCCGCTTGAAGCGATGGCAAAGGGTGTTCCGGTTTTGTCATCAGATCATAAATGTATGAGAGAAATTCTTGGAAATAGCGCACTGTTTTTTGACGGCAGAAATCAATTTGATATTAAAGAGAAGATGCGGACTGTTTGCGCGGATTTAAAATTGAGAATTGAATTGATTAAAAATGGATATGAGCAGATAAAAAAATACAGCTGGAAAAAAATGGCGGAAAGAACCTTGGAAATATATGAAAAATCATAAACAACCCAGTGCAATTTTATAGATTAAAGTTTTGTATTTTTGTAGGAGTTAATGAAAAACAAAAAAAATAATATAATTCCTCAAATGTTTGATATTCGTCCGTCCTTGCGTGGCGGTAGTTTGAATTGGGAAAAAATCGATAAAGTGCGAAAAAATTGGAGGCGCGTTCCAAAAAATAATGAAAATTCGTATTCCGGAAAGAAAATTCATATTTCCGGTATGGAGAGCGCTTGGCAGTTTGAAACAGGCAGAAAGGATGCGCCAACAAAAATAAAAAAAAGTTTTCGTAGCGTGTTGGGAGAGAGAAAATTGGTCGCCAGAAGAATTCCGGCGGCGGTTTATCCGGATGAATTAAATTTTATTCAGGTTGAAAGAGAAAATAACATTAAAACAAACGCGGAAATTCGCAGAAGTGAAAAAATAAGCGTAAGCGCAAGGAAAGGAGAAAAATTGAACGCGAAGAGAAGCGAACACAAGAGCATAAAAATAAAAACAAAAAATAGGAATTTTTTTCATCGCTCGGATGCCACCGAGTGCAAATTTTCTTTGCGAGATTTGTTTTTGCCGGCACGTCTTTCTTTTGGGTTTAATTTGAAGAGATCGCTATTGGCTTTTGCTGGTAGCGGGTTTATGGCGATTACAATTGTCGGAGGAGTGTCATTTTTGGATAAGGGAATGAAAGTGAAGAGTAGTGCTATGGAGGCGGGTGATCAAGCATATGAAAATATTATACAAGCGGTTGAGAATATGAAAAAAAACGATTTTAAGGCTTCCATAAATAATCTTGAAGATGCTAGAAAAAATTTTGCGCAAGCTTCCGAGGAAATGGAGGAGTTGGGGAGTGCAACCATATCCGCTTCCAAATATTTGCCGTTTGCGTCTAAATTATCTAGCGGAAAAAACATGGTCGAAGCGGGAGAATATTTTTCATCTGCCGGAAAAAATTTGAATTTGGCGGCGGAAAAAATATATCATTTTAAGAATAAACCGGAAGATTTAAAAAATACCTCTCTATTGAATATTTTTTTAGCTGTTCGGGAAAATTTGAATTTGGCTATGTCGGATCTGGAGAAAGCTCAGGAAAGAATCGACTTGGTCAAAATCGATGATTTACCGGAGGACAAGAGAGAAAAGTTTGTCGAAACTAAATCCAGGGCGGTTATTCTTGCAAATGCAGTTGCGCTTTTGTCGGAAAACAGTCATATTTTTATTGATTTATTGGGAGGTAATGGTTTGCGAAAATATCTTTTTCTTTTTCAAAATAATAATGAAATGAGAGCGACAGGCGGATTTATCGGCAGTTATGGGCTACTGGAAGTCAGCAATGGAAATGTTAATAATTTTTTTATTGACGGAATTTTTAATCCTGATGGTCAGCTTCGGGATAAAATTGTTCCACCCAAGCCTGTTCAAAAAATCAGCGCGGCGTGGAGTTTGCATGATAGTAATTGGTTTCCGAATTTTCCGGTGAGTGCGGAAAAAGCCATTTTGTTTTATGAAAAAACTGGTGGACCGACAGTTGACGGAGTTATTACTCTTACTCCGGCTACTGCGGAAAAATTGTTGGCGCTCGTGGGTCCGGTTGAAATGCCGGAATATGAAACTGTTTTGACGAGTGATAATTTTGTCGAGAAAACGCAGTTTGAAGTGGAGATTGATTACAATAAAAATGAGAATAAGCCGAAAAAAATTCTCTCCGATTTGGCGCCGATAATTTTGAAGCGCCTGACGGATTCAACTGATCCGAGGGTTATCTTGGGAGCTTTGGAAATTTTAGTGCAATCTTTGGAGGAAAAACATATTCTTCTTTATTCTCGAAATGAAGATTTGCAAAATATGATTTCCCAAAGAGGATGGTCAGGAGAAGTTTTGCAAACCCAAGGAGATTATTTGAGTGTGATTAACACTAATATTAACGGATATAAAACTGATGGGGTGGTTGATGAAAAAATTGAACATAAAGCGGAAATTCAAGCAGACGGTTCAATTATTGATACAGTGGAAATAATCAGAAAACACAATGGAGGAAATAGTCAATATGAGTGGTGGAATAAAGTGAACAGTAATTATATGCGCGTTTATGTTCCAGTCGACTCTCAACTGTTGGAGATTGACGGGCAAACAGTGGAATTTAATCAATCGCCATTAGATTACGGTATATTAAAATTTAAAGAAGATTCCGATGTAAAAAAAGAAGAAGACAATATGATTATCGATCAGGAAAACGGAGTCAGGGCATATCAAGATGCGGGAAAAACAGTTTTTGCCTTTTGGACATATGTAAGTCCGCAAGAAAGTATAGTTGTTAGATTGAAATATAAATTACCCTTCCGGTTGGATTTTCAAAATAATTTCGTTAATTCGTATTCTTTGCTGGCGCAAAAACAATCCGGAAGTCGGGGAAGTGACTTTTCTTCACAAATTCAATATCCGGATGGATATGATATTGAATGGAAATATCCGGAAAATGCTAGAAACGAAAACGAAACTCTAAAACAAGACGGAAAACTGGATGTTGATAATTTTTTTGGATTGGTAATGATCAACGATAAAATAAAAGTAAAATGAAAATAATATTAAGACCGGATTGCTTGGTTGATTTATGTGAGCAAGTATAGTATATTGAATTGGATAGTTTTTTGGATTTGGTGCGGATTATTTTCGATAAATTTAGGGGGATATGATTAAAAAAATAATCAATAGTAAGATCTTGAACGGCTGTCCCGTCGAAACGGTGGCGGGCGCCGCTTTGGTTATTTCTATTGCAGGAATAGCCAGTAGAGTTTTGGGATTGGTGAGGGATAGAATTTTGGCGTCTCAGTTTGGTGCCGGAGACGTTTTGGATGTTTATTATGCGGCCTTTCGTATTCCGGATTTGGTATATAATCTTTTAGTTGTTGGGGCTCTTAGCGCGGCTTTTATTCCGGTTTTCACGCATTTGGTTGCTGGAAAGAAGAAAGAAGAAGCGATAATCTTGTCTTCCGGAGTGGTAACTTTGCTGGCTGTTTCGATTGCGACAATATCTTTGTTGTTTGTTATTTTTGCTCCTTTTGCGATAAAATTTATTACGCCCGGATTTTCTTCGGAAAAAATGGGCGAGGTGGTTGATTTTACGCGGATTATGTTTTTGAGTCCGCTTTTTTTGGGAATTAGCGCCGTTTTCGGGGGTATTTTGGTTTCATATAAGAGATTTTTAGTGTATTCATTAGCTCCAATAATGTATAATGCCGGAATCATTTTCGGTGCTTTGGTTTTCGTGCGTTTTTGGGGATCAATCGGTTTGGCGTGGGGGGTGGTTTTGGGCGCTTTTTTCCATATGCTGATTCAATATCCGGCAGCCAAGAAAGCCGGGTTTAAGTATAGCTTTTCTCCGGCAAAATCAATATGCGACAAAAATGTGAGAAAGGTGCTCACATTAATGATTCCGAGAAGTTTAGGGGTGGCTGTCAATCAGATTAATTTGTTGGTAATCACAATTTTTGCGTCTACTTTGGCGGCGGGAAGTTTGGCGGTTTTCAATTTCGCTAACAATATCCAAAGCGTTCCTTTGGGGCTTTTCGGAATATCTTTTGCTGTTGCCGCTTTTCCGCATTTGAGCAGTGCGACTGGAAAAGAAAATCGGCAGGAGTTTGTGAGAATTTTTTCTCGGACTTTTCGCCGGATAATATTTTTCGTAATCCCGATGAGTGTTTTCATTTTTGTTTTGCGAGCGGAAATTGTGCGGGCAATTTTGGGTGGTGGTCAATTTGATTGGGAAGATACGGTAAAAACTTTGAATGTATTGGGAATTTTATCGATCAGTCTTTTTGCGCAAAGCCTGATTCCGCTTTTAGCAAGATCTTTTTATTCGATTTGCGACACAAAAATTCCTTTTTATGCCGCATTAATAAGCGAGGCGGTGAATATTTTGCTAGTGATTTTATTAATAGGAGATTTTCAGATAATGAGTTTGGCTATTGCTTTCTCTGTTTCCGGAATTTTGAATATGCTCTTGTTGATTTTTGTTCTTCGAAAAAAAGTCGGATATTTGGATGACAGAAAAATTATTTCTTCTTTTTTTAAGATCGGATTTTCCTCACTGGCAGCCGGGGCAGCCATTCAATTGGCAAGGTATTATTTGGGAAATTTTATTTCCTTGGATACGTTGGCGGAGGTTTTGTCTCAGATTGTTATTTCCGGATCTGTCGGAGTCGTCGTTTTTCTTATCAGTTGTTATTATTTCGGAATTGAAGAATTTTATGATTTCAAGAAATCTATTTGGATAAAAATTTTCGGAACGTCAAGCGAACAAAGAATCGATTGATGTATTGAATTTGAAAGGCTGATATTTGAGTTGCTTAGGCATCTAAGTCGGATAAATAATAAATTGCTTGTCCGAAGCTGATTCCCGCATCGCCGCGAGGGATGACCAGCGTTTCTATAATGGGAATGCCGGCTTTTTTATTTTCAAAATAATGTGAGATGATTTTGTTATTGGAAATTCCGCCGGATAAAATAATTTGCGGTTTAATGGGTGAATTTTTTTCTTGATTCTTGATTCTTAATTCATAATTTCTGATTATTTCTTCCAATCCTCGCGCGATATATAGTTGGGCGGTGGCGGCAAGCCTCTTCTTATCTTTGTTTATGTTTTTTATTAAATATTTAAAAAGATGAGTTGTGTCTAGGATATATTTTACATCATCATTGATTATTGAATATTGATTATTGAATATTTTTTGTTTCTTGTTTTCTATTTCTTGCTTCTTGATAATTATTTTTGGCTTCAAATCGGTGTATGGCACTGAAGAATTGGACTCCAATAGAAAGACTGCTTCGTGTTTGTGTGTTCGTTGATTTTTGGCAAATCCGAGTAATATGGAAACGGCATCCAAAATTCTTCCGCAACTGGAAGTTTCGATGCAATTGAAGTTTTGTTGCAATTGATTGTATAAAAGTTCAAATTCATTTTTAGAATAATATTTTTTAACAAAACTGTAAATAAATTCCTTAACATTCTTAATTCTTAATTCTTCATTCTTAATTCTAGCCAGAATGGCTATTAGCATTCTTGCGGGCTCCCTTATTGCCAATTCTCCGCCAATCATTGTTTGATTTTCCAGATACCCGATTCTTAATATTTGCATTTTCTGTTTTAAAATTTTGTCATTTGAATTTGAAAATTGTTTGGAAATTGCCAGCCCAAGGCTGGTCCGCCTTTGGCGGAGAAATTGTAAATTGAAAATTGCGAAGCATTCTCCTCCCCAAATTTTTCCGTCAGTTCCAAATCCGGTTCCATCCAATGCGATACCATAGAAATAATTTTGGATTTGTTTGGAAATTGTTATATTTTTTTCTAGTTGGGAAAGAATGTGGGCAATGTGATGTTGGATTTGGATGTGATTGGCTTTGTGTTTTTCTGCTAGTTTTTTTCCAAGCAGTGTGGTTTTGAAGTCAGGATGAAGATCGGTGAGGATTATTTCTGGTTTTACTTTGTTTTCTCTTATGAATTTATTCAATTCTTTTTTGTATTCTTTGAAATTTTCTTTATCAAGCAGGTCGTTGAAATTTTTGGAAAAATATATTTTTCCATTGCGAAAAACTGAAAAATTTCCGGCGGATTCGGCCCCGAGAGCAAGAATTGTTTTTTTGCATTTGATATTTGGGAGGTCGAATGTTTGCATAATGTCTGGCGCTGAATTTATTTCGTGATTATATTGTACTGGATTCTTGCCTTTCCTCCAAAGGTGAACAAGCGTGCGGGAATGACAAATTTCAATTTAAAAAGCCCTCAATTCAAGACGGCTCATGAATCCCGTTTAAGATAATATCGGAAAAAATAAATTTTTCCCTGGTAATCCAGGTGGGTTTCAACGTTTTTGCCGCCTATCCTGAAGGCTTTGCGTTTAGTATATTCTAATTTTGAATATGACGTCAATTGCAAAAAAATACAAATAAACCAAGAAGATTACGGATATTTTTCAGAAAAAAATTCTCCTCCAAAGGCGGACGGACGGGATGACATTTTAAAAGGTAAAGTAATTTACTTGGCGTCAGTTTTGAGGTAGAATAAGAGAGTAATTCTTCGAAAATAAATACTAATGAATAAAAATAGGCTGATATTTTTAGATACGGAAACAACAGGTAGCGATTCGGAAGCGCGTTTGTGTCAAATCGCTTATAAATTTAATGGAGAGGAATTTGAGGGATTTTTCAAGCCACCGATTCCTATTTCAATTGAAGCAATGGCGGTTTCACATATTACAAACAAGATGGTGACGGACAAAGAATCATTTTCCGATTCGGCAATGAAGAAGGATTTGGAGAAGATTTTTTCCGACAAGAGTAATATTTTTGTGGCGCATAATGCGGATTTTGACGCCGGCATACTTAGAAATGAGGGAATAAACATCGGAAAGAAAATCGACACATTGAAAATTGTTCAATATCTTGATGAAAAAGGTGAAATTCCTCGGTATAGTTTGCAATATTTGCGTTATTATTTTGATCTTGATTTAGATCCAAAAGACGCTCCTGCGCACAACGCGTTGGGAGATATTCGCGTTTTGGAAAAGTTGTTTGAGCATCTTTTCGAAAAGATGGAAGAAAACTTGATGAGCGCGGGAGATGTTATGGATAAGATGATGGAAGTTTCCGCTTTACCTGTGCTGTTGAAGAAATTCAATTTCGGGAAATATAGCGGAGAATCAATCAAGGATGTTTTTGAGAAGGATCCTGGATATTTGCGTTGGCTTTGGCAGCAAAAGAAAAAGACTCAAGAAAGGGGAGAAGAAAATAACGAAAATTGGATTTATACGCTGGAATATTATTTGGGGTAATTTTTTGGTGCGAGTTTTTCGATTTTGGAAAAATATGATAGTATAAAAAGCGTAAAACTTATTTTAATTATTCCATTGTTTTTGATATGGAAAACAAAAAGAAAAAACAAAAAATTGCGATTGTGAGCTTGACTTCTTGCGAGGGGTGCCAATTTGCGCTTTTGGATTTGGGACAGAAGTTTTTGGATTTGATGAATGAGGTTGAAATGGTGGATTTTCGTTTACTTGAAGATGAAGAAGACGCGGGAGGGAAATTGGACATTGGAATCGTAGAAGGGAATCCGACAACTGAAGAAAACATCAAAACACTGAAAAATCTGCGAGAAAGGAGCAAGCTTTTGGTGGTTTTGGGAAATTGCGCGGCGATGGGAGGCGTGCCGGAAATAAAAAATTACCAAGAGCAAAAAAACACCATCAAGCACGTATACAAATATGTTCAAGGAATTGATAATCCGGAGGTTAAAGAGGTGGATAATTTTGTTAAAGTCGATTTCACTTTTCCCGGCTGTCCGATCACCGGGGAAGAGTTTTTAAAATATTTTCCGGAACTTCTTGAAGGAAATATCCCGACAATTCCTGATCAGCCGGTATGCGTAGAATGCAAAAAAAGAGGAAACAGATGTCTGTTGTTGGACAAAAAACCCTGCTTTGGTCCAATGATTCAAGGAGGGTGTGATGCGGTTTGTCCGACTTCAAGGATGATGTGCCAAGGTTGTCGCGGATTGCGTCCGACTGCTAATGTGAAAGCAATGCGCGCGACGCTCAAAAATTTTATGACCGACGAAGAATTTGAAAATACAAGTGAAATTTTCGGACTCAGGGATGATATTGAAGAAAAAAACAACAAAAACTAAAGAAACATAAGACATGCAGGATAAATAAGACAAATTAAAAGATATTATTTATGCAAATAAAACTTAATCATATTAATAAAATCGAAGGGCATGCCGGGTTTATGGCGAGCGTTCTTTCTGGAGATGTGAAGTCGGCGAAGATTGAGGTTAAGGAGGGAATCAGATTGATTGAAGGAATTTTGGTCGGACGGCATTACACTGATATGCCGATAGTAGCACAGAGAATTTGCGGAATATGTCCCGTGGTGCACAATCTCACTTCGATCAAATCCATTGAAAACGCAATGGGAGTGAGGATTTCCAATGAAACTGTCAATCTTAGAAAATTATTGGAATTGGGTCAAATAATCCATTCCCATTCCTTACATCTTTTTTTCTTGTCTCTGGCGGATTTTTTGGATATTGATAATGATTTGAAATTGGTTGAGAAATATCCAGAAGAAACGCAAAGAGCGATCAGGCTTCGAGAATATGGGATGGAAATTGTGAAAATAATCGGCGGCCGCGTGGTGCATCCGCTTACCAATGAAGTTGGCGGTTTCAAGAAAGTTCCGAAAATTGAGGAGATTCAGAAATTAATTAAACAGGGAGAAGAAACGCTTTTGGTGGCATTTGAAGTGGCGGAATTTTTCAAGGGAATAAAACTGCCAAAATTTGAGAGGGAGACGGAATATGTTTGTATGGACGCGCGCGGAGAATATGCGATTTACGACGGAGATCTGATGTCTAACAAGGGACTGTATATTCCGGTTTTGGAATTTGAGAAAAATTTCCATGAATTTCAACGCCCTAAAGAAGTGATAAAGAGGGTGGAATCAGACGGAAAAACCAGTTACATGGTAGGCGCGATTGCACGAGTGAATAATCATCACAAGAAACTAAATCCCAAAGCCAAACAATATCTGGATTCTCTCGGTTTTTCCTTGCCGGACTATAATCCGTTTCATAATGTTTTATATCAGATGGTGGAAGTAATTCATTCAATAGAGGAATCGATCAAGATATCGCGGATTATGGTCAATAGCAATTTGGAAAATGCTCTGACGCAAAAATATGAAATTCGCGAGGGATCCGGAGCGGCGGCGGTGGAGGCTCCGCGCGGAACGCTTTATTATCATGTTGACATTGACAGTAATGGATACATTAAGAATGTAAATATTATATCCCCAACCGCCCAGTTTTTGAGTCATTTGGAGGATGATATTCGAAAGTATTTACCGGAAATTTTGAATCTTTCGGATAAAGACAAAGAGAAAAAAATGCGCGCTTTTATTCGGGCATACGACCCGTGTATTTCGTGCGCAGTTCACTAGTTTGTCAAATAATAGTGTAAAACAATAAAAATATGCATGATTTTTTGCTCGCCAAAGAGATAGTCGATGAATTGAAGAAAATTGCTGTTGAGAAAAATATTAAGAACATAAAAAAGGTTTATCTTGAAATCGGTTTGATTAGCTTGGCGCATGATGGATTTGACGAGCATATCGAGGATATATCAATAGAAAATCTGGAATTTGGCCTGAAAAATATTTCCAAAAATACGCCGTTTGAAAACACGGAGTTTGAAATAAAAAAAACCAAAGGGAATCATTGGAAAATTGTTTCATTGGACGGAGAATAAAAAATAATAATATATATAAAAAATATGTTTGGAAAAAGAAAAATGAAAATTGCAATTAATGGGTTTGGGAGAATTGGACGACCTTCACTCAAAATTGCTCTGGAAAAGGGAATTGAGGTGGTGGCGATTAACGATCTCACGGATATCGAAACCGGCGCGCATCTGCTCAAATATGATTCTTCATACGGAGTGTATGCAAAAGAAGTGATCGTGAACAAAGAAAAGAGTGAGCTTGTTGTCGATGGAAAAAAGATAAAATATTTTTCCGAAATGGATCCGAAGAATCTTCCTTGGAAAGAATTGGATGTGGATGTGGTCTTGGAATGTACCGGAGCGTTTCTTACAAAAGAAAAGGTGCAATCTCACATTGATGCCGGAGCTAAAAAGGTCTTAATGTCAGCGCCTCCCAAGGACGACACGCCTGTGTATTTGCTGGGCGTAAATGAAGCGGAATATCAAAATGAAATAATCATTTCCAATGGTTCGTGTACAACTAATTGCTTGGCGCCAATGATAAAAGTTTTGGATGAGCTTTGTGAGATTGAAAAAGGTTTTATGACAACAACTCATTCCTATACGAATGATCAGCGAATCTTGGATCTTCCGCATAGCGATTTGCGAAGAGCGCGGGCAGCGGCGGTCAATATTATTCCAACTTCTACCGGAGCGGCAAAAACAGTAGGAAAAGTCATCAAACATTTGAATGGAAAAATCGATGGAATCGCTTTGCGCGTTCCGACGCCGGTGGTTTCCATTACGGATTTTGTCTGTACGGTGAAAAATCCAAAATCAGCGGAAGAAATTAAGGAAGCCTTTCGAGCGGTGGCGAAAGACGAGTTGAAGGGTATTTTGGACGCAACAGACAAGGAATTGGTTTCAATGGATTTCAAGATGAATCCGCACAGTTCGATTGTGGATCTTGGTTTGACGATGGCGCAAGGCAATATGGTGAAAATTGTTGGTTGGTATGACAATGAATGGGGATATTCCAACCGCTTGGTTGAAATGGCTCAGTATATTGTAAAATAGTAAATTTTTTTCCAAAGAAAAACCGCCTCATCTCGTTGAGGCGGTTTTTTCATTATAAATTATTTTAAATCCATAAAAAATATGCTAGAATAAAATCGTTAAAATCTATGCAAGAAATATGTCACAATTTCGTATAACAAACAAATTATCACTTCTTATGCGAAACAAGTTTCGCATAAAAACCAGTTATGAAAAATTCCGCTCCGCTCCATAGGCGGGCAGGCGCTTCGGTTTTAGATAATGGCGCGGCCAGACTTGGGC
>CAZRJL010000022.1:0-15693 GCA_964600645.1 uncultured Bdellovibrionales bacterium | reverse complement strand
AAGCAGGGAGTGGATCTTGTTCTTACAATGGATTATGCGGTGCAATATGAGGTGGAAAAAATATTGCGAGAAACGATGGAGAAACACGGAGCGGATGATGGAGCTGTTTTGGTAATGCAGCCAAAAACGGGAAAAATTTTAGCGATGGCGGGATGGCCGACTTTTAATCCGAATGAATATTCGAATGTGGAAGATATGGCGACTTTTCTAAATCCGTCCATAAGTATTCCCTATGAGCCAGGCTCTATTTTTAAGCCGGTGACTATGGCGGTTGGTATTGATAATGGAAAAATTGAACCGGATACGGAATATGTAGACAATGGATATATAAAAGAAGCCGGCTATGTGATTAAAAATTCCGAGGATAAGGTGTATGGAAAGCAGACCATGACTCAAGTTTTGGAAGAGTCGATTAATACGGGAGTAATTTTTGTGGAAAAATCCGTGGGTAATAAAAATTTTTCTCAATATGTGAGTCGTTTTGGTTTTGGCGAGAAGAGCGGAATAGACTTGCCGGGAGAATCTGCAGGGAATATAAGTAATCTCGAGGCTATAAATCGGGATATTCAGTTTTTTACTGCGTCATTCGGACAAGGGATAACCGCGACCCCGCTTCAAATGGCAAATGCGTTTTCAGTGATTGCCAACGGTGGGATTTTGATGAAACCGCAAATTATTGATAAGATAATCCATACGGACGGAAAAGAGGATGATATTGCGCCTGTGGAAGTTCGAAGGGTTGTTACTGAAGAAACGGCAAAAAAAGTATCGCAAATGCTTCGTAACGTTGTGACGAACGGGCATGGTAAGCGGGCGGATGTTTCGGGATATTTGGTCGGAGGAAAAACCGGAACCGCTCAAGTGGCAAAAAAGGATTCCAAGGGATATGAAGAAGGAATAACAATAGGATCTTTTGTCGGTTTTGCTCCGCTGGATGATCCAATGTTTACGGTTTTGGTGAAAATAACTAATCCAAAAGATGTTCAGTGGGCGGAGTCTAGCGCGGCTCCGGCTTTCGGAAGAATAATGAAATTTTTATTGGAGTATTATGATGTTAAACCGACGGAGTTTGTGGAACAAGATATGTATCAAGAAGTAGGAATTAAGAATTAAGAAGTAGAGAGTAAAATTTTTTGTATGCGTTTATGAAAAGTAAATCAAAAAAAATTCAAATATTGGAAAAAGCGTTGCGTTTTTTGGCGCGCGCAGTTATTGCTAAATATGATCCGAAAATTGTCGGTATTACTGGTTCAGTGGGAAAAACTTCCGCCAAGGAAGCGACAGTTTTGGTTTTGGGATCAAAATTTCGCGTGCGGGGAAGTGAGAAAAACTACAACAATGAAATAGGAATTCCGCTTACTGTTTTAGGATCTGAGGGTGGGGGCGCCTCGTTTTTCGGATGGATGCGAGTTTTTGCAAAAGGAGCTTTTTTGTTGATTTTTCCATGGGAATATCCGGAAATTTTAGTACTTGAAATGGCGATTGATCGTCCGCAGGATATGGATTATTTGCTTTCCTTTGTTTCGCCGAATGTGGGAGTAATTACCAATATTTCTTCCAGCCACGAGGAATTTTTCGGCAGTCTTGAAGATATTGCCAAAGAAAAATGGAAGTTGGCTGAAGGCGTGAAAAAAGAAGGTGTGGTAATTGTTAATGGTGATGATGAAAATATCACTAAGGTAAGAGATGGTTTTTCTGGCAGAATTGTTATTTTCGGTTTTCAGGAAGGAGCGGATGTGCAAGCGACTGACGCTAATTTTAATTATTCCGACAGGAAAATTTCCGGAATCAGTTTTAAGCTCAATCATCAAGGAAAGATAGTTCCCTTCAGATTGCCGCACATCTTGGCGTTTCATCAAGTGTATGCCGTGCTGGCGGCTGTTTCGGTAGGAATGCAATTTCGCATAAATTTGGTTGAGATGGCGCAGTCGCTGGAAAATTTTTTCCCACCTTGTGGAAGAATGAATTTGCTTGAGGGAAAAAATGAAATTAATATAGTTGACGATACATATAATTCTTCTCCGACTTCTGCTCTGGCGGCACTGCGAGCTCTGGCGACAGTTTCGGCGCGCAGAAAAATCGTTGTTTTGGGAGATATGTTGGAGTTGGGAAAGGAATCGGAAAGAAGGCATTTTGAAGTCGTCGCGGAAGTTTTTTCATCCGGAGCAGAATTGTTTTTTGCGGTGGGACGGAGAATGAAAGAAGCAACACAAGATTATTTGAGATCGAATGGAAGAATGGATATGGATGAAAAAAAAGTTTTGTATTTTTCCGATCCGGTTTCTTGCGCAAGAGAACTGAAAAAAATCGTTGAGCGAAATGATCTGATTTTAGTGAAAGGTTCGCAGTCGATGCGGATGGAAAAAATTGTCGAGGAAATTATGGAAAAAAAATTTGACGCGCGTGAATTGTTGTGTCGTCAATCAAGAGAATGGAGAAAGAAGCCTTTCATTGCGCCATAAAAATGCTGCCGTGCAGCGTGAATGCAAAGCATTTTTACGCTGTGGATAACTTCGCTTGTAATTTGTTGACAGAATGTCAATTTGGGTGTGAAATATAGATACGAGCGAAAGAGACGTGGAAATATAAAAAGAAAAGCTGAATATTTTAGTGGGCAAAGGCGAAAGTACTTTGTAAACAAAAGACAGTTCCTGAGGGGGTTGTCTTTTGTTCGTTTTTAGTAAATTTTTTCATTGCGAGTAAGACGAAGCAATCTGGAGGGATTTGCAAAGTCTGCAAGCAAAAAAAGGGAGGCATAAAATGAGAAAAGAAAAAAATTTATTGTCTCAGGAAGAAATAGATAGACGCAGAGAGATGTTTTCTCTGCCTGTCGGCGACAATGGCAAGCTGTATGTAGCTATGTCGCGAAAAATTATCGAGGAGATTACCTCTCGATACAAACCGAAAATGGGAGGCGCGCCACAATGAGTAATATTGACGCATCTCCAAAACCCCGGAAATTTCTTTTTCTGTGTTTGATCTCAAACACACAACGAAAAAAAGAAATTTCTCCGGGGCGTTTAATTTTGTCTTGATTTTTTTTATTTTTCTTGTTAGGATGGTTTTTAGTGAAATGTTTTCGGTGCTATCGTCTAGCGGCCCGCCCGCAACGCTTCGCAAGCGAGCTTGCTCGCGTAGCGATGCGGGCGGGCTAGGACAAATCCATATGTTTTACACTTATGTTTTAAAAAGTGAAAAAGATGGTAATTTATATGTCGGATGGACAAATAATCTCAAGCAGAGATTTAAGAGGCATCAAGATGGACAAGTAAAGTCAACCAAAAATAGATTGCCACTAAAATTAGTGTATTATGAGGCATGTTTAAATAAAGAGAGTGCAATAAAAAGAGAGAAGCAATTAAAAACAGGATTTGGAAGAAAATACTTGAAAAATAGAATAAGCTAATTAATTTTTGGCGCTATCGTCTAGTGGCTAGGACGCCAGGTTCTCATCCTGGTAACCGGGGTTCGATTCCCCGTAGCGCTACCGCAAATAAATTTTACGAGAGGAGTTCTCGCTCTAGCGGGCGACCAGCAGACCGGGATTCCTCGTAGTGTTGCCAAAATCATCAAAAAAACAACTTTCAAAAAGGTTGTTTTTTTGATGATGAATTTTTCTTGACAAATCTGCGTTTTTTTGCTAGGCTGTCAAATCAATTTATAATAGGTTAATTTATTGTTTTTCGGACGTTTTTTTGAAAAATGCCGAAAGATAAGGCAAAAAAATGAATATCATATTAATCAAGAGAAAAGAAGTCGCAGCAAGTTTTTTATTGTTGGCAATTTTGATTCTGCCTGTTTTTTCCTTTGCCGGAACAAGCAAAATTTATGTGGATGATAATGCCAGTGGCAAACAGGACGGAAGCTTAAAACACCCGTATAAAACAATCACGCAAGCGCTCAATAAGGCTGATAAAGATGACGAGGTTCATATTGCTAGCGGAGCATACAAGGAAAACATTGAAATCCCCAGTCAGGTAAAGGTCTTCGGCCGTGGAATGGATGATGTTATAATCGAGGCCAAGGATAATTCACAAGAAGTGGTGGATATGCACAATAAAAGCGAGATCAATAAAGTTACGGTTCGCGGAGGAGATTATGGAATCGAGGTTGATGAAAATAGCAAGGCTTCAATTATAAAATGTCGCGTTATTGATAATGATAAGGATGGAATTTTTATCGAAGGAGGAGATGTTGATGATAAGCGTAAAATTTCCATCGTAGAAAGTAAAATTGAAAAAAATGGTCGCGCGGGGATTTATTCCAAAAGAAGCCGTTTGGTTATTATTGAAAATGAAATAATCAATAATGATAGCGATGGAGTTGATATTGCGAAAGGATCAAGCGCGTGGATTGCGGACAATAGAATTAAAGATAATGGCGGTAGCGGAATGAAGGTTGTTTTGGATGGAAGTGAAATTTGGACCAAGAACAATACTTTCTATGACAACGACCGCGAAGGAGTCGAGATTGACGCGTACGGTCAAAGCGGAAGAGTTGATATTAATAAATCAAAATTCTACAAAAACGATCGCTGGGGAATCGCCAAGGTTCAAAAGGGGGACTTTCCGGTTTCCGTTTGGAGCGGAGCAACGGTTCAAGGTGATAATATCTTCTCGGAGAATAAAGCTGGCGACGTCTCCGACGCTATTTCAGTAAAATAATATTTTTTTGTTGAGAATATGAAAATAGCATTTATCGGACAAAAAGGAATTCCTGCCAAGTTTGGAGGAGTTGAAACACACGCGCAAGAACTGGCCGTTCGGTTGGCTGGTCTTGGCAATGAAGTTGTTGTCTATGTGCGCAATAATTATACTGATAAAAATATCAAAGAATATAAAGGCGTGAAATTAATTCATTTGCCAAGCATCGCAACAAAAAATTTGGATGCTATTTCGCATACTTTTTTTGCAACTGTTCACGCGCTTTTTTGCCGCTATGATGTTGTTCATTTTCACGCAATCGGTCCCAGCTCACTTGCTTGGATAATAAAAATTTTCAATCCAAAAACTATTTTAGTCGCAACATTCCATTGTCAAGATTATTTGCACCAAAAGTGGGGAATTTTCGCGCGCACATATTTGCGTTTTGGAGAAAAAATGGCAAACACCATTCCCGACAAAACAATAGTTGTAAGTAAATTGCTGGGCGAATATGCCAGAAAAAAATATCGCAATAATCCAGTGTTTATTCCCAATGGAGCCGATATTGGAAATAACAAGGAATCTTTAGAATTGTCCGCGTGGAATATCAGGCGAAAAAAATATATTCTTTCGATGGGAAGATTGGTCAAACATAAGGGCGTGCATTATTTGATTGAGGCTTTTAAGCAATTGGAAGATACAAATCGATTGCCGAATAATTTCAAGCTGGTAATTGTCGGTGCCGGATCGTTTACGGATGATTATGTGAGGTACCTCAAGACAATCAGCCAAGGGAGGGATAATATTATATTTACCGGGAATCAAACAGGCGGCGCGCTTTCCCAATTGCTTTCCAATGCCTATCTTTTTGTGCAACCTTCAGAATCGGAGGGGCTTTCCATCGCTCTTTTAGAGGCTATGGGGCAGGGAGTTGCTCCCTTGGTAAGTAATATTGCTGAAAATATGGAGGCGATTGGTGAGGATGGATTTTCTTTCTCCAATAAAAATGTTGATAACTTAAGAGATAAATTGGCATATCTTTTGAACAAGCCGGACGAAGTGGAGAATATGGGGAAAAAATCACAGCAAAGAATTGCCAAAGAATTCAGTTGGCAGTCAATTGCTCAAAAAACCAACAGATTATATCGGGATATTGCGATAAAAAAAGGAGAATAATTTTGGAGCGCGGGCTTAAAACTTATTATGAATATACAGAGAACATTTTTTGAAAAATTGAAAACTTGGGTGAAAATCGACGGATATTTTATTTTTCTGTGGATTGTTTTTGCCTGCACTTTTATTTTTATTTTCCTATCTCAATCGGTTGCTTATCGTAGCGAAATGATTCTCTTGGTTGTTTCAAAGAATGAAAAAATAGCTGTTGCCTCTGAAGAGATTGCCGGAAATTTGACGGAGATGGTTGGAACATTATTTTTCTACGAAAAATTACTAAGAGATAACCCCGGCATAGAGGATGAATGGGCGGATTTTTCCAAGGACAAAAAAAAGAAGTTGTGGAATGAAAAAGTCAAAGCGTTTCATCAGACAGGAAGCACTACTTTCGTTGTTGAAATTACAGACAAAAAACAGGCGCAGTCGAATTTTTTGGCAAAGCAGTCAGTTGCCGGTTTATTCAATTTGGCGGGAAGATATTATGATATAAAAACCGATATTGATCTGCGCATTTTGGAGGGACCAATAACGAAGATGATTTTGCGCGGATGGTATTGGATTGTTTTGTCGGGCATCTTGGTTGGAGCTTTTCTTTCTTGGCTGGTTCAATTATTCTTTCTTTTTATTGAAAAATTATTTTCCGTCAAATCCGCGCTAAAATTTTCTTCTATAAAATTTCCAAAAATCAAGAAGATAGGCGGAGGAAGAAAAGAAGATTTGGAAAAATTGATAGAGAATTACGCAGAGAAGGACAGTGCTTTTTTTGCGCCCAAAATTAAAACGAAATTTCGAAAAAGCAATCCGCCGATAAATTTGCCGATTGCTTCCGCTATCAAAGAAAAAGACATTCAAGAGGAAGAAGATGATATTCAGGTAGTGCAACAAGAAATTGAAATTTCTGCCGTCAAGGAAGCGCAAATAGGATCGGAGCAAATTAAAAAAGAAAATAATAATGAAGTTGTCTCGGAACCGACCGAAGAAGAGTTTAAAAAAAGACTCAATCAACTTTTAAGAGGGGATTTGTAATATATGAAAAAATATTCGCGAAAATTTTGGATAATGTTTTGGCTGGCGGCGGCTGTTTTTTTGGCGGCGTGGTATGTCTTTTGGCAAACCCGTTTCGCCGGAGATATCAATCAGGATTCTTTTTCCGGAAAAAACTCCGGTGAATTCGGTGCTTTGTATGAAGTAGCGAACTATCTTTTGAAAAATGACAATCAGGAAAAAACTTTTTTGATTTTATTCCAAAATAATTTGGAATTGCGTCCAGGCGGAGGTTTCATCGGGTCATTTGGAATATTTAAAGTTAAAAATGGAAAAATCACACTTTCGCAAATTCATGATACGGGAAATTTTGACGGAAGAATTCCCAGTGTTGTCGAGCCTCCTTATCCGATGAAACAAACCTTGCGAATTGATTCGTGGAAATTGCGCGATTCCAATTATTCTCCGAATTTCGAGACTAACGCCAAAAAAGCGGAAGAATTCTATTATATGGGCAACGGCGGAGAGCAGTTTGACGGCGTGATTGGAATTACTGCTGATGTTCTTTCTTCTTTTCTTAAGGCGACCGGTCCGATTCAAATCGATGGCTATCCGGGAACGTATGACAGTGAAAATGCGGTAATCACTTTGGAACGTCAAGTGGAAAAAGACTATGTTGAGCAGGGAATCAAGGCGGGAGAAAGAAAGGCGGTAATGAGCGAATTGGGAAAGGAAATAATTAAAAGAATTTCCATTTTGAGCGGTTCTCAGCAATTGGAATTGTTTGGTATTATCGCGGATGATTTGAATAGTAAAGATATTCAGATGTATTTCAAAGACGGAGAATTGCAACAGTTGATTGAAAAAAACGGATGGTCGGGAAATGTTGATCAAGACTGGAAAAATGACTATTTGTTGGCGGTGGATGCTAATCTCGGAGCATACAAAAGCGATTACTATGTTAAGCGGAAGATTGATTATTTTGTCGATTTTTCCCAGCAAAAACCGGAAGCAACTCTGAAAATAACCTACAAACATACAGCTCTGCAAAAAGACTGGATGACGAAAGATTATCTTTCTTATTTGCGCGTCTATGTTCCAGCGGGAGCGGAATTAATCTCGACGGAAAATGTCGATAATAATATTCAAAAAGGGGAAGAATTCGGAAAAAGATATTTTGGATCAATAGTGAATATTCCACTTGGAAGTGAAAAGACGGTTGTTTGGAAATATTTTTTGCCGGAAAATATTACAGCCGAAGATTATGCGCTTCAAATTCAAAAACAATCGGGAGCAGGCGATGCGTCGGTAGAGATTGAAATTGTTCAAAAGGATGGAACAAAAAAAGATTTTGATGTTATTATGAATAAGGATTTGATTTTTCAATAGATGGTTCGTTGAAAAATAAAAAAAGCGTAATTTTACGCACAAAAATTTCGGAGGTATTCGGATGAAAAGGATTCTAGTTGTGGATGACGAGCTCAGTATTATAATGGTTTTTTCTTTATTTCTTAAAATACTCGGCTATGTTGTCGAGGGAAAGACAAATCCTCTTGAGGCGCTGGAAATTTTCCGGCGTGATCCGGCGTATTTTGATTTGATTATAACCGACCTGATAATGCCCGGGATGACGGGCATGGATTTTTCCCGAGAGGTGCTAAAAATACGACCGGATATGTTGGTTGTATGGTGTACAGGAGCAGATATGGATGCTGCTCCAAAGGAGATATTCGGAGTTATTAAAAAACCAATGAGCGGTGATGACATAAAAACGGCGCTGGAGCGCGCCTTTTCATCAAAATAGGGGGCTTTTCTCTCCGCATGTTAATGGTTAACCAGGAATGCTTATTGGTTAACCATTTTTTATTTCTCTAAATTTAATGATATAATATAAGAAACGATAAAATAAAATTTATGAATATTATTAAAACTAAAATTGAAGGGTTGTTGATTATTGAACCGCAAGTTTTTGGAGATGAGCGTGGTTTTTTCGTGGAAACGTACAATAAAAAAAGATATGTCGAAGCGGGAATAGCCACGGAATTTGTGCAGGATAATTTATCCAAATCCACCAAGGGGGTTTTGCGCGGATTGCATTATCAAATTCCTCCATTTGCGCAAGGAAAGCTGGTGCAGGTTATTTCAGGAAAGGTTTTGGATGTGGCGGTGGATATTCGATTTGGCAGTTCGACTTTCGGGGAATATGTCGCAGTGGAACTTTCCGGAGAAAACAAAAAACAATTTTGGATTCCGCCGGGATTCGCGCACGGTTTTTTGTCGCTCGAAGATGACACGATTTTTTCCTACAAATGTACGAATTTGTATAATAAGGAATCGGAAAGAGGCGTGATGTGGAATGATCTGGATATTAACATTGATTGGCAGTTGAAAAAATACCAAATCGCTGAGCCGATTATTTCAGAAAAAGATCAAAAAAACAAACTCTTAAAAAATATCGAAAAGGATTTCACGTTAAGTGCTTAATTATTAATAATTTAAATATAATGAAATTACTAATTACCGGCGGGGCGGGGTTTATTGGGGCGAATTTTGTTCATTATTGGCTCAAAAACTATCCAAATGATAAAATCGTCAATTTAGATGCTTTAACATATGCTGGAAATTTGGAGAACTTGAAGCAGATGGAAAATAATTCCAATTACAAATTCGTAAAAGGAGATATTTGCGATGAGAAGCTGGTGGATGAATTGGTAAAAGACGCGGATGTGATTGTGCATTTTGCCGCCGAATCGCACGTGGACCGCAGCATATTAGACAGCGGAGATTTCATTAGAACGAATGTTATTGGAACGCACACACTTTTGGAAGCGGCGCGCAAAAATGGAAACAAAAGATTTCATTATATTTCCACCGATGAAGTTTTTGGTTCGCTGGGGAAAAATGACAAAGCGTTTAATGAAAATACGCCATACGATCCGCGTAGCCCATACAGCGCTTCCAAAGCATCCTCTGATCACTTGGTGCGGGCGTATTTCCATACTTACGGACTGCCGATAACTATTTCTAATTGTTCTAATAACTACGGCCCCTATCAATTTCCGGAAAAACTGATACCGCTTTTTGTGACGAATTTGATTGAGGGCAAAAAAATTCCCGTTTATGGAAAAGGCGACAATATTCGCGACTGGATTCATGTTGATGACCACAATCGTGGCGTGGATATGGTTTTGAAAAAGGGAAAAATCGGACAGACTTATTGTTTGGGGGGAAACAGCGAAAAAACCAATTTGGAAATTACGCAAAAGATTTTAGAGTTGATGGGATTTGGCGAAGAGATGATTGAGTATGTCGAGGATCGAAAAGGACACGACAAGCGGTATGCGATTGATTTTTCCAAAGCGAAAAACGAGCTTGGTTGGGAGCCGCAGATTTCTTTTGAAGACGGTTTGCGAAAAACAGTGGATTGGTATCGGAATAATCAAGCTTGGTGGAGGAAAATCAAAAGCGGAGAATATCAGGATTATTATAAAAAACAATATGGGAGTTGAATTAAGAATTAAAAATTAAGAATATTTAAAAATATGAAAAAAATTTTGATAATCGGCGCCAAGGGGATGCTGGGGCAAGAGTTGGTTAATGTCTTTGGTGGTGATAAAGAGTGTGAGGTTGTGGCGTGGGATAGAGAAGATATTGATATAGCCGAAAAAGAAAAATTGAAAAATAAAATAAGAGAATTAAAACCGGCGGTTATTATTAATGCGGCGGCGTATAATGCGGTTGACAAATGCGAGCAGGATGAGAAAGAATATAAGATTGCGGAAATAATCAATGGCAAAGCGCCGGGGTACTTGGCGGAAATTTCCAAGGAGATTGGGGCGATTTTCGTGCATTATTCAACCGATTATGTCTTTGGAAAAGAAATGCCGCCGATTCCGGAACCGAAGGGTTGCACTGGCAGTTGCGGATCTTGCGGACTGCACGAAAACTTTGTTCTGGAAATCGGATTCGATGAAAACGCTATGCCGGCGCCGGTGAGTCGGTATGGAGAAACAAAATTAATGGGAGAAAAATCAGTACAGGAAAAAGGAGAAAAATATTATCTTATTCGTACTTCAAAAATTTTTGGAAAACCAGCACTTACCGAGGGGGCGAAAAAAAGTTTTTTTGATGTGATGCTTGCAGTTGGAAAAAAGGCGATGGCGGAGAGTGGCGAAGTGAAAGCGGTGGATGAAGAAACTAGTTGCTTTACTTATGCGCTTGATTTGGCTCGCAAAACCAAAGAAATTGTTGAAGCGAAAAAAGAATTCGGAATTTACCATATCGTTAATTCCGATCCTTGCACTTGGTATGAAGCGGTTTTGGAATTATATGAAATTGCAAAAATAAAAATCGAAGTGATTCCGGTAGGAGGGGATGAATTTCCACGCCCGGCTCAGCGCCCGTTTTTTTCCGTGCTTCTTAATACTAAGTTAAATCCACTGAGGAGTTATAAAGAGGCGCTTAGAGAGTATTTAGATGCGGATAAATAATAAAATATGAAAATTGCGATACAGGCGGCTGATTTGGATAATAAGCGGATAGATGGAACCAGAGTTTATCTTTTGAATTTACTCAAATATTTCGGAAAAATTTCACCCGATGATGAATTTTTGATTTATCATCGAAGGGATTTTAATCCCGAATTGATTCCGGAAAATTTCCCCAATTATAAAATAAAAAAGATAAACTCTCCTTGCTTTTGGACGCAAACGAGGTTTGCAGCTGAGGTTTGGAATGATAACCCGGATGTTTTATGGATGCCGATGCACAATATTCCATTGATGCGAAAATCGAAATTGAAAACCGTAGTGACGATTCACGACCTGGCTTTCAAAATTTTCCCGGAAAGTTTTCCGAAAAAAGATTTGCGACAAATCAATCTTTTGACAGATATGGCGATTAGGAATGCGGATAGGATGATTGCGATATCGCATTCGACAAAAAGAGACATTTTGAAATTTTATCCGCAGATTGATGAAAATAAAATCAAAGTAATCCATCACGGTTTTGACGGAGAATTGTTTAAAAACGAGATATCCAAAGAAGAATCTGAAAAAATTCTAAAAACCTATAACCTACAACATAAAAACTATTTATTGTATGTCGGCGCTATTCAACCGAGGAAAAATTTGGAAACTCTGATTCGGGCGTTTGAAAAATATAAAAACAACTTGCAATCCGCAACTTGCAATCCGCAACCTATTAAATTGGTATTTGCCGGAAGTAAGGCATGGATGTGGGAGCGAGTAATTGAAAGAGTGGAGAATAGTCAGTTTCGGGATGATATTGTTTTAACTGGCAGAGTTGATTTTTCAATTTTGGCGACGCTCTATCGTAATGCCGGCTTGTTTGTTTTTCCTTCTTTGTATGAGGGTTTCGGAATTCCGGTTTTGGAGGCGATGGCGTCAAAAGTCCCGGTAATTTGCGCTGATAATTCCAGCTTGAGGGAGGCGGGAGGCGAGGCGGCCCAATATTTTCATTCTGTCGATTCAAATGAATTGGCAAAAAAAATAGAAAAAGTTTTGAGTGATGATGGAATGAAAAAGTCTATGATTGAGAAAGGAATAAAACAGACGGAAAATTTCTCATGGGAGAAATGCGCGCGAGAAGCTTTGGAATGGTTGAAAAGCTAGAATATTTCTTTTTTGGCGCAGGAGGCGATTGCTAGTGTTAATATCGTTGTAATAATTACTTCCCACGGAGAAAATCCAAAAAGAGAGAGCGGTATTGTGATTAAAAATAAAACAAACAGCAACCAAAAGACCAGATTGTTTTTTTGTGAAATTGGCGACTCATCTTCTTGTCCCGATTTTTTTGACAGGAAAGCGCAAAGAATAAGTGTTGCGATTAGAATCCAGGTCAAACTGAGCATACTTATGTGAGAGGAGACTATCCCCGGAAGAATCGCTTCAAATATCAGAATCAGCCCGTAGGCAAACATAAAAAGAATTAAAAAATCCAGCGATAGTTTTGAAAGAAATAGGATTAAATTTTTATCGGAAAATTTTTTCATTTTTATTGCAATTATTTATTCAGGTATTTGAGCATAATTTTACTTTTGATTAACGACAGTGACGTGCGAATGTTTTTCCAGGTGATGTCTTTTTTAAATTCTATTTGAATAGCGCGTATTTTTTCAGGAGATTCCAACTGCGTGAAAAATTCATAATTTTTTCCGGGATATTCAATCAGTGAAGATGCATCAATCGAGCAGTTGTATGATGGAAAAAAGATGCCGGTTTTTTCGAGAGAACATCGGCGATAGTCGGATAAAGATTTTTCGGAAACGGAAACAACAGGCTTGTCTTTCATATATGACACAATCAATTCTTGTGATCCTTTTATTTCTCTTTTTTCTTTGTTGGAGATGTAGAAATATTTGTCCGTGTCGATGGTATGAAAAACGGTTCCGCTTGGGTGAGGAGAGCGGATATTGATCAGCTTCCCTTTTTCATAGCGCGAGAGGTTTTCTTCATCGAGCGAGAAAACATTATTCCAGTTATATCCGAGCGATTCGAAAGTAATGGGATTGTCAATGGGAAGTTTTTGATTTTCGCTCAAAATATATATTGCTTCCGGAGAGGAAACGAGTTTTCCGTCTTCCGTGTCGAATCCTGATTGATCGAGGGGAATAACGAGGTCCTCTCCTTGAGGATAAAAGAATGCCTGATATGATTTTCGGACGGAAATTTTTCTCGACAAAGCGGAAATATTATTTTCATCTTCAAAAGAAATTTTTGCGTTAATTTTTGAAAAATCATCGATTGTTGCGGCATAGAGTAGCGGCAAATCATTTTCTTGTGTCTCGGCGTAAAGGTTGTTTTGATTGCTTTCGGGATCTGAATGGAGATAAAAAAATTTACCGGAAGGCAAAAGAATGCTATGCGCCAAGTATATTCCGGCAAGCAAAAAAGCGACTATTAAAAATATTCTGGAAATTCGATATGCTTTTTGCCAATTTTGCGGTAGTTGATTCATAGAATTGCTTTATTTTTCTTCGTCAGAGGTGGATCCGCCTTTGGCGGAAATTTCAAAGATTGTCCCGGAAACGAGCTCGTATTTCTTGTTTGCAAATTCCAATTTCAAATTTTTGTTGTTTTCATTATTTTCCAATCTTTGAGTTTGCAGGGAATAATTTTTCCAAAAATGCATTCGAGGCGCCATCTCGCTGTTTTGATAAAACATAATATTTTCCTCCGGAGCGATCAAATATATTCTATCAAATTTTTCCAAATTTAGCTTGTCCAAATCTTTGGGATTGAAAAAATATGCAGAATTTTTCCCAAAAAGAAAGTTCATAGGACCACTGATCATTGTCCAGCCGTCGCCGCTTGCCAAGCGGTCAATCAAAATTAAATCATTGGAAGAAAAATCCTGGTCGAGTTTTTCTATTTGCGGCAGCAATTTTTTGTTTTCCGAAAAGCCGATATGGCGAACAAAAGCGGGGAGGTTTCCGGCAAGCAGTAGAAAGAATATTATTATTGCCGACAGGCGGATATTTTTTTTGCAGTGGAAGCGCAGTTCGGATAGAAAAACAGCGGAATAAAAAATGAAAACAGGGAGAATGGAAAAAACAAAACGCCGAAGCATCCATGGATGGTCGGAAGAAATGTTAGAGTCAACGAGATAGATGAAAGAAGGAAGAGCTACTAACAAAGGAGTGAGAATTAAATAATTTTTCTTTTTCAGGAAATAAAAAATTCCGGCAATTCCCGCGATAAAAAATCCCAGCAGTCCATAGAGCAAATAAATTTTTAAGCTATATAAAGCGGGGTAAATATATTTTTCCCCAAGGCTCGCGCCGGTGTCGGTGTCGATAATTGTGTTTTGCGCCGAACCGAAAATGGCTTTGGCGATTTCTTTATAGAATCCCAGATTGGCATGAAAGTTTATGGCGAAAATTACCGCTAAAAGCATAAGCGGAACAATAATAAAGGAATAAATATTTTTTTTGATATATTCGCGCGCCTGAAGCGAGAAGAGAATAGTGATAAAACCGAAAACAAAAAAGGCTATTCCTTCAATTCGAGTAAAGATTAGCAAAGAGGAGGAGAGAAAAAAATACCGATAGGTGTTTTTTGCGGGTTTTTGCAAAAACAAAACCAAACTTAATATGGCAAACCAAAGTAGAGTCAATGCTATGTTTTCAGTAAGAGTGAATTTTGTTATCCAGAAAAACGGAAAGCTTGTCAGCAAGAGAAGCATTCCGAACGCAGCGCATTTTTTGGCGGCAAATATTCGCAGGAGTAAATAAAAAGAGCAAGTAAAGAGAAAAAAGAGTATTGTATTCGCAATAATCAATCCGGACAGTCCTAGTCCGAATATGGAAAAGAATACGGCCAGCCATCCCACATAGACCAATGGAAATTGGGTTATCAAGGTTCCGTTTTCAGTGTAGTGAAATCCGGGAAAATTGAGCGCTTTTCCCGGTCCGTATATTTTGAAAAATTCTTGCGATGCGGGAGTGGAAAATTCCAGTTGATGGTTTTGCGCCAAGCGGATAGCAGCTTCACTGATTGATCCTTGGTCGCGTCCGGAAAAAACGGTCGGAGTGGAAAAAAAAGAGATTACAACAGTAACGATTGCAATTAGTAAATAAGCAGTCGTCATTTCCTTGGAAATCTGAAAGCGTTTTTTTCTAATAGAGCGAAGTAGGTAGGAAATTCCGAAAATAAAATAGGCTTCAAAAATATATCCGTAAAAAAATCCCAATAGCGATAGGGCGAACGCCAAAAATCCCAATCCCAGCCAAAACAAAAAAAAGCGGGAAAAAGCCTCGTAATCGGATGCGGCGAGTTTGTTCGCGGTTTCCGTGGTGTTACAATTTCGCATATTTTTTCTTTGATTTTCCATATCTAAAATATACATTGTCTTGGCGGATAAGTAAACCGAG
>CAZRJL010000021.1:0-16170 GCA_964600645.1 uncultured Bdellovibrionales bacterium | reverse complement strand
AAATTATATTATTCCAAATATAAAAACTTCCCGATGATGGTTCTATTGATATTCCTCCAGCGGCACCGGATCCCGAATTTTTTAATATTGAATTTGAAATAAAAACTTTTTCACTGGCGAAAGATCCGGCCGCTTGTATTCCGCAATTTAAATAATCCGACTCGGCATCATCAATCTGAATGCCATCAATCCGAAGATAGGTCGCATAAATTAAAATGGAATCACCAGAACTGTTATTTATTTTATATTTCCCATCATCCCAAACCCCACTATGTCTTTGACTTGTTCCCACCTCATCACTTCTCGTAGGCGTATAAATTTTAATATATGAATCCGCTGAAGTTGTCCAGCTGGTAATTGTAGTTGCTACCGTATCCGCCACTCCACCTTGCCCGGCATAACAAGCGATATTCCACTGCTCTTGACTCGTTACAATATTTCTTCCACTTGACCAATTGTCAAAATTTTCCAAATCATCGTCAATGGAATCATTTTCATCGGCATTAGTCGAAGCTGATTCAGCTTTGGATAGCGCGGTATAAGCGCGAAAAAGCGACCAATTGGAATCCGGCGCGAGCGTTGAGGCGGGGGCTGTTCCGCTGGCTGTGCGCACTGAAAAATGCGACGCGTCAATTCTTTTGGTGATAAAAACAATGGAATCACTCGCATCAATATCCCCGTCATCATCATCGTCATATTGCAGAGCATCCCCCACACCGACATTAGTTGGCAAATCAGACCAAAAAGTGGCGACATAATCGGCAATATTCGTTGTTGAGGTGCCGACATAAGCAGGCTTGATTTCCACATTTCCGTAGGTGGCACCAGTGGCAACAGCTGTCGTAGCAGACGGCCCCACCGATCGGTAAACTTTCGTAATCGCTTCATCCGCCCCAATATCCCAAGTTCCGACGCTGTCCAAGCGGGCGTTGTTGTCAACATCGGTGGTAAAATTCAAATTAGCATCATCACCGGAATCGTAGAGGATTATTCCTTGATTACGCGCACCAGTGTCGGCGCTGTCCAAATGAAAATCATCATTGGCTTCGTCGGCGAATTGAACCACATAACCATTGCGCGCATTAGTCGCCGGAACATCCGCATCAGCGCCGGGACCGGAAAGATTGTTAGTGGAGCTTGCGTCAAAAGTGCCGGCGTAATTATTGGTGTTGTTGTAGGATATGTTGTTTTTGGAAATCAATGTTCCCGCCTCTCTTCTGATTCCATAATTACAATTATAATCAGTGTTATTATACACATATACAGCAACATCAGAATCATTACTTGAAATTCCGCTTCCATTTCCAGCACCGGCAAAATCATAAATAATATTATTCCAAACTTTTACAACCGAACTGCTTGCGCCACTCGTCAAGCTAATACCGGCACCTGAATTCACCCAAGTATAATTGCCAAATCCCTTTATCACAGAATTAGCAACCTCAACATTTGCTACGCCAACGATACCATTAACTCTTACACCGTAAGGATAACTAGCATTATTATTCGTATAAATCTGCAAGCCATCAATTTTAATATTTTCTTCACTAATAGAGATTAATGCATTACTAGCCTCCATCCGATACTTCCCCTCATCCCACTTCCCCTGATGTCGATAATTCTCACTCGGGTCGGTCCAGACTTTAATGTAATTGGTCGCCGATGTCGTCCAACCGTCAATCGACACCACGGTTGTGTCAGCAGTTCCAGCAGTGGATCGGCATTTGGCTACGGCGATCGCGCTGTCGCCAACATCAGTCGGAGTCCAAGCGTTAGTGACGTCGCTTCCATTAGCAGTTGGATACCAAGTACTCGTTGCATCCGGAGTTCCGACAAGAGTCGAAATGAGCATTTGGGTTGTTGTGTGATGAACGCAAACCGCCGTGGCTCCCGTAGTAGTCTGTGTAATAGCCACTCCATCCGCAATTGTTCCGCGAGTAAGACTTCCCGCAATTACCAAAGTCGTGACGGAAGTCAAATCCACCTGATTGGCCGCTTCCCAAGCACTAAGGGAAGTGTAATCAGTTCCCGATCCATTGTCGGGATCGATGACACTGACAAATTCGGTTGCTCCATTAGCGACAAAGGGCGTAGCGAGAAATATAATTGTAAGAAATAATAATCGTTTCATTTAATTTTAAATTTCTAATTTTGAATCAATTTTGAATGATTGAATTGTAAGAATTAAGAGTATTATTTACACTCTCTGTCATTCCAGAAGATAGATTTTCTAAGCGAGTCTGCGAGCTTTTAGAAAATCATCTGTCCGGAATCCAGATCATCAGCGAATCTGTGGTTATGTATAGCGTAGATTCCGGATAAGTTAATTTCTTACGACTCGATGACTCGCCGAGAAATTATACTTTCTGGAATGACAATGTGGGTGATTTTTCAAAAACTGTAAACAACGCTCTGATATCTAACAATTGAATTTTAAAATTAAAAAATTAAGATTTCAATCAAAATTCAAAATTGGAAATTCAAAATTATTTAACAACGTTTTTATTTCCCCTAACTCTTGATTCCTAATTCTTAATTCTTAATTCTTAATTCTTAATTCTTAATTCTTAATTCTCAACTCCCAATTCCTAATTCCATTTTACCATATTTATCGTCTGTTGATAAAAAATAATACTGTCATTGTTTTTATTGCGACCAATTCGACATCATCACCCCCAAATCCCTTGTATTCACAACTCCGTCGGAATTAACATCGGAAGTTTCATTTCCGACTCCCAGCCAGTTGGTGATGGCGCTGATGAAATTGGAAAGAGAATAAGTAGAAAGATTAATTGTAACCGAATCATTGAGGCTGGTAGAAACATTACCAGCTTCGTCTTTCGCCCAGGCGTAGAGAGTTTTGGTTCCGGAGGTGGTGAAAGTGTATTCTGTTTGTGGAGACACTTCCCAGCCGGAATCATTGGCATTGGGAGTATCGGATGTTTCAGTGAGTTTGTAGCCGGTGACGGCTGTGTTATCGGTGGCGGTGAAGGAGGTGATGGGGACGGTGAGGGAGGTGGAGGTTGAGGGGATTTCGAAGGTGGTGACGGAGGGAGGGGTTAAATCGGGGCCGCCAATGACATAATCGTCCGGAATATCCGTTGTGCTGACAATAACATCATCAATTGCATACCATTGTTCGCACTCCGAACCTATGCAATCAGTAATCCACCTATTATTATTATTTCCTCCCAGAGAGAACCAATTCCATTCCCTTCGCGGACTTACTTCCGAACCATTATCAGAAAATGGTATATTCACTGTTTCATAAATTAGGTTTCCATCAAGCCAAAACCGGTGTTCTCCGTCAGCATTAAAAATTTCACCATTATTCGTATTGGTTTTAAAATAAAATTCTATTGTATGCCAGTTTCCATCTCCAAGCGTAGTATTCCAATTTCCAATAACTACGGCGTCCTGATCTGTGCCTACATCAAAGGTATATTTAGGCGTTCCTTGGCAATAATAACTCTCCTCACATCTGAATGCAACATAATACCATAGTCTTGGATATCCCAAATCATGGTCAACCTTAATTCCCGGTATAGCAATTGGCACATTTCCAGGAATACCAAAATTTGCAAAAGAAGATTCAATTTTGTCCCAATATCTAATATGCAAAAGCTTGTGTGCATTTATATCGGTTAACTCCCAAGCATAGTCAGGAGAAAATTTAATTTTAAACTTTAAATAAACACCTTCCTGATCTGTGAATGATTTACTTAATTGAGCGTCAGAATCTTCAAAAAAATTCACACAAGACTCATCCCAAAAAGTAAGAGATTTTCCAACACCGTTAACTGTATTTTTAGGGAACCCGGGTGCTGAATTTAAATATATACTATTGTAGCCCGGCCCGCCAAGACAATAACTCATTCCAGATAAATATCCTGTCCACTTATTTAACGGTTCTTCACTACAAGGATATTCATCACAAATAATGGCACCGCTTATGGGCTGAGAAACTGTCCAATCATCTTGGCCATCAAGATTATCTTCAAAGATAATTTCCGCATTCGCGTTGCTTATTTGCAAAACTCCCCACCCCATCACCACCACAAAAACCGCAACAATAATTGAAATTCTTTTTTTATTTTTTTGATTTTTCATTTGTATTTCGGAAAAATTTTAATTGCGCAATTCAATAACCTGCATATTTTTCACATTTCAATTATACATCTTCGTCATTCTATTTCCAGCAGCCATTTCCACGCTGGAACTATTTTTATTTTCCTGCCGTCAATCTTCCTCTGCTCCTCCTGGCTTTCGGTTATTATTATCCAACATTTTCGTAACCTGTACCGCCTCGACAATTTTTTGTTTTCCACTGCGCGCACTGCGATCCATTTGGTCAGCAAGGGAGGCAAGGGTTTTGGAAAAAGGGAAAAAATGGGTCAAATGGGAGCATTCTTTTTGCAAGTCCTCCGATTTTGTATAGGCAAGAAGATTTTTGTAGCCATACGGATTTTTATGGGGCTTGAGCATTTTTAGTTTTATTGTTTCATTGGATTAAATTGAAAATTAAACCAAATAATTTTTTATCAATTCAATATGCTCGTTTTCCACTTTTGCCAACGCGGTGAAAAATATTTTTATTTTCTGCTCTTCTGATTCTCTGGCAAATTTCAAATAAAGACCGGCGGCGTGTTCTTCAAGCTCAATAGTTTTCTTGAAATTCTCCACATCCTCATCAGAGCATTGTTCAACCAAGCTTTGCGGCATCTCAATTTTCAGAAATTTCGTCACGATCGTCGCGTGTTCCAATTCAACCTTCGCCAATCTTTTGTACATTTTCTCAATTTCATAAGAAATAGCCTTTCCTGCCATACAAAGATAAATCGCATTGGCTCTCATTTCCAAATCCAAGGTCTCCAACAAATTTTTCTTTGATTGTTCGGAAATTTCACCTTCTCGAAGAAAAACCGGACTTGCCTCGCTTCCGGGTTTTATATAATTTTTATCCGCTCCGCAAAACGGACACTTCGACGGCGCCTCAGTTCCCAAATACGCATCCCCGCAAATTTCACAAATATATGTTTTCATCTTGATTTTATAATTAAATTATTATATTGTTTTATTGCTGACTATTAAGTTTTTCATTTTTTATATTTTAAACTTGTCGCCACCTTAGCTCAGTTGGCAGACCCGCCCGCCATCGCCCTAGCCCATGTAGCTCAATTGGTAGAGCAACGGTATCGTAAACCGTAGGTTACCAGTTCAATTCTGGTCGTGGGCTCAGGCATAGGCAGGCGGGGCAATGCACTTCCACCAAAGGCGGATAGACTTCACGCATAGATCGCCGGTTCCCTGCCTGCCGGTAGGCAGGGATTCCGGCAGGTGGCTCATTTTTCACTACATTTTGCTTTTCTAACAAGTTCTTCCCATTTCCGGTCGACACTCTTCTGGATTATCCTTACTACTTCGGAATTTTTCGACGCAAAAAGATGTTTGAATCTTTTTTGAGTTTTGAGAAATTCTTCAATCGGTTTTCGATTCTTTACCTCTAAATTGATTTTATATTCTCCATTATCCACTTCAAAAAGCGGCCAGAAATTCGTTTCGGTTGCCAATTTTCCAATTCGCACATATTGCGATGTTGGATATTTCCAAACATTAGTGCAAGGCTGAAGCACCAACAAAAATGAAGGTCCTTCCACTTGGAAAGCTTTCTTGGCTTTTTTGGCAAGGTCTTCAATATACGCCACATTTGATTGCGCCAAATATTTAATGTGATGAGCCTTGACTATTTCCATAATATCCTTTCGGTCAGTCTGATTTCCAAAAGACTCGACTCCTGCCGGAGTAGTTTCCATATTCGCCCCCATTGGAGTCGCCCCCGATCTTTGCCCGCCGGTATTCATATATCCCTGGTTGTCATATGCCACATACAAAACTTGATGACCACGTTCAAGCATTCCGGAAAGCGCTTGCAATCCGATGTCATACGTTCCTCCATCTCCGCAAAAGGCCACAAATTTCACATTGCCTTTTATTAACCCCTTGCGTTTCAAAACATTATACGCCGCCTCCACACCGGAAGCGGTCGCCGCCGCATTTTCAAAAGCATTGTGAATATAGGGAACTTTCCAAGCAGAATATGGATGAAGAGTTGTTGTCACTTCCAAACATCCGGTGGCGTTAATCACAATAACCGGGTCATCAGTGGCGCCTAAAACCGTCCGCACAATCGCCGGAATCCCGCACCCCGCGCAAGTGCTATGCCCCGGCGCTAATTTTTCAGTTAGTTTTTTATTCATATTTTTTCGCATTCAAATATTTCGTTCCTTCAAATTTTTCTCCTTTTATCATATTATCAAAAACTTTTTCTATATCAGACGCAAAAATGTCGCGGCCACCCAGAGCATAAATATAACTCAATATATCCATATTTGATACTTTATACATGCTACTTAATACTTCTGTATAAAGTGGTGGATTTGTACCGAACGACATCGCGCGATCCATTACCGCCACACTCTTAGCGTTTTTCAAAACTTCGGCAATTTCTTTGTGCGGAAATGGTCGGAATAATTTTATTTTGAGAAGCCCGGTTTTTTTCCCTTGCTCGCGCAGTTTATCCACCACATTCTTGGCGGTTCCAGTAGTTGAACCCATAAGGACAATGATATACTCAGCATCCTCTGTTTGGTATTTTTCAAAAATGTCATACTTTCTATCAGACACTCCGGCATAATCTTGGGCGATTTTCAGATACTCATCTTGAGCGTCTTTTATCGCTTTATCTTGCTCAATTTTGAATTCAAAATATGAATCCGGTAAACTCACCGGACCGAATGTCATCGGATTTTTCAAATCCAAAATACTGCGGCTCGGCTCAAATTTCCCGACAAATTTTTTCACCGCCTCATCCGGCAAAGTTTCCAAAATTTCCACGCTGTGTGAAGTTGTGAATCCATCCATAATCACCATCACCGGCACCTCGGTTTTTTCCGCCAATTTCATTCCAATAATCGTGTTGTCATAAACTTCCTGCGCGTTTTCGGAAAAAATCTGAATCCATCCCGCGTCCCGCGCTCCCATCACATCGCTATGGTCGCCGTGAATATTGATCGGGGCTCCCAGCGCTCTGGCAGAAATAAGCATCAAAATTGGAAGTCGTGTTCCGCTGGCGATATACAAAACCTCATTCATCAGCGCCAATCCTTGTGAGCTGGTTGCGGTGATCGTCCGCGCGCCCGCCGCACTGGCGCCAATTGCCGCGCTCATCGCGCTGTGTTCCGATTCGACGGTAATAATCTCCGTATCCACTTTTCCGTCCGCCACAAGCTTGGCAAATCCTTCAATAATCGGAGTCTGCGGAGTAATCGGATACACCGGAGCCACATCCGGCTCAATCTGCCTCAAAGCCTCAGCCGCCGCCGCCCCACCAGTAAGCGCTATTTTTTTTGATTTTGTTTTTTTATCCGTCATATATATCCTATGAGTCTTATTGGTCTTATTTTTTACTCTTTCTTCATCAAAATCGCCTTGAACGGACATTCTACTGCACAGACTCCGCAGCCTTTGCAAAAATCCATATCAATCTTGGCAAGTTTTTTAAATCTTGAATCATCCCTTCTTTCGCGCAGATTAATCACAGCTTCCGGACAATATTTAACACAAGTACCGCAACCAGTACATTTGTCTTTGTCCACTTCCGGACGCGCATTTCTCCAATTCCCAGTCTTAGGCGCCTTTTCCAAATTATGTTTTATTGTCGCTCCTTTCATATATTAACTTCTATTTTAAATTTCTATAATACTTTCTTGAAAAATAAAATGTTCCAAATCCAATAGCCATTGGAATTAAATACATCAAGCTAGTAAAATAAAATCTTCCCGCTAAACCATTTAGCATCAAAAATCCACCTAAAGAAATAACCGCAGTAATAATTCCGATTGTTTTAGTGACTATTAAGAAAAATTTTAAAAATACCCTCTCTGATTTCTCCATATTTTCTTCTTCATTATCATATGTATTTGTATTTTTATTCTCTATACATCTAATTCTCTTTAAAGAATAAAAAAACAACATAATACCAAAAATCAAAAAAGATAAATAAGGCACACAATAAAAAATTATTGTTTCTAATCCAAAATCACGATTTAAATAAGCAAAAAAATAAACACCCATAAAAAAAAGCACCAAACCAAACCCTGCCAATAACCCAAAACCCAATGATTTAAAATTTATATTCATATTTATTTTCACTAACTAAAAATTACAAATTATCATGCCCTTTTTCTATTGCTTTTATATTTTTCTCCGTCATTTCTTTTCCGATCTTTTCCTCAAATATTTTGCGAAATTCTTCCTTGAGACTGTCCAATGATACTACTCCGGCTACCTGTGCAATCTTTCCCAACATTACGGAATTGGCAACCGGCAAGCCTACTGTTTCCATCGCAATTGCAGTTGCATCAATAATTTTCAAATTACCCTTAAAGCTTCCCAGTATTCCCAAAATAGCTTCTTTGTTCTTTTTTGTACTAATAATTAAATGTTCGTTTTTCGTAATATTTTTCGCCACATCCGCGCTTTCAAGCAATGTGTCATCCAAAACAACCGACAAATCAGGATCGACAATCGGCTCGTGCGTGCGAATTTCCTTGCTTGATATGCGGACATAGGTCTTTGTCGGTGCCCCGCTACGCTCCGGTCCGAAATACGGAAAAGCCTGAATATATTTTCCTTCGCTCATCGCCGCCTGCGCCAAAATCTCCGCCGCACTCTTGGCTCCTTGCCCGGCGCGCGCGTGAAAAATTATTTCAAATGTATCTTTATCCGGATTCATAAAATTATTACGTCCTATTTTTCAACATAAATCTCAATTATTTTCGATAGAATTGTGTATTTCAATACGGGGAAAATCCGCTACCGCTCTTTTTCCGGCGGACAAAGAAAATAATGCAACCGCAAAACTCAAAACCATAATCAACAATATCGCCAAAACAGAAGAAACCCTTTGATTGAAAAAATCATTCATTATTGTTGTTTTTGTTTTTGCCAATATCAATCTTTATTCGCGACTTCATTATATCACAAAAATTTTAAAATAAAAAAAACCGGCATCCCAATGGTTCTGGAATGCCGGAGTCCGCCGAACAATATCAGCTAAAAATCCGCGTCACGTTCGGAAATTTCAATGCCAGTAATTCGACTAACTTCTGTCGAAAAACCCACTATCTTGGTACGAAGATGATTTCCAGCGATCAACAGCTCTTTGACTAAAAAACTTCTTCGCATAAAACCGGAAATTATTATTTCCGCCTTAGCCTCATCAGGGTAAATTCCCTTCTTAATACCATTTATCTTCTCTGAAACTGACATAATACTCTCTCCTTTGCATTTTCATATTTACCCACTTTAATATTCAAAAATATAACCCATTAAGAATACTACTCACACCCCTCTGTCATTCCGGAAGATAGATTTTCTAAGCGAGTCTGCGAGCTTTTAGAAAATCATCTATCCGGAATCCAGATCTTCAGTGAATCTGTGGTTATGTATAGCATAGATTCCGGATACCTGTCCGCCTTTGGAGGAAGTTAATTTCTTACGACTCGATGACTCACCGAGAAATTATACTTTCTGGAATGACAATATGGTATATTTTTTCATGAAATCTACACCGCGGAAATAATTGTATTCCTGGATGCACAATAAAAAGAACAAAACAAGCCGGTCCGAAGACCGGCTTGTTTTTTCTGAGAAGTATTGAACTTATCCACAAAAACAAATCGGCCTTCTTTGCCCAGTAAAGAAGAAAAAGAAAAACCAATTTGTTGTTTGCATCTTATTCATAGCTACTTCAGAATAACTTATCTACTAATAAAGTCAAGACTTCCTAATACTTATTGAACGCATTATTTCGCCAATTGTTCATCTATGATTTCTTTCATCGCCTCGAAAGAAACAACTCCCGGTTGGAATTGATCATTGATAAACAACGCCGGTGTCCCTGAAATCCCGAAAGCCTGTGCCTCCGCTACATCCGCATTAATCTTTTCTTGAAATTTCTTTTCATCCAAACATTTTCCAAATTCACCAGAATTAAGCCCTAGCTGGGAAGCATAAACTTTAAACCTTGAAACCCCCGCTTCCTTGCTCCAAGCCGCTTGTTCGGAAAAAAGTTTTCCGGAATATTCCAAAAACTTTCCTTGTTCATTAGCGCATTCCGAAGCCAGTGCCGCATTCATTGCGTTGGGATGAATTGACACAAGAGGAAGTTGTTTGTACGCGAAAGTAATCCTATCTCCATATTCTTTCAATATTTGATCAATCGACTCTTGAAATTTTTGACAATAAGGACATTGAAAATCGGAAAATTCAATCAAAGTAACTTTGGCGTCTTTCGGACCAACAACGATATCCCCTTCTTTGATTTGTGGAAGCTCTAAATATTTTCCGGCCGGAACTCCAATTTGAGCGGTGTCAATTGAATACATTTCCCCTTCTTTTTTGAAAATAGCCGATGCTTGTCCAAAAAGTCCGGTATTTTCAATATTTTTTTCAAAAACAAAAGCGGGAAGCGTCTTGATTTTGAAATCTCCGATCAATTTCTTTCCCTCTTCAGAATCAAACGCCACAGATGAAATGGAAATTGTTGGCAAAGCGCTTCGAAGCTGAAGCAGGAAATCATCCGCTTTGCAATTTTCACAAGAATCATCGTTAACAACTTTAACATTAATAATAGGCTCTTCATACGCAACCCATGTTTTATCATTAAGAGTAAAAACATCTTTTTCATCAAGAACTCGCTGAGAGATTCCTCCTCCTTTGATCAATTGTCCGAAATCGACAAAAAGACTTCCGATCAGCAAACCCGCCAACAAGATGGAAAGTGCAATTAAATTTTTGATTTTCTTTTTATCTCCTCCGCATTCGCAAGCTTCTTCCGCTTGATCGACTTCGGTCGAGTTTTCTATCGAAGCTTCATTTACAATCTTTTCTTCTTCCATAATATTTTTTGTTATTTTTTATTATTACGAATAAACTTTTACTATTATACCCTATTGTTCACATGAATCACCTTCGCATTCTTGTTCGCTGCTATTCCCATTTTGATTTTGCTGATCGGCATTCTCTTGCTGATCCTGTAAAGCCTTTTTTTGCTCTTCCTGCGCGACCTTCTGTTCCTCAATCGCATTTCTCTGAATCTGATTTATATCTATTTCACTTTCAACCGCCTCCACCAAATAATCATCAAATCCGATAGTCAATTTTTTGGAAGCCTCTATTTTCAACATTATTCCGAGTAAAAATCCAAGAATCAAAAAAAGTGCCAACTCGAATCTTCGATCACTTATTAAATTCCTGGCTCTCTCTCGAACATCAAAACTTTTTTTCTCCGTTTCAGTTTCCATATATTTTTTAAAAAATTAAATTTCTTTTACCCAGTATAGCAATCAAGAAAATATAGCGCAATATTGACATATTACGTTTTTATGCCATTAATAGTTCATCCCTTGCATTTATTCTTTTCTCAGTGCTTCCATCGGACTCAAATCCGCTCCTTTTCTCGCCGGATATAACCCGAAAATAATTCCAGTTATCAAAGAGAAAATCCCCGCTATCAACAAAGAGTTTGCCTCAACCTGAAACTCAACCACAAGTCCAAAGCGGGATGCCATATAAGTCGCTAGCCAAGAAAGCGCCAAACCTAATCCTATTCCAACAATTCCTCCCAACAAAGTCAAAAATATCGACTCAAAAAGAAATTGCTTCAAAACATCGGATTTTTTCGCTCCCACCGCTTTGCGCAGTCCAATCTCAGCCGTTCTTTCAGTAATAGAAACATACATAACATTCATAATCCCCACCCCTCCAACAACCAGCGAAATGGAAGTAAGCGCCAAAAGTAAAATATTTATTATCAAAAAAACTTTATCCAAAATGACCCGAAATTCTTCGATTGAACTTACCGCAAAATCATCATCATCCGGATCATCGATATCATGCCGGTCCCGCATAATTGCTGTCGCCTCGGAAACAGTCAAGTTTGTAAGTTCGGTATTTTTAAGTTTGAAAATTGCAAACTGGATATGATCAATTCCCATTATCTTTTTTTGCAGTGTTTGCAGTGGCATATATATAATATCATCGAAATTGAAAAATCCCACCAAGCCCCTTTCTTTCAAAACCCCGACAACCCGATAACTCTGATTTTTTATTTTTATCATTTTTCCTACCGCCTCATCTTCTCCGAAAAAAGTCTTTTTTACTTCACTTCCCAAAACAACGACTTGTTTGAGATTATCATCATCCTCTTGTGAAAATATTATTCCAGATTCAATTTCCACTTTTTCATCCACTTCAAAAACTCCCGCCGTAGCGCCAAAAATAATCAACTGCTTGTTTTCTCGTTGGTAGCTTGCCAATTGCTGACTGATTATTCCCGCGTACCAAGATTGAATATTGCTCAATTCGGAAATCTCCTCCGCGTCTTTAGCTTTGAGCGTAGTTATTACCGTTCCGCCGGCAATTCCTCCGGCATTTTGCGTGGATGTTTTGGAAACATTCGGAACCTTTACTTCAACCTCGATAATATCACTGCCAAAAGATTCAATCTGTCCGAATACGAAATTTTTGAGTCCCGCTCCCAACGACAAAACAACTATCACCGCCGCCACGCCAATTACAATTCCGGTCAAAGACAAAATCGTTCTGCCAATATTTGAACGAAGATTTCGTGCCGCCAACTTAATTGAAACTAAAATTTCTTGCATATTCTTCTTTTATATCTCTTTAACCATTTTCAAAAATAATTTTGCTGTTTGTTCCCAACTGAATTTCATTGCGTGGCGAAGACCTTGTTGTTTGAGATTTTCTTGCAAAGCACGACTCAAAAGGATTTCACGAAGCGCTAAAAATATTTCCTCGGACTTATGCGGATCAATCATAATTCCGCCTTTTCCGACTACTTCAGGAAAAGAAGAGTTATTGGAAACAATCACCGGCGTTCCGCATTTGGCCGCTTCCAAAGGCGGGAAACCGAATCCCTCAAAGAGCGAAGGATAGACAAAAACCGAAGCCAGATTATATAATGCCGGCTTGTCATTATCATCAATAAATCCGGTCAGAATAATGTCTTTGCGAAATTTGGATTTTCTAATTGTCCTGAAAATTTCCCCATATTTCCATCCATTTGATCCGGCAATTACCAATTTATAATCTTCAAATTTTTCCCGCGATTCTTCGCGCAAAAGATCATACGCCCTCACTAACGCGGAAATATTTTTTCTCGGTTCGATTGTTCCCAAAAAAAGAATAAATTTGAACGGCAATTTGTATTTTTCCTTAATTTCAATCAATTTCCAATCATTGCGATTCATTTGAGAAAAACTGTCCGGAATCGCGCTGGGAATATTTCTCATCCGCTTATCCTTGATTCCATACATTACTCCCAAATCCTCTTTTGTCGATTGTGAAATTGCAATAACGTGCTTTGCTTTTTTTGCCATAGCGCGCAAATTAATAAACCAATGCCATAATCTGCGCTTAACGGAAAAAGTTTCCCCATAGTATTCAAAGGAAAGATCATGCACTGTCAAAAGAGTTTTCGCTTTTTTGGAAATCGCAGAAAAATTCATATTTGGCATAAAAAATATATCCGTCCCTCCGAGTATTTTATCTATTTTCGGCCAACGCAGATACCAAAAAAGAAAATTTATCAGCTTATTCGGAAAGCGAAAAGTTTTCAATTTCACATTCGGATATTTTGTCGCCCACGAAAAATCAATCGTGGATTTTTTCCATGAATTAAAAAAAAGGATGTATTTATTTTTCTTATCTCGAAGAAAAATCTCTTGCAATAACCTTTTGGCATATTCTTCCACGCCCGTGAGCTTTCCCTCCGAAAAACACCGCACGTCAACGCCGATTTTCATACATTTTTAGCAAAATAATGCCTACCCAAAACCACCCAAAATCCAAAAAAACACCCTAAAAAAAAGGCGCCCGCCAATAACTTACCTAGGCCGATTTTTGCTTCTTGCACATCAGGTAAATTTCCCTGAACTTCAAACCAATCAACCTTCTTCTGTTTCAAATTCAAATTCGATGTCTCGCCACCAAGAACTTCCACTAATGATCGGGCGATTTTTTCCGCATCCTCAGAATTTTTCGGAGAAAAACTTACTTGCAAATATTGGGAGGATAGTTTTTTAGCCTCATAACTTGCCGGACATTGCGAAACCTCCGCCAAGCGACATATTTCTTTTGCAATTCGAGGCGATCCCAACCACCAAACAACAGTTTCCGCGAACTTTTCATCAGCCTGCAAGCGATAAAATCCATCATAATCATATTCTTTGTTTTCCACTTGTCCGGCGCGCGTAATATTCAAATCCATCACTGCCGCATATTTTTTTGGCGCATATTGATAATAAACTCCGCCGGCAATCAAAAAAACAAAAACAACCGACAGGAAAAATCGAACATTTTTTCTAAAAATAGCAATGTATTCTTTCAATTCCATAAAAATTTGCATTATTTTTTAATTAATATATCACATATAAACACCCTTTACCAGACTTCAATTTAATCCCTAATAATAAATCTTTTTTATATTATAAGCTTTTTAATATTTCACTTTCGATATATTCTTTAATTTTACCCTTGAAAATTTCACAATCAAATTTGAGGACTTGATTGCGAATGTATTCTCCGTCAAAACATTGTTTTTTGAATTTTTCCACCGCCTCCACAATCGCTTCGGGAGATTGTTTGTCAAAAAATATTCCACTCTTGCCCTCCTCCATATGCTCGGGAATATCTCCGCCGCGATATGCAACTAGCGGTCTTCCCGATGCCATCGCCTCAATCGCCGTAATGCCGAAATCTTCTTCTTGCGGAAAAATAAACGCTTGGCATCGCGAATAATAGTCAACCAATTGTTTATCGGAAAGTCTACCGAGAAATTCAATATTTTCATATCCCTCGGCCATTTTTTTCAATCTTTCCGCGTCCGGTCCTCTACCGATAATTTTTAATTTCAATCCTAATTGCTTGAAAGCTTCGATGACAATATCAAATCTTTTGTAAATCATCATTCTACCCACCAACAAAAAATAATCTTCTTGCTTTTTGCTCACATAAAAATTATTCACGCTCACTGGAGGATTAATGACTACTGTTTCCCTTTTGTAATATTTCTTGATTCTTCTGGAAATAAATTTTGAATTGGCGATAATCTTGTCCGGACGCTCAGCACTGGATCTGTCCCAAAGGCGGACATAGTTCATAAAAAAGGGAACCAGCTTCTTTATGAATGCAGGGAAATAAAAATCTTGGGTATATTTTTGGCAATCATCCCATGCAAAACGCATCGGGGTATGCATATAACAAATATGCAGAGTATCCGGACCGGTAATAATTCCCTTGGCAAAACTGGAAGAATCAGAAAGAACCAAGTCATACTCGGAAAAATCAAACTGTTCGATTGCCATCGGCATCAAAACCGGAAATACTCTGTGGCGACTACGCGCAAAAGGAATTTTTTGCAAAAAAGAAGTTCGAATATCTTTTCCTTCAAAATGTCCGTGCATTAATTTTTTATCGTATGCAATCGTATAAATCGGAGCCTCGGGAAAAAGTTCGCAAAAACTATCCAGTACTCTTTCCGCGCCTCCATATTGAACCAAATAATCATGCACCAAAGCAATCCTAATCCCCCCCTTTGGAAAAGGGGGGCTAGGGGGGATTTGAAAGACTTTATCATTTGACAAATTATTTTCTTGATTTCCATCCATATCCCCAAGTATACCAAAAAACCGCCAAATTGGCGATTTCCGGTTTATTCTTTCTCTGTCATTCCCGCGTAGGCGGGAATCCAGCAATGAGTTACCGCACAATAAAATCGAAATTCCAAAATCATCCATCCCTTTTTATTGTCATCCGCATATTTTAAACCACCTACTCCGCCTCCCGCTCGCGCCATCCCAAACCAACTCATATTTCTTGGACACCAATTCAGCCTCCTGTTTTTCAACAAGCCTCAAAAACTCTTCTTTGGATAGATTTTCGTATTTATTCATACCTAAAATTATACCGCCTTTCGAAACAAAAAACCAGTTCACTAAATAGAGTTAAGCTTTTTTAAAATCCTCAAATATTCCAGTCATTGTAACTTGTTTGCCTATATGGAATACCGCTTAATTCGTAAGTAAT
>CAZRJL010000020.1:0-16521 GCA_964600645.1 uncultured Bdellovibrionales bacterium | reverse complement strand
TCAATATTCTTTGGGAAACAAAATCTTTGGATGATAAAAAATATATCGCTCTTTCGGAAAAACTCAATGAAGTTGGCAGAAATCTGGGAGGCTGGCTTGGAAGTTTGCAAAAGAAAAACTCTCCTTGATGATATGTACAAGGAGAGAAATGGGGAGAGTTGCGCGACCCGCAGAGCAGGTTCATTGGAGTTGAAATCGTTGTCGAGCCAGTTCCAATTCAACTTCACTACGTCGTCGTTCTCGTAAAGATACGGGACGTTGAGATTGCCATCGCGATCCAGAACAAATATATGAAATGCCTTCCATTCCACCACCCTTCGAATTCTCTCGGGGTTGTATTTTATCCGGCATCAAAAATGCCCTGACATTCCATACCAAGTATCTTCATTTTTTAAAAGTCTCTGATTGTCAAAAATCAGAATCTACATACACCACCCTATTTCCAACCGTAATCGAAAATATTCTCGATGCATGGATACTGGATTCGGAAGCGGCAAACCTTAGTCGGCCGCACATTTCCCTACTACCGATTTTATTTTAGCATAAAAAATAGGCACTGTGTGAATTACAACACAGTGCCTAAAAAAATTCGTCTTTAGGACTAAGATTCCAAGAACTAGGCCTTGGGTTCAGAGTCCCGAGGATCAACTTGCGCGACCCGCAGAGCAGGTACATCGGAGTCGAAATCGTTGCCGAGCCAGTCCCAATCCAACCTCACTACGTCGTCGTACCCGCAAAGATACGGGACGTCGAGATAGCCACCGCGACCCAGAACAACAGATTTCCAAGCTGGCAAATAAAGGCCAGTAAAAATTTTCCGGAAAAAACCTATACCCCTAACCTGAATTGCCAAGATATCCGTAAGATTAAGACAACCCTCGAGCATTTTTTGAGCAACAAGATATTCATAGATCTCATTACCAATGGCACCGCCACCACCGACCTGCTTCGGATGCAGGCACTTCTCGAGTTTCGTTACATCAAACTCGGATGGACCGGCCAGCTCAAATTCCGGATGTTTGACTTCTTTTACAAAATCCGGATAAGTCGGCCGCGTGGTGCGACCAACATTGATAATAGGATCCCACTCATCAATCAGTGCCTGCAATATCTCTTCCGGCACTACCTGACCCACTTTTTTCAACAATTTCTCGTTGTTCATCGCTTTCTCCTTTCTCTGATTTAGGTTTAGGAAAAATTTCCATATATAAAACCAGCTAGTCATTTAATGAACTCTACGCATTTTCAGCATATCAGTACATTATATGCATATTTTAAGTATTTTGTCAAACTAAAAGACCCTTTTTTGGCTTAAATTAAGTATTTTTCAACACTTTCTTCACCGGCGCGAATGATTTTCGATGGATTTCACATGGTCCGCAGTTTTTCAGGGCTTCCATATGAATTTTTGTTCCATAGCCTTTGTGTTTGGCAAACCCATACTGCGGATATTTTTCGTGCGCCTCCATCATCATTCTGTCTCGCGTTACTTTGGCAATAATTGAAGCGGCGGAAATTGATTTGACGATTTTGTCCCCACCGACCACCGCCAACTGCTCGCCGGAAAAATTGGGAATTTTTTTGTTCCCATCTACAAGAATTATTATATTATTTTGATCTTTATGCGAAATTATTCCCCCTATTTCACTTCCTGGATTCCCGCCTTCGCGGGAATGACAAAAAAAAGTACGGGAATGACAAGGTAAATCATTCTTGATTCTTAATTCTTGATTCTTAATTCTCATAAGCTCTTGAACGGCTTTTTTCATCGCCAAAAAACTGGCTTCTAAAATATTTATGCGGTCAATCGTTTCGTGGTCGCAAATCCCGATTCCTATGTGGAAATTTTCCAATACAAAATCAAAAGCTTTTTCCCGTTGCCCGGCAGAAAGTTTCTTCGAATCCCGCACCAAATCCCACATTTTATCATTCTCCCCCTCTTGAATTTTCTCCCCCTTTGGAAAAGGGGGCTGGGGGGATTTGAGAGACTTGTTATTTTGCGCGACCTCGCCATTATTTTCATTTTTCAAATCCCTCTCTAACTCTCCCTTTTCCAAAGGGAGAGAATAACGAAGTACCGCCGCGCAAGCCACAACAGGACCGGCCAATGGTCCCCTTCCCGCCTCATCCACTCCCACCACAAAACCAACCCCCTTCCCCCAAAGCTCCTTTTCCAAATCAAATGTTGAAATATTCACTTTGCGAAGTTTTCTACAGTTTTTTGTAGAAAAGATTTAATAGTTTCAAAAGAAATATCTTGATTATTTTTGAATATAATCGGTTCATTGATAATATCTTCAAAATAAACAAGACTTTTGATTATCAAATTTTTATCCAGCGTTGGAAATTTTGTTTTTGTCAAATCAAGAAGTTCACCGAGGTTTTTTTGATTGAGAATAAAATACAAATCAACATAATCCTTCATAGATGAACGACTAGTGATGGCGGAAAGTTTCATACAAGCAATGTCTTCAATTGATGCGAGAGATAAATATTCCTCAAAAATGAGCGGTCTTAAAAGTGGATAGCTGTAAGAAAAAAAACTTATTTTTATACCGCCGTCAACGATAATACTGAGGGTATTTTTTTCATCTTGCGTTTTTTCGATTGAATGATCTTTGAAAATCATCTCTAATTGTTCAAACAATTTTTGAGTATTGAAAGGTTTTTCGGAAAAAAAATCAAAGTCAATACTGTCTCTATGTCCAATTTGCAAAGCTAGCGCCGTTCCACCACCAAGATAAAAATCATTTTTCAATGATTCCAAGATTGGTAAAATATTTTTTCTTTCTTTGTCGAGAATATCGTAAAACATAATTTAAAAAAATAAATTATAAAATTTAAAAACGTTTTTCTTTTTCCGGAGAAACTCTGTAAACAAGCGACCAAAAATTGATTGATTTTCTACTCCAATCACTTTTGAAGGATTTTATTATTGCGTCTTTTATTTCTTTGTCGCTGTATGTTTTTTTCATCCAATCCGTTGCTTGTTCATTTCCCGCGTCCAATATGTTTTTGATAATGATGTTTTTGTGAATTTCCAAGTCCAAACCGGACAAGTCATATGACCATAAAAAGGGACGCAAAAACTGTGGTATCTGATTGTCTTTTTTCTTATTCATACTACCATTCTAGCACAAATCCCAACAAAATTCAACCGCCCAAAAATTACCCGCCATTGCGAGTTTTCTTTTTTCCAAAAATCTGCTATACTTTCAAATAAGATAAACTTTTTCCTGCAAAACCCGTTGGGAAACCTGGGCTATGAGGAAAATGATTAGAATTATGAATACAAAATCAAGAATAAAATATTTTTCATATACCTTACTTTTTTAAAGTGAAGGTTTTTATTTTTAAATTCACCTAATTGTCTAATTTCTAATTCACCTAATAAAATGCCGGGTATCCAATAGCAAAGTTCTTAATAAGCCTCATTTTAGAATTTAAGAATTTTTAAATTTTAATTTTTATTAGAGATTAGAAATTAGGTGAATTAGAAATTTATTATGCAAAAATTCACCCACCTTCACGTTCACTCCCACTACTCCCTTCTCGACGGTTTGGCGAAAATCGACGACCTTCTTGACCATGCCAAAGAACTGGGAATGGATTCGCTGGCGCTTACCGACCACGGCGTAATGTATGGCGCGGTAGAATTTTCCATCAAAGCCAAAGAGCGAGGAATCAAGCCGATTATCGGTTGCGAGATGTATGTTTCTCACGACTTGACCAGCAAAAACAATACCGCCCTTGATCGAAAAATGCATCACCTCACTCTTTTAGTCAAAAACGAAGACGGGTACAAAAATCTGATGCATCTGGTTTCTATCGCCCATTTGGAAGGATTTTATTACAAACCCAGAATCGACAAAAAAAACTTGAGAAAATATTCCACCGGACTAATTGCTATGAGCGGATGCTTGGCCGGAGAAATTCCCAATGAACTCACCAATGGAAATTATGAAAAAGCGCGGGATGTCGCTAAAGAATATGAGCAAATTTTCGGCAAAGGAAATTTTTTCATGGAACTCCAGCATCATCCCAGCAATAGCGAACAAAAAAATGCCAACCAGGGGATGCTCAAGATTTCCAAAGAAACCGGAATTCCGGTTGTCGCCACCGGAGATATTCACTATGTCAAAAAAGAAGATGCCGAGATTCAAGATATTCTTCTTTGCATCCAAACCAACCGCAAAGTTCAAGAAAAAAATCGAATGAGCTTGATGGAATTCGACCTCTCGATGAAATCTCCGGAAGAAATGCAACGCGCATTTAGAAATACTCCCGCGGCAATTGCCAACACCCAAGAAATTGTCGATAAATGCGATTTCCATATTAAACTCGGAGAAACTCAACTCCCTCATTTCGACGTTCCCGAGGGATTCACGGACGTAAGTTATTTGCGATATCTTACCGAAGAAGGTTTGCAAAAAAAATACGAAGAAAATATTACCCGAGAGCATCGCGCCCGTATGGAATATGAACTGGGAATTATTGAAAAAACCGGATTCCCGTCATACTTTTTGATTGTGCAAGATTTCGTCAATTGGGCGAAAAAACAGGGCATCGTTGTAGGTCCCGGACGTGGAAGCGCCGCTGGAAGTTTTGTTTCATACCTGATCGGAATCACCAATATCGACCCGATAAAATATGATTTGCTTTTTGAGAGATTTCTCAATCCGGAAAGAATCTCAATGCCCGATGTTGATATGGATTTTGCCGACAATCGTCGCGACGAGGTTTTGGATTATGTACGAAAAAAATATGGACACGATCACGTAGCGCAAATCATCACTTTCGGAACAATGGCGGCGCGCGCCGCTATTCGTGATACCGGACGCGCACTGGGATTGGAATATAGTTTTTGCGACCGTACCGCTAAAATGATTCCAATGTTTTCCGGAATTACGGAAGCATTGGAAGATGTGAAAGAATTCAAGCAACTTTATGAAAGCGACCCAAATGGAAAAAAACTCATCGACAGCGCCAAAAAATTGGAAGGGGTCGCTAGGCACGCTTCAATGCATGCCTGCGGAGTAGTAATCACTAAAGAACCCGTCACCACCTATTCCCCACTCCAAACACTCGCCAAGAGCGGAGATGGTTTAGTCACGCAATATTCATCTTCCACCAAATCCAGCTACGTAGAAAAAATCGGACTACTCAAGATGGACTTTTTGGGTCTAAAAAACCTTACTATCATTCAGAACACCCTCAATATCATCCGCAAAACCAAAAAAGCAGAAATCGATATTGAAAATATTCCACTAGATGATCACCAAACATACGAACTCTTGCAAAAAGCGGAAACTACTGGAGTTTTTCAATTGGAAAGCAGTGGAATGAAGAGATATCTCAAACAACTCAAACCCAATAATTTGGAAGATGTAATCGCGATGGTGGCGCTTTACCGACCCGGACCGATGGATTGGATTCCTGATTTCATCGCGCGCAAACACGGACTGAAAAAAATTCAATATCTGCATCCGAAATTGGAACCTATTTTGAAAAAAACATACGGGGTAGCGGTTTATCAAGAACAAGTAATGCAAATGGCGCAACAACTCGCCGGTTTTACTTTGGGCGAAGCGGATGTTTTGCGCAAAGCGGTTGGAAAGAAAATTTTGAATTTAATTCAAGAGCAAAAAATAAAATTCGTGGATGGTTGCGTAAAAAACGGAATCGCCAAAAAAACCGCTGAGGATATTTTTGCTTTCATCGAACCTTTCGCCGGTTACGGCTTCAACCGATCGCATGCCGCCTGTTATGGTCTGATCGGATATCAAACCGCCTACCTCAAAGCCCACTACCCTGCCGAATTTATGGCGGCACTGATGACTTCCGACCAAGATAATATCGAACGAATCGCCATTGAGGTGGATGAAACGAAAAATATGGGAATTGAAGTTTTACCTCCCGATGTCAATGAAAGTTTTGAGGAATTCGCGGTTGTCAAAGGAATCGACAATAAGGAAAAAATCCGCTTCGGACTTAATGCTATCAAAAACGTCGGCAAGCCGGTAGCGCGCGAAATTGTCGCAGAAAGAAAAAGAAACGGAAAATATGCCGGCCTCGGAGATATGCTTGAAAGAATCACCATTCGCGATTTGAATAAAAAATCCATCGAGGCGCTGGCGAAAGTGGGAGCGCTGGATCAAATGGCGGAACGAAATCAGGTTCTGACAAATATGGAAAACATTTTGGCTTTTTCCAAAAATATTCAAAAAAACAAAAATTCCAGCCAAACCAGCCTCTTTGGAGAAGAAATTCTTTCCAAAGCGCAAATTCAACTTGAAGTGGCCGCTCCGGCGGAAAAGAGAGAAAAATTACAATGGGAAAAAGAATTATTAGGTCTTTATGTGAGCGGACATCCGGTTTCGGATTATCAAGAATATTTCGATCAAATGGCGGTTCCGATCAGCTCTCTCAACCAAAATATGGTCGGGCAAATAATCAAGGTTGGCGGAGTTATCAGCGCGGTCAAAAAAATCGTCACCAAACGCCATCAAGAAATGATGTTTGTGACTATTGAGGATTTGAAGGGTAAAATCGAACTCCTCATTTTCCCCAAAACTCTCGAGCGCATCGGTTCTATCTGGCAGGAAGACAAAATCGTACTTGTTGATGGAAAACTTTCGGACAAAGATGGAGTTTTCAAACTCCTCGCCGAAGACGCCAAGGAAATCAATCAGCAAGAATTGGAAAGTTTCAAAAGGATTTTGCATACTCAGAAAAATAACGGGCATTTTAAAAAAAAAGGTGCCCCGATTGAAAATGAAAAACTCACCATAATTCTTTCAAGCGGATCAAGTCAATCAACACTGAAAAATATTTCCGACACGCTCGGCAAATGCCAATTCGGAAAAACCAGAATCTATCTTTCACTCAATAATTCCAAAATGGAAACGTCATACAGCGTGGCGATTGAAAAAGATTTGATTGAACAAATAGAAAAAACTACCGGAGCAAAAATCGAGTTGGGATAATCCCTTATTCTCCCCCTTTGGAAAAGGGGGCTGGGGGGATTTGAAAAACCAAAATAAATAACAAAACCAAAATAAAGAATGAATCTGAAAAATATCGCTCGTAAACTTCGAAATAATGCAACTGAAGCTGAAATAAAATTATGGGCGAGAATAAGAAGAAATCAAATCAGAAATCTTAGATTTTACAGACAAAAACAAATTGGAAATTATATCGTGGATTTTTATTGTCCGAAACAAAAAATGATAATTGAAATTGACGGCGGACATCATTATGAAAATGGAGAACTTATTGAAAAAGATATAGAAAGAGAGCATTATTTGAAAAGTATCGTGAAACTAAAAATTTTGCGCTTTACAAATTATGACATTGTGAAAAATATTTATAGCGTAGTTGATAAAATAGAATCTGAGGTTATTTAAAATCTTTCAAATCCCCCTTAATCCCCCTTTTCCAAAGGGGGAAATTTATTTGCATTTTTCCTAAAAATTCAATAGAATATAAGTACAATTTAATTGAACAATGAAGTAGTCTAACCAACTGCGGAGTTCACGTTTAAGCCGCTTACGAATAAGCGCGAGAGCGCCCAAACAAATGGGAAGCTGAGTGGAACCACCCAAGAATTCGGGTCTCAGTGATTTATTTGTTTTGGCGTTTTTAATTTAATTATTTTTAAAAAATATATGAAAGAAAAAAATCCCTCCTCCGCTAAAGCTCCGGCGGACAAGCAAGAAATATTAAGACATTCAACCGCCCATATTTTAGCGGCGGCGGTTTTGGAGATGTTTCCGGAGGCAAAATTTGGAACCGGACCGGCAACCGAAGACGGATTTTATTATGACTTTGATTTACCGAGAACTCTCATCCCTGAAGACCTTCCGCTTCTGGAAGAAAAAATGCGCGCAATCATCAAGGCTAATCATCCTTTTGAAAAAGAAGAAATTTCCGCCGAAAATGCAACTGAGCATTTTGAGAAAGCCCATCAGATTTATAAACTTGAAATTATCAAAGATTTGCAAATCTCCCCCTTTGGAAAAGGGGGAAGCGAGCGAAGCGAAGCAGGGGGATTCGAAAAACTTTCCAAAAACGAAAATCCTCACAATAATGAAAATCCTTCAAATCCCCCCCGACCCCCCTTTTCCAAAGGGGGAGAAATTACGATTTACAAAACAGGAAACTTCATTGATCTTTGCTCCGGTCCGCACATTGATTCAACCGGAGAAATAAACGCAACAGCTTTCAAGCTCACTAAAATCTCCGGAGCCTATTGGCGCGCCGATGAAAACAACAAACAAATGCAAAGAATCTACGGCGTGGTTTTTTCCGACAAAAAAGAACTCAAAAAATACCTTGCTCAAAAAGAAGAAGCGGAAAAAAGAGACCACAAAAAATTAGGCAAAGAATTTGATTTATTTTCCTTCCACGGTGAAGCTCCGGGATCGGCCTTTTGGCATCCCAACGGAATGATTATCTGGAACGAATTGGAAAATTTTGGAAAAAATCTGAGAAAAAAATACGGTTTCAAAGAAATCCAAACTCCGATTTTAGCCAAAAATACTTTGTGGAAAAAATCCGGACATTGGGATCACTACAAAGACAGCATGTTTTATTTCGATGTAGAAAAAGAAACTTATTGTCTGAAACCGATGGATTGCCCTTTTAATATTAAGATATATCAAACCGCGATGCGATCTTATCGGGATTTGCCGATTCGTTATACGGAAATCGGGAGAATCCTGCGCAATGAAAAATCGGGGGAACTCAATGGATTGTTCCGAGTGCGCCATCTGACGCAAGATGACTCGCATATATTTTCCGAAAAAAATAAAATCAAAAAGGAAATTGAATCTTTGTTGAAAATGACCAAAGAATATTATGGAGTTTTCGGAATCCAGCCGGAATTTTTCCTTTCAACCCGTCCAGAAGATTTTATGGGTGAAATCAAAGATTGGGATGAAGCGGAAAAAAATTTGGAAGATGCCCTCAAAGAAGAAAAAGTGAAGTATGAAATAAAAGAAAAAGACGGCGCATTTTACGGACCGAAAGTTGATATTGACATTAAGGACGCTCTCGGCAGAAGATGGCAATTAGCGACCATTCAATTGGATTTCCAGTTGCCGCAAAGATTTGATTTGGAATATATAACCAATGAAGGGAAAAAGGGAGTTCCGGTAATGATACACGCTGCTGTTTTTGGATCTTTCGAAAGATTTATTGGAATTATTACTGAGCATTTTGCCGGCGCTTTTCCGCTTTGGCTCTCCCCTGTTCAAATGAAAGTTATTCCGGTGAGCGAAAAATTCGAAGACTATGCCCAGGAAGTTAAAAGTAAATTAAATTCTGCAAACATTCGCGCTGAAATTGATAATGATTCTGAATCGCTCGGAAAAAGAATTTCCGCCGCGGAAAAACAAAAAATTCCATATATGCTCGTAGTCGGAGAAAAAGAACAACAAGCCAAAACCGTCACTGTTCGAAAGCGCGCAGATAAAAAGCCCGCCTCCGAAGCTCCGACGGGCAAGCAAGAAGTTTTGAGCCTGGATGAATTTGTTGAAAAAATTAAAAAGGAAATCGAAGAAAAGAAATAAGAAATATTTTTCTTGTCATTCCCGCGCCGTGTCCGCCTTTGGAGGAGAGGCGGGAATCCAGAATACTTAAAATAAACTTGCAGTTATATTTGATATAAATTTCATAATAACACTTGAAAAAATAAAAAAAACCGAAGCCTGACACTGCAAGACCTCGGTTTTCAACGCATACCTCTCCTATTAGAAAGAGAAAGGAGAGGTGTTAATAAATAATATCCTCCCCTTTTTGAGTAAGAAAAAAGTGACTTTTTTTTCTTTTTCCTCTCCTCAAAATTCCCTCCTCAACCATCTCCTTAACAACACGACGATGATCATCGGCTCCGAGGCTTGATTGCAGAGAGTTCTCAAAAACTCCCTCCGCCGCATCTTCCAGCGGAGAGAAATTCCTTCGTAAAATTTCCGCGAACTCTTTTTTCATTCTTCCTCCTCTTTTTTTTAAAAATTTACAGATCAGAGAGAATACAGTCTCAATTCTGATCCAAAATTCCAAACACTTTGATGAACGCTCCTCTGAAAAAAAGCCACATTAACCAACTCTTCAAGAGTTATCGAAACCCCCTGAAGAGATAAAATTTCATTTAAAGAGAATAACCACCGATCATTCTCAATAAATGGATCAGATAATGTGATCATCCTCTCTGAGTGTGGTATGAATTTTACCACTAAAAAAATCTTATTAGCGAAAACAACCTTTACAATCGGGTCGGCTCGCCATTGTTCTTTCTGAGCAGCTCTCACTGCCAACCAAAAATCTTCTCTATTCATTGGCAGCTCCTTGATTTTTGGATTATTTTTTGATATTCTATAAAAACTCTTATTTTATCATTTACTTGTCAAATAACCAACTCTAATGTCAAAGTATTACATAAAAACCTTTGGATGTCAAATGAATCATAGTGACAGTGAGAGGATTGCCGGGTTTTTGGAATCTCTACCCCCATCCAACTCCCCCCCTGGAAAGGAGGGAGGGTTTGTATTGACCAAGAATATCAACGAGGCGAATCTGGTGATTTTCAACACTTGCGGAGTACGCCAAATGGCGGAAGATCGGGTTTATGGGCAGATACACAATCTAAAAATCAAATCTCAAAATGCAAAGTGTAAAATTGTTTTGACCGGATGCTTGGCAAACAGACCAGATGTGCAAAAAAGACTCAAAAATAAAGTCGACCTGTTTTTCCCAATCAATGAATTTGAAAAGTTTAAAAATTTTGTCACTAAGAATTTTTTTAAAATTAAAAATTGCCAGCCCAAGGCTGGTCCGCCTTTGGAGGAAAAATTGAAAATTTCGGCACAAAAAAATACTACCGACAAAGAAAATATTGCATATCTATCAATTCCTCCAAAGCATTCAAATAATTTCCAGATCAATGTTCCGATAATGACCGGTTGCAACAACTTTTGTGCCTACTGCGTTGTGCCGCACGCCCGCGGACGCGAAGTTTCCCGCCCAGCGGAAGATATCATCAATGAAGTAAAAAAATTAATCCAAAACGGCGCCAAGCATATAATTTTGCTCGGACAGAATGTGAATTCTTACCGCGGAAGCGGTAAGAATTCATCCGCCGACGAGGTGGGTAAACTCATCAACTTTCCCCAACTCCTGCAAAAAATAAACTCCGTTCCCGGAAAATTTTGGATCAGTTTTGTAAGTAGCCATCCCAAAGACGTGACTGATGAGATGATTGAAACCGTTGCTAAATGCAAAAAAGTTTGCGAAAATTTCCATCTTCCCATTCAAGCCGGAAATGACGAAATCCTCAAGAATATGAACCGCAAGTATACCGCCAAACAATATCTGCAAATTATAAGAAAAATTAAATCCGCTTTTGCAAAATACAAGCCCGCAGTTCCTTATTCGATAACCAGCGACATTATCGTCGGATTTCCAGGCGAAACCAAAAAACAATTCACTGATAGCGCGCAGGTGATGCGCAAAGCCAAATTTGATATGATATTTTTTGGAAAATTTTCCCCCCGCCCGAACACAGCCGCTTGGGAAATGAAAGACAATATCTCAAAAGAAGAAAAAGAAAAAAGAGCAATCTATCTCAACGAAATTCTCAAAGAAACCTGTCTCGCCAACAACAAAAAATATGTCGGAAAAACTTTGGAAGTTTTGGTTGAAAAAGTAAAACTCTCCTCCTTTGCCCATCAAATCCCCCCTAACCCCCCTTTTCCAAAGGGGGAGATAATTGAATATTTCGGCAAAACCCGCTCAATGAAAAATGTGAAAATGACAATCTGCGATTGTCATCCCGGAATTTTTTCCGAAAAATATCCGGGATCTCAAAGTTTAATCGGCAAAATAATCAAAGTAAAAATCACCAAAGCTAATGTCTGGAACTTAGAAGGAATATGCCACCCTACGGGTGGTCGTCCGCAGAACGAGAATCTAGAAGAAGCAATCGCATAAAAAAACAATTACCTAAACCCTTGAAAAATCCAAGCGGACTATTTTGAGATATTATTGCTTTCGAAGTTATATCTTTTGCTTAGCAAGATTTTACATAAATTATGGACATTTAGAATTCAACATTTTTTCTATTTCAATATACATCTTATGCATATTTCCATGCGAAATCAATCCGAGATATGAATAAATAGTTTCTGGCGTTGAATTATGTTCAATATTTCTAAACATCCTCCTCTTGGTTGATGTACGCAAAACCCGACATTGCGGAAAATTCACCCATCCCAAAAAATCAATTCCCGAACCGAGCGTCTTCAAAAAAAGCTTGCCTGGATGAAGCGCTAATCTAAGTTCAATTTCTAAAAATTCTGATATTTTTGGAATAAGCGTTTCTAAATAATTTTTATTTTCTGAAATAATTACAAAATCATCAGCATAGCGAATGTAATATTTCACTTGTAAATCGCGTTTCATAAAATGATCAAATTTGTTCATATAAATATTGACGAGCAATTGCGAAGTTAGATTACCGAGAGGAAGTCCGATGCCATTTTTTCCTTTAGCATTGAAACTATCGACGATTTGCGAAAATAACCATAAAACATTCTCGTCTCCTATATGTTTTTGTAAAATATTTTTTAATATTTTATGATCGATGTTAGCGAAAAATTTTTGAATGTCGCATTTCAAAATCCAGCACGTGCGCGTATTATTTTTTGACACTTTTCTGCTAAATTCTCTGAAGCGATTAATGGCTCTGTGCGTACCTTTACCGATTCGACAAGAATATGAATCAGAAATAAATTTTCGGTCAAAATATGGGTACAAAATCCGATAAATCGCATGATGAGTCAACCGGTCACGCACGCTAGCTTTGTGAATATCTCTCGGCTTGGGATCATTAATCTTAAACGCTCTATATTTTCCATGGCAATATATTCTGCCTTCAAGTTCGCGTTGTAACAACAAAATATTGTCAGAAAAATTGAGCTGAAACTGCGCAACATCTTTTCTTTTTCTCTTTCCGCGCAAAAATTCTTGCCAAGAAACTAGCAGATTATCAAAAGAGATGATATGATCGTAAATATGAAAAAATCGTCTTCTTCTACTCTCTCTCTCGAGTAATGCCTCGATTCTGCAAAGAATCAAAGAGGGATATTTGGTTTGGATGAATATTATTCCGCATATTCCGAAAGGCGCGCGCTACACCATCGGCGCCAGAATTGAAAATAAATTACTTGATTTGTTAGAACTAGGATATATCGCCTATTTTACCAAAAAGGAAAACAAGATTGAAAAAGTTTCTGAATGTATTTTTATTTTAGACACAATAAAATTTATTATTCCTATTATTTTGGATGCCAAATTTATTTCCCGCAGACAATTCGAAGAAATCGCACTCAAATTGGAAGAAATCGGGCGTATGCTAGGCGGTTGGAAAAATAAACTGGAAAATCCAGAAAAGAAAAACCGCGACTTTAGTTAGACGCGGAAAAGAAGACACTTTCGGAGGCGAAAGACAAACTCGTTGCCGAGATCCCACTTATTGCTAGGATTCGTCCAGTTGTTGTCGAGCCACAAACCGTCGTCATTCCGGTTAACATTGAAGATGTTCGGATTGTCATCAGAGTCGGTTTTCATATGCCACACCATCCACACCACTGCCAATTTAATTCGTTAAAACGCAGAAGAAATTCGGCTGTATATTATTTGCGATCTAAAATCGACCAGCGAGGCATACCAAGTCTTTTCTTTTTGAAAAGCACAACACAAATCCTCTGTAGAAAGCCATATCTATTAATAAACAAAGCCACCCACACTCTCAACCTGCGCTTGCGAGAAAGGTCTCGAAAAGCCTTAACCGTCCGACATAACCAATCCAACTTAATTATACCACAAACAAAAAATATACTGACCGCCTCCGGCGGAAAAAACAAAAAATCAAAGCGCCAAAGATTCAAAAATTTCAAATCTTACAAAGTTATAAAATTTTCAAAGTTTCTTGCGGAGGCGAAAGACAAACTCGCTGCCGAGATCCCACTCCCTGCTAGGATTCGTCCAGTTGCTGCCGAGCCACAAACCGCCGTCACTCCGGCAAACATTGAAGATGCTCGGATCGACATCAGAGTCGGTAATTTGTTTCATTGCAACTCGCAAATATTCATTCATCGGTTGCTCTCTATTAAAAACCTCTGGGTATTTCAAGCGCAATTGCGGACCGACTTCGGCCGGACAAAGTTCTAAACCAAATTCTTCGGCTTTTGCATATAGTTCATCAGTAGTTGGATTTTTTGTAAAACCTAAATCGCCAACTTTTAATTTAACCAGGCTTAGTTGTTCTGGTTTTTTCAATATCCATAGTTCTCTATCTGGATTTTCATGGAGTTGTTCTTCAAAATCAGGATTGTCCAACATACTTTCAGCATAGGAAGTTACTCGGAATTTTTCTTTGATTTCTTTCTTTAATTCTTCCTTAGTTTTTCCGCCAATCCCAAGACTTACTTTTTCAATTTCACTTTCTGGGAATGAAGAGTAGATGTGCTCTATATTGGATTGCAAAATTTCTTTTGATAGCTGTCCGATATATATTTTAGTATTTTCCGTAATTTCATTTTTATTCAAGGCAATTTCTTCAGGAACACATACAATGTTTTCCATAATTCGAATGATTTTGACAGCATCCTCTTTTGAGATATCTGACGTAATTTCCATTTTACCGGACTTCAAAATGAAAGAATTATTTTCCGGATCAAAATCGCGAAAAGAAATTTCACCTTGTTCGGTCAGAAGATTATAGTCAGCTACTTCGATATTGTCCAATTCACTTGCCGAAATTTTCGAAAAATTTCGAAGTTTACCCGTATCGGTTTCAGTAGCTCGCAATTGCTTCAACGCATCAACAACATCTTCAAAATAGGGATCGTCTTTTTTCAAATATTCATCATTGTTTTTTTTCATTTGTTCAATAGTGTTGGTCTGGCAATTGTATTCAATTGTAATAATCGGTTTATCAATTTCGAATTTCTGCGTTGTCTGGTTAAATTTTGGCACTTGGCGAAAAGACAGAATTTCCACTTCTCCACGCCTCATTTTGTTGACATAAGAATCGCTCGTTCCAACACAATGATTCATATATTCAGATTCTTCTTGCAAATGTGGCATATTCAACAATCTCGCAAGAATATAATTTCCAGATTTGGTCGTAAATAAGCTTTCATAGGGATTATATTTTTCATTGCCATCCATTTCCGCCCGGCGTTTTCTCATCTCGGCGATTTTTTCGATAGTTTTTTGTTCGTGCACTTCAAAAAGTTTGTGCAAAGAACCCTTGTCGGTATTCAAATATTTCGGTGTTTCAGTTATGGCGTCGAAAAGAGTATTGCTATCGCAAGTTTCATTTTTTTGAAAATAACGCGCCAATTTTAACTTAAGAATGGCTTTTTGACGATCGCCAAATTCAAAATTATCAGTATTGTTTAGTTGACCGTTTAATAATTGAAACATTTCATTGATGACTTGTTCTTTTTTTGAACGATTTTCCGCCGAAAAAGTCTGAAGTGTTTGTTGATATTCTTGATTGAGTTTACTTAAATATTTTTTCTCAAAAGCCAATTTTCGTTCTTCACTGACAGCTTCCTGAGTTTTTTGCTTGACTAATATTTTTTCATAGAAATCCGCGCTAAAACCGCCCATCGCATCAGTGCGCAAGCGAGCAAAACCAAAATGCTCCAATACATGATTCAGGCGCTCATTCCAGCCGTGAAAATTTAACTTGGTATAGCCCTGTTCTTTAGCATATTTGAAAAAAGCCGGCACTTCTTGCAACAAGTTGCGCCCCGCTTGTCCACTAGTACCAAAATATTTGATATAGGCTTCGTGTGGTACAAAATCTTCACAAGCAATATAACCGGCTATTTCACCTTCTCGATTGGTAATAATGCGATTGAGTGGATGACCGTTTTCCAAAGTCTCAGTCACATCATCAACTGCCATCAACCCAATAGCTTCATCTTCAATCCCCAGCGTGATATTACGCACGGATTCTTTTTGTTCTTTAGTTAAAACTAAGGGCTCTTTTTTCTTTTCTGGCTGATAAAGCGTTTTGAGGAATTCCATGATAATTAAATCTATGAATTTTTATTGAGAACTATTAAAAATTTCCCCTTTACCTATATTTTATGCTAAAATTAACGTATTGTAAATGCAAATAAAATACCTAATTTAACCCCTAAAATAATCATAATTCTCGGTCCAACTGCTTCCGGAAAATCGGATGTGGCTATTTGGCTTGCGCGAAAGTTTAACAGCGAGGTGATTTCTGCCGACTCGCGGCAAATTTATCGAGGAATGGATATCGGAAGCGGAAAAATCACCGAAGCCGAACAAAAAATGGCGCCTCATTACATGCTGGATATTGTCTCGCCGAATACTGAATACAACGTCGCCAACCCCTTCGGCGGGTCCGCGGAGATGTCGTCCAGGCGCACGCGCGCGCCCGGCTTGTCGAATACGTTTTTCGTCATGCTCGTCGCATCC
>CAZRJL010000019.1:0-16862 GCA_964600645.1 uncultured Bdellovibrionales bacterium | reverse complement strand
AAAATGCCTTCAAAATAGCGGAAAAATACCATGCCGAGGCGCTTTGCGCCGAGGCTGTTTCTTACGATTTCACAAAAAGTGAAAATTGGCGGAGAGGGTGGGATTTGAACCCACGAGGGCGATTAAACCCTGCCACGTTAGCAGTGTGGTGCTTTCGACCAGCTCAGCCACCTCTCCTTCTCGCAAATTTTTCAACAAAATAAGCTTAACATTGATTTATTTATATTTCAAGTGTGCGCCATTCCTTGTTGGATAATCTGATAAATCATATCGTACGATTATCAACGCTATCCCTTCTGTCTGGCGATCACAATTCCGAAAACTTTTTTGGCGCCGGATTGTTTGAGTATTTTGGCGCATTCAAAGAGGGTGGAACCGGTAGTAGCAACATCATCGACTAAAAGTATATTTTTGTCTTTGATATATTCTTTTTGCAAAACCGCGAAAGCATTTTGAATATTTTTTTGTCTTTCTCTGTAATTTTTTATTTTCATCTGAGGCGGAGTGTAATATTTACGAATCAAATTATTTTCTAAAACCGAAATATCAAAACTGGGAGTCAGATTTCTTCCTAAATATTGCGCCAATAGTTGCGATTGATTGAACCCGCGCCAACGCAGACGGCGCGGATGAAGAGGAATGGGGATGATGATGTCCGGCAAGCGCAAATTATATTGCGAAAAAGATTCAAGCATCATTTTTCCCAATGGAACATTTAATTTTTTTACAAAACGATATTTGAAGTAATGAACCGCGCGGGAAATAATATTTTCTTTATATGAAGCGCAGACTAAAAGTCCGTCAATGGAATTTTTTTTGCGGCAAGAAAAACAAGTTTCTCCTTTTGGTGTGATTATTTTCTCGCAAATTGGGCAAATTTGATCTTTTTGCAAGGATATTTTTTTCAGGCAAGAAGCGCAAATCCATTGGTTGGATTGTTTTTGACAACTAAGGCAAATAATCGGAAAAAGAGTGTCCAAAATGAATTTTTCGATGCGGAGCTTATAGCGCGATAATCTTTTCATTTTCGATTTTCAATTGAATTTTTTTGTCTCTGATTTTTTCTTCAAGAATAGTCCTGGCGATTTCCGTTTCTACGAATTTTTGAATATTTTTGCGCACGAATCTTGCGCCTTGATCAAAAGCCATGCTTTTTTTGGCAAGAAAATTCAATACTTCCAAAGAGTATGAAAGTGAAATATTTTTCGCCCCCAATCTTTCTTTAAGTTTTCTCAGTTCCAAACTTGTAATTTTTTTGATTTCATTTTTTCCCAGAGCATTAAAAGCGATAATATTATCCAATCGATTGAGAAGTTCCGGCTTCATTTGCCTTTTGAGTTCTTTTAGGGAGGTTTCTTTTGAGCCTGCCCATTTTTGCGCGATTTCTTGGTTCTTTTGACCAAATCCCAGGTTTGAAATATCACCAAATTCCGCGGTTCCCGTGTTGGAGGTAAGAATGATTATGGTATTTTTGAAATTCACGCTACGTCCCTCGGAATCAGTTAAAATCCCATCTTCTAATATTTGTAGCAGAATATTGAAGATATCTGGATGAGCTTTTTCTATTTCATCAAAGAGAATTAAGCTGTGCGGTTTGCGGCGAACCTTTTCCGTGAGTTTTCCGCCTTCGCCGAACCCGACATATCCTGCCGGTGCTCCGAGAAGTTGGGATGCTTGGTGTCTTTCCATAAACTCACTCATATCTATGCGAATCAGCGAGTTTTCATTACCAAATAAATTTTTTGCCAGTTCCTTAGCTATCAAGGTTTTACCTGATCCGGTTGGTCCCAAAAATAAAAAGGATCCAAGCGGGCGATTCGGATCGCCTATTCCGCTATATGCGCGATAAACAACCTCAATTATTTTTTCAATCACTTCCGACTGTCCGATTACGGTCGAAATCATTTTTCGGCGCAAATTTTTCAGTTGCGGAGCAAGAGAATTTGACAATTTTTCCGAAGGAATTCCGGTTATTAGAGAAACAGTATCGGTAATATTATTGTCGGTAATAATAATAGGATTGGCCTCTTCCAGTGTTTGCTGTTTCTTTTTTAGATCTTCCAATTGTGTGGTGAACAGATCTTCCTTTTTGCGGAGAGTGGCGGCCTCTTCATATTTTTCCGCATTAACAAGACCATTTTTTTTAGTGGAAATTTCTCTTAACTGTTTTTCTGTTTTTTTAATTTCAGGCAAAAAAGAGAGTCCGGTTGATTTGTTTCGCAGTCTTGAAGCCGTTTCATCCAAAACATCAATAGCTTTGTCAGGAAAAAACCGCTCGGTTAAATATCTACTGCTTAATACGACAATTCGATCCAACGCCTGATCGGAAATTTTAGTGTTGTGAAATTTTTCATAAGAAGGTTTTATTCCTTGGAGAATTTTTCTTGTGTCGTCAGCGTTTGGTTCCTTTATAATTACGCTTTGAAATCTTCTTTCCAGCGCTGGATCTTTCTCGATATATTTTTTATATTCGTCTAATGTGGTGGCGCCGATACATTGAATTTTTCCGCGCGCTAGGGCAGGCTTTAGAATATTGGCGGCGTCCAGTCCTCCGCTGGCATTTCCCGCGCCGACAATTGAGTGTATTTCATCAATAAACAAAACCACATCTTCATTTTCTTCAGCTTCATAAATAATATCTTTGATGCGACTTTCAAATTCTCCGCGAAAATTAGTTCCGGCGACAACCAGCGCCAAATCCAAGGATAAAATTCTTTTTCCCGATAGTTGGCCGGAAATTTTTCCCGAATTTATTTTTTGCGCCAGGCCGGAAACTATCGCGGTTTTTCCTACGCCAGGATCTCCGATAAGAAGCGGGTTGCTTTTATTTTTTCTTCCGAGAATATGGATTATTCTTTCTATTTCTTTCTCTCTCCCGATTATTTTCTCTTCTTTTGAAAAAACATCCTCATTGATATCGGTACAAAAGGTATCCAATGCCGGAGTTTCCGATTCTGACAATCCTTGTCCCGCGATTGATAAACCCGGGAGATTGAATAATTTTGAAAGGCTTTTTATGTCTGATTCTTCAAGGAATGATCGCTGTCCGGCGTTGCCCGTCTGCTTTTTTATTTTATTTTTTTTCAATAAACGGGAGATGTTTTCATTCGGCGCTTCAATAATGGAATGAATAAGATGTTCTGTTCCGACGTACGGACAGTCCATTTTTTTAGCAATAAGATGCGCGCGAGTAACTGCCATGGAAACATCCAAAGATAAACGAGGCATTTCTTTTGTTTGATGAGTGCTTGAATCATCCGGATAGTTTTTTAAAGAAAAGATATCGTCAAAGTTGGCTCTTTTTATGTTCATACTTTCCAATATTCTGCTTCCCATGCTTCCTTTTTCCAAAAAAATAGCGAAAAATAAATGTTCCAGAAGTATTGTCGGGGATTTATAAAATAAGGCTATTTTACCGGATTCATAAAAACTCTTTTTTGCATGAGAAGTCATTTTTTCGGATAATTTTGGTTCCAGCATAGTACTTTTATTATTATCAAATATATACATACTATTCTATTTTTATCTTCATTAAGTGTCAACTTTTTTCGGAAAAAGATTGTTTTGATTATTCTTTGTATAAAAAATGAAAAGTTGCTTGTGTCGAGAAAATGTATTATAATGCAATAAGATGAAATCTTCATATATTGTTTACGAAGAAAATAAAAATAAAAGTTAAATCAAAAAAAATGTTCAATTTTTTTAATGGTAAGGAAAATCGCTTTCTAGGTATTGATTTCGGTGGTAGTGCTATAAAGGCAGTAGAGCTTTCTTTGGAAAATCAGAAAGTGAGCTTGATGAATTACGCATGGATTGATTTTAGCGGAGAGCAAATAAAAGAGGAACTGGACAGTCAATCAATCAGTAAAATAACAGAAGTTTATCTGGGCAAACTTATAGATAAAATGGAGCTAAAAACAAAAAATGTCTATGCCTCTATCCCGGGCTTTAGTGGATTAGTCAATGTTATTGAAATTTCCAATATTAAAAAAGAGGAAGTGGAAAATGCCATTGAATATGAGGCATATAAATACATTCCTGTTTCTCTGGACGAAGTATATTTGTCATGGGATATACTTGATTCGGGTGAAGCTGATAAGAAAATCATTCAGAATGAGAATGTCAACAATAATCTTCCGGAAAAAAGCGAAGAGGATAAAATAAGAGTGCTTCTGGTGGCCGCTCCGAAAGCGGAAGTTAACAAATACGAGGAATTGATAGTGAAAAACGGATTAAAAACTGCCGCGTTGGAATTGGATGTTTTTTCTTCAGTTCGGTCTCTTATCGGTGATGATATGGGAAATTATTTACTGATTGAAATTGGAGCACGCACAACAACTATTGCTGCGATTAAAAAAGGCAACGTAATTATAAATCGTAATTTGTATGTTGGCGGGAATGAATTTACGAAAAATATTTCCAGAGGAATGGATATTTCGTGGTTTCGGGCGGAAAAATATAAAAAAGAAAAAAAAGATATAATTAATACTGTTCAAGCTGGTGTAAATTTTTCAGCTTTGGGGGTTATTTCAGGAGAGGCTAAACGAATTCTTCGGATGTTTCAAGAAAAAGAAGGAGTGCTTCAAATGGACGGAATTATTATTTCCGGAGGAACTGCAAAAATGATCGGAATAGTGGAATATTTCGAAAGAGAGTTGGGAAAGGGTGTTGTAATGGGTAATCCGTGGAAAAAAGTGAAATACGAGGCAACGCTGGAGACGGCTGTTAGAGAAATCGGACCGTCTTTTTCTGTCGCGATCGGAGTGGCGCTGAAAGGCGTAGAGGATTATCAGCGGAATGTTTGATTTAAAATATAAATCTTAAATTTTTTCGGATTCCTCGAGTATTTTTTTATTCGGTTTTTCGAAAACAAGCTCAAAGCGATGGTTAATATAAATCTTCATAGGGAAGAAAAGAAGGAAAATAGAATCTACGAGGCCAGTTTTTGGCGTAGCGGGACATTTTTTTCGATAGCATTGTTGGTTGCGGCCTCTCTTGTTTATGGGTGTCAAATTTTATATAAAAAAAGATTAATTATAAAAGAAAATAATCTCATACAAGAAATATCCGGAAAAAGAAACTCATTGGGAAGTGCGGCTCTTGTTGATATAAAGGATTTTGACCAGAGAATTTCTAAAATTAACGATAATTTGGATCGGCGAGTATATCCTAATGATGTGCTTGCGTATTTGGAGGATTTTTTAATAAGAAATGTTTATATTGACGGTTATGAGTATGATGATTCGAAGCAGGAGGTTTCATTGAGCGTGGTGGCTGATAGTTATAATACGGTAGCTAGTCAAATTTTGAATTTTAAAAAATCGGGCAAGTTTTCCGGTGTGGATATTTCCAGCACAAACAGGAACGAGGACGGAAAGATAACATTTATAATAACGATGATTTTGCGTGAGTATAATAATCCGGAAAATAATTTGTAGAATAATTATTTTATAAAAAATATGAAACTAAAGTTCTTGTTCGTTCCATTGTCAATTTTAATTTCTATGGTTTTGATTATTTGGTATATTTGGCCGACTTGGTTTGGCGAGGCGGGAATTAGGGAGTATCAAAAAAGAATAGATATTAAAAAATGTGAGTTGGAAGAAGCGGATTTTAAGGTTCGAAGCGCGGAAAGTTTGAAAAATTTTATAAATTCTCCCGAAGGAAAAAATTCAGCAGACAAAATATATAGCTATTTTCCATTGGAAGAAAAAAAAGAAAGCATTATTAATAATATAAATTACATCGGGGACAGCTCTTCCGTGAGTATTATTAACATAGGTGTCGAAAGTGAAGAATCAAAAGATGGGGATGTTCAAATTTTAACATCAGCAAATGATGTTGCGAATAAAAAGGTTGCCAGCGTTTCCGTGGCTCGGGAATGTTTGAATAATGTAGCGGAAAAATATGGAGAAGCGGCAAATATGAATATTGATTATCTGGATCCTTTTTCCGGCTTGGATGGCGCTACTGGTGATGTTGTCAAAGAAACTGAAGATAAGGTGGAAAATGCAACGGAAATCATTAAGGCGAATGTTTCGGTAGCGGGTTCATATAAGCAGTTGATAGTATTTTTGGATAATCTGTATAGGATGAAGGCGATAAGCAACATAACTTCAATAAATATTCATAGAGACAGTAGTAATAATCAAAATGCAGAAGGTGCGACTGCGCCATCTGAAGATTTTTTATTAATGGATGCCAGTATTTATTTTGGATATCTGCCAAAAGATAAAAACACAACCTTGGGATTTGATGATCCTATTTTTGAGAAAAAATCATTTGACCTGACTGCTGTCAATAAATTGGCTAAAATTGTGGAAATTCCCGAAATAAGCATTACTGAAACAGGAAAAGACAATCCTTTTCTTCCTTAATGGTTATTTGCGGATATTCAAGCTTGGGTATTAAACAAAAAGAAAAATAGTTGAAAAAAATGGAGGATAAAAACAAAAATAATCAAGAAGACAAGAAAAAAATAACTTCATTAAAAAATGAAGGTGAAATGAGTTTGTTGGAAAAAAAAGCAAAAGATATGGGAGTCCCTTTTTTGAAAAAAGCTCCCGCGACAGTCAGTGATTCAATTTTGAGAATGATTCCGGAGAAAACAGCACGCAATTTCAATATGGTTGCGTTCGAAGTTTCCAGCGGTAAAGGGGTAGGGGTGGCAATGGTTGATCCTCAAGATATTCAAGCGCTGGATGTGCTCAGATTTATCGCGGAAAAAGAGAAAAAAGAAATAAATATCCACATAGCTTCCGCAGAAGTAATAAGAGAGATTATTGATAAATATAATACCGCCGAAGAAGCGGTGGAAGCGGTAGTTGAATCATTTGAATCGGAAAGATTTAAAGATCAGAGATCCTTGCCGGGGAAAAGGAATGCTGATGATCAGCAAGGCACCATACAAGATGCTCCAGTTTCAAAACTTGTGAATGTTGTAATAAAACATGCCGTTGAAAAAAGAGCTAGTGATATTCATTTGGAACCGACTGATGATGGTTATCGCATCAGATTTCGCGTCGATGGAGTCTTGTATGCCTCTTTGATTCTTCCGATGGAAGTGGGAAAGGCTTTTGTTTCGAGAATTAAAATACTTTCAAATTTAAAAATAGATGAAAAAAGGAAACCGCAAGATGGCAGGTTTAATGTGAGTGATGGCGGGGAGAATATTGATTTTCGCGTTTCTACTTTTCCTGTTGTTGGAGGAGAAAAAGTGGTTATGCGCGTTCTTACTAAAGACAAGGGAATTTTTGATTTTAGCAAGTTGGGACTTATTGGGCATAGTAAAGAAATTTTATCCCGCAAAATTAATGAACCAAACGGAATCATATTGATTACTGGTCCTACCGGAAGCGGAAAGTCGACAACGTTGTATTCATTTCTCAATGTGATCAATCAAGATACAAGGAATATTGTAACTTTGGAAGATCCTGTTGAATACTCAATAGAAGGCGTAAACCAAAGTCAGATTAAGCCGGAAATAGGATATGACTTCGCTAATGGACTTCGTTCGATTTTGCGTCAAGACCCGAATGTTATTATGGTAGGAGAAATTCGCGATGGAGAGACGGCTGAATTGGCAATTCATGCCGCGCTTACCGGGCATTTGGTTTTTTCTACTTTGCATACAAATAGTGCTATCGGCGCGGTTCCTCGGCTTGTGGATATGGGTATTGAACCGTTTTTATTATCATCTTCTCTTAAGGCTGTCGCCGCACAAAGGTTGGTGCGTAAAATTTGCGCCTCTTGTAAAGAGGAATTTTCTGTTTCCGATAAAGTAAAAAACAACTTGTTGGAGGCGATAAAAAACGTTTCAGAAGAAGAGTTGAAAAAATATGATCTGGATATTTCCAAGGGATTGAAATTCTATAAAGGACGGGGATGTGAGGAATGTGGCGGAACAGGCCTAAAAGGTCGACTAGCTATTTATGAATGCATAGAGGTTAATGAAAGTATTCAAGAGGCAATCAATGAAGGTAAGGAAATGAAGGTGGATGAATTGGCGAAAAGTCAAGGAATGATTACGATGAAGCAAGATGGAATACTGAAAGCGCTCAAAGGAATGACAGCCCTTTCCGAAGTTGAGAGAGTAACAGAAGGAAGTTTGACTATTGGAGGGGATGTGGATGATGATCGCGGATAAATGTGATAGAATAAAATTAGCCTGAGAATTGTTTTGATCGTAAGATGACAAACAAGATTATTTTTTTAGAAATTATGAAAAACAAAAAGCTTATTTTATTAGTGGAGGATGATATTTTCGTGAAAGACATCTATAATCATAAGCTCACATCTGAGGGATATGAGGTGGCGATGGCGGGAAACGGAACGGAAGCGCTCAAATTTATGGAAAGCAGAAGACCCGATCTTATTTTACTGGATATTGTAATGCCGTTTATGGATGGAAAGGAGGCGCTTCGAAAAATAAAATCCAATAAGGAGTGGAAAACAATTCCGGTTATTATGTTGACCAATTTGTCGGAAGCCGAGGATATTGAAGAAGCGGAATCTCTAGGTATAGATAAATATTTGATAAAATCGCATTTTTCTCCCTCGGAAGTTTTTGCAAAAATTCAATTGATGATCGGATAAATAAAAATAAAAAATACAAATATTATGGAATCATTTCATGTCGAGCAAAAAATAAAAAGTCTATTGCTCCTTGTTGCCCAGCAAGGCGCTTCGGATATTCATTTTGTTGTGGGGCGCTATCCGACACTGCGGATTGACGGAAAACTGCAGCCGATAGCCAAGGAAAATATTTTAACCGCCGATGATACAAAAGCTATTAGCAAGGTTTTTCTTAGTGAAGATAAGAGTAAGGAATTGGCAGAAACCGGAGAGACTGGATTTTCCTATAATTTTGAAAACAAGGCCAGATTTCGCGTGAATGTATTTTTTCAAAAAGGATTTATCAGTATTGTTATGCGTCTTGTACAAACAAAAATAAGAACTTTAGAAGAGTTAAATATGCCGACCGCATTGTATGATTTTACGAAACATTCGCAGGGACTCGTTTTGGTTACCGGACCGGTGGGACATGGAAAATCTACCACGATGGCGGCTTTGGTTGATTATATCAATCATAATTATGAAAAAAACATCATTACCATTGAAGATCCGATTGAATATATCTATGATCAAGATCGTTGTATTATAAATCAGCGAGAGATCGGACAAGACGCCCAGAATTTTGAAAGAGCTTTGCGTGCGGTTTTTCGCGAGGATGCCAATGTGTTGCTTATTGGGGAAATGAGAGACTTGGAAACCATTGCCACTACGCTCACGGCGGCGGAAACCGGACATTTGATTTTTGCGACCATTCACACAAATAACAGCGCGGAAACCATTGATCGTGTCGTGGATGTGTTTCCTTCTCACCAACAAAATCAAGTGCGCTCGCAATTGGCAAACGTTCTTCTTGGCGTTATTTCTCAGCGCTTAGTTCCGAAAATAGGGGGGGATCGAATTCCGGCTGTTGAAATTATGGTGAAAAATAACGCAGTTGAAAATTTGATTCGTGAAAATCGTTCTTATCAAATTGACGGAGTCATTGAAACCGGAATGAGAGAAGGTATGGTTTCTTTGGACAAATCGCTCAGTGATTTGGTGAAGAAAGGCTTAATTACGATCGATGACGCTTTTACGTATGCGAAAAACAAGGATTATTTTAAAATGTTGATTAAAAAATAGAACATACGCGTTCGAAAAAGATTCGTCCGGTTTTCCGAAAAAATATCTTTTTCTCCGGCCCTTTCGAGGGACACGGGCATCTACGAAAAAAATATTTTTTCTGAAAACCTAGTGCTTTTTGCTTAAATGCGTAAGTTGTAAAAAATAAAAATAATATGAGATTCGTTTTTGAAGCTAAGGATCAAAATGGAAAAGTAAAAAAAGGTAAGGTTGACGCTGTTAATAAAGAAGCAGCGGTTGAAGTTTTACACCAAAACAAGCTGGTTCCTTTTTCCATTGAGCGGGAAAAAGAAATGAATAAACTGCTTAAGGATTTGCAGAATTCATGGGATCGAGTAAGTCAAAAAGAGTTAATGATTTTTTTTCGCCAATTCTCCACTTTGATTGGAGCTAAGGTTTCAATTATCAATTCTTTGCAAGCGGTGCGCGAGCAGATGGAAAATAAGGCATTGCGCAGAGTTGTTCAAGAGATTTCCAATGACATCGAAGATGGAATGACGCTGGCGGAAAGCCTTGAAAAACACCCGGAGATTTTTTCAGCGCTCACGGTAAGTACGATAAAGGCGGGAGAGGTTTCCGGAAATTTACAGAAGTCTATTTCCTATATTGCCGATAATATCGAAAAAAATTATCAACTTACCGCAAAAATAAAAGGGGCGCTTTTTTATCCGGTTTTTGTTATTGTCGCTGCATCGGTTATCGGCTTTTTAACGATGATTTTCGTTATACCTAAACTTACTCAGGTTATTATTGATATGGGAGCGGAAATTCCTTGGTATACTCAAGTGATAATTGCCACTTCCGGTTTTTTTGAAAATTATTGGTGGGCGATTCTGGTGGTTATTCTGGGAGTTGTCGGCGGAAGTATGTATTATACTGGAACGGAAACCGGAAAAAGAGATTGGGATTTTATTGTTCTTAAGATTCCAGTTATTGGAAAATTGGCGCGATATGTGTATATAACCAGATTTTCCAGTAATTTTTCGATGCTTTTGGCGGGAGGAATTCCGATTGTGCAGGCGCTTGTGGTTGTGAGTGAGGTTGTTAATAATACTATTTACAAGGGAATTATTCTTCGTGGCGCTGATGAGGTTAAGGCGGGAGGAAATATAAGCAGTATTTTTTCCCGGTCGACATATATCCCCGTGATTGTCACCAGGATGATAAAAATCGGAGAAGAAACGGGGGAGATGAATGGTTCGCTGGACAGCATTGCCAGTTTTTATGAAAAAGAAACGGACAATATTGTGCGCAATCTTACATCTCTTATCGAGCCGGTTTTGATTGTGTTTTTGGGAATCGGAGTGGCGGTCTTGGTATTTGCGATTTTGTTGCCGATATACAACATTACGGGAAATATCAAATAGTTCTATGTTTTATGCTGGGGATGTGATATAATTATTTCAGGAAATTGGGATGGGTTTAAATATAGAAAATAAAAATTAAAAAAAAGAATGGAGGTGAAAATATGAAAAATACAATGAAAAGAGGTTTTACATTGATCGAGCTTTTGATTGTTATTGCAATCATCGGTATCTTAGCGTCTATCGTTTTGGTATCATTGAATAATGCAAGAACTAGAGCGCGAGTTGCTGAATTCAAAGCGCAAGCTTCCAGTGTTCATGCAGCGTTGGTTATTGAATGTGATGATGGAATTTATACAGGAGATGCAGATACTATTGGTGCGGATGATATGCCTACCACTTTAGACTTTACGGTTGCTCCGGTTTGTGATGCTGCGGGAATAGTTGGAACCCGAACTCTAGGGACTACAGCTGCTGTTCCAGTTGGTTGTACTGCGGGTATATCTAATACAGGGGTAGTATTTGCAGCTGCGTGCGGTTAGTCTTTGGTTTAACATTCACTTGCCAAAGGTTTGGCAAGTGGTCTATTAAACTAAAAAATGAAACAAGACAAAAAAATAAAAATATTTTTAGAGGAAAGAGAAAAAGGTTTTACTTTAATTGAGCTTTTGATTGTTATTGCAATTATCGGAATTTTGGCTTCCGTTGTTCTTGTGAGCTTGAATAATGCGCGCACAAAAGCGCGAGATGCTTCGTTTAAGACCACAGCTTCAACTATTAACGCCGCGGCGTTGCAATGTTGCATTGCCGAAGGAGTAATCCAAGCAAAGAATGCCGGAGATGGTGGCGCAGTGGCAATTTGTAATCCTGATCAAGGAATGATTTATCCGGATGATGCGAATTTGGGCACAGCGACTGTTAATGTTGTTTGTGCCAATGATCAATATCAAATTACTGTTACTCCTGGTACCGCCAATTCCGGCACTTGTATTGGTGCTACATTTAATCAAACCGGAATTATCGGATATAACGGATGTTAATTTTTAATAATTGGCAATTAAGCATTAAGAGATGATTTTTATTTTTTTTATTTTCGGGCTTATTGTGGGAAGTTTTCTTAATGTTGTTGTATATCGCTTGAACTTGGCGGAATCGATGTTTGTGGGGCGGTCAATGTGTCCGCATTGCAAGGCTAAAATCAGGTGGTATGACAATATTCCACTGCTTAGTTTTATTCTTCTTCGCGCCCAGTGCCGCGATTGCCAGGGGAAAATTTCTTGGCAATATCCTTTGGTGGAATTTTTGACCGGATTGTTTTTTGCATTGGTTGGCGCGTGGTTTTTTTCTTTGACGAATTATCAATCTTGGATTGAAACGGGATTTTTATTGGTGCTTTTTTCTGTGTTGATGGTGATTTTTGCCTATGATTTGAAGTTTATGGAGATTCCAATGATTTTTTTGTGGTTTGGAATTGGATGGGTGTTGATATTTCTGATATATTTTGATGCAATTAATTTTCCCGAATTTGTTTCAATTTCAATGTATTCTTCGCGAACATTTTCCGGAATAATTGGCGCACTTGTCGCTTGGGCGTTCTTTTTTTCAATGGCATTTTTTTCCAAAGAAAAATGGATGGGAATGGGAGATGCCTATTTGGCGATACTTGTCGGATTGATAGTAGGATGGCCGAAAATTTTTTTGACATTAGTGCTCTCTTTTTCGTCGGGAGCGATCTTTAGTATATTTTTGATTTTGTTCAAGAAAAAAAGTATTAAAAGTCAAGTGCCGTTTGCTCCTTTTTTGGTAATTGGAACAAGCGCGACAATTTTTTTGTGGCAGGCATTTCCTCAGTATTTGAAATATTTGTTTTGAAGTATGAAAAAAACAACAAAGTCATTGGCAATGACAAGGAAAAAATCTTTATCGTTTGAGTGTGGATTTACTCTTGTTGAAGTTTTGATTACCGCTGCCATTATTGGAATAATGACAAGTGCCACCTTTGTATCGATACAAAGAGGAAAAATTGATAAAGAGGTGCGTGTGGTGGCGGAGCAAGTGGCTTCCGCTATTCGTGAGGCGCAAAATTACGCACTTTCCGGAAAACAACCAAGCGCGACTGATACTGCATGCGGATTCGGTTTTCGAAGAAGCACTGCGACTGCGTATGATATTTTTTATAATCATACCACCGCAACCACAGTTGATTGTGGCGATATTGTTAAATATTACAGCACCACGATTCCTAATGACGTGTCGGATAGCTTTTATTCTTCAGATATTGTTCTTCCGAACGGAGTTTCTTTTTTTAATAATGCCGCTACGGGCGTTGCAAATCTTCAGAAAGTTTATTTTTTGATTCCTTTTGCGAATGTTCATAATTTTGATGGAAGCCCCTCGACGAATGTTAAAACATTTTTAGTTCGTAAAGATCCTATTACTTATGCTATCTGTGTGAGTCCTATCGGAGTTGTGGAAATTGAAAAAGTTGAAGGTGATGTAGCTGTATTTATTTGCGCCAGTTAGTTTGGTAATTATGAAATCAAAAATCAAAAATCAAAAACATATTTTTATAACTAAGAAAGGTTTTTCTATCGGAGAAATACTTTTAGCGGCTTTTGTTTTGAGTGTGGCGATGCTGGCGGCAGTCAATCTTTTACTTACCGGTTTTTCTCATTCCGCCGATAGTCGTGATCATATTATTGCGTCAATGTTGGCGCAAGAAGGAATTGAGATTGCAAGAAACATTCGAGATAATAATTGGGCGACAGGGACAGACACTTTCAGTGTTGTTAATTTTCCGGATATAGATCGCGCTGCGGATAATACTCCTCTCGGATGTAGTGTTGATAAAGATTCCCTGGTAATTCGCGGGACTTGTAATGATGTGGATGCTTCAAAAATTCTAAGAATTAATGCAAATGGGTATTATATGAGGCTGGGAGTGACTAGGATAAAATTCAAAAGAAAAATAATGGTTCAATATTATGATTCAAATGGAGTTTCTACAAATAGAGCTGGTGCCACTACTGCAAAATTGACCAGTGTGGTGGTTTGGGGAGCTAATTGGCCACGGATTGATCTTGCAGATTGCAATGCGTCAACTCGGTGCGCCGCTACTGTGTCTGTTTTGACAAAATGGGGAGAATAAAATATTTAAAAATTGAAGCGGTTAATATGAACAGGAGAAAAATAAAAAATAAAAAAGGTTATACTTTTTTAGAGGTAATAGTTTCAGTTTCCATTTTCGTTATTATAGTAGCCGCTTCCACGGATGCTTTTTCTAATTTGATTGGTAGTTATCGAAAAATTCGTGATTTTCAAGAAAGCGTGGAAAATGTTCAGTTTGCCATGAATGAAGTGGCGAAGGTTCTTCGAACAAGTTCGATCGTTACCAATGGCAATTCCTTTGTGCAGGCTTTTGATTATTCGCAAGAAATTTGCGTGCGCTATGAAATAATCGGTGGTCAATTGATGCGCGCCTATGAGAGTATGGCGGCGAACGTTGATCCTCTTAGTGATTGTTCCGTTCGAAGTTTTGCGGCAGGTGAATTTTTCAAGATGACAACCGGATCAATAAGCGGAAGCTTCGGTGCAATCCCATCAAGTTCTGTTAGTGGGTCTGAGGAAGTGGGAAAGGTGACGATTATGTTGAATATTCAAAAGGGAGACGCGGATTCGATAAAACTACAGTCTTCCGTTTCTTTGCGTGATTATGAACAAGCGGGTATTCAATAAAATATTTTGAATAATTTTTTTAAATTGTTATGAAAATTGGAAAAAAAAGAGGATCAATATTGGCGTTTACTTTGATTGTCGTCCTTATGATTTTGGTAATTTCATTAGGAGTGGTGACTGTTTCAACCACGGAATTACGCTCGTCTTCATCGACAGATAAGACAACAGTCGCTTTTCAAGTTGCCGATACCGGTATGGAATCAATATTGGAGAAGATAAAAAGCTCAAATTATCTCGACGACACTCTTTTGGAGGTTTTTCCAGGTTGTGTGAATGGGGTAATTTCCGGAACAGTTGGCATTGGAAAGCAGTATGATGTTAGGTTTTTTAGGGATGATGACTCTTTGGTGGGGTGTGGCGATAGAGTCGGAGATATTAGCAAGGCAAAATCAGTTGGAGAATATTCGGCCGTTGATCGTGCCGTAAGTTCCAGTGTTTGTGTTTCCGGCTGGGAAAAAACAGGAGCAAATGATGGCAATTGGGACGGAATTTCAGTTTCAAATGACGGAGAAAAGTTGGCAGCGGTTATTAGGGGCGGGCAAATTTATACCTCGATTGATAGTGGTGAAACGTGGACAGCCAGAGAAAGTGATCGAACATGGGACGCAATAGCGTCTTCGGGTAATGGAAATACTCTTTTGGCCGCAAATCAGGGCGGAATGCTGTATTTATCTGTCGATTCCGGAGTAACATGGAACGCTCAGCCTGCTTGTGGAAGTCATACTTGGACAGCGGTAGCCGTGTCTGATGACGGAACTCATTTGGGGGCAGTTTATAGTGTGGGAAGTATATGGATTTCTAATGATTCCGGAAGTAGCTGGAATGAAGAAGCGGTTGAAGGCGGTATTGCTCAAGGGTGGATGGGAATTGCTTTTTCTGCTGATGGAGAGAAGGTGGCGACGGTTAATAATAATGCCAGTGGAGGAGAAATTTATATTTCATCGGATGGTGGAGATAGTTGGTCTCGTGAAAATAGTGGACTTGGAAATTTATCGGCTGTTGCTGTTTCGGATGATGGAAGTCGGATAGCGGTAGGCAGATATAATGGTTGGGTATATCGTTCAATTGACGGTGGAGATAATTGGCTCGCATCTTCCGATTCCGGAGCAGGAAGGTTGTCTTCCATCGCTATGTCTTTCGATGGAGAGAAGGTAGCTGTTGCCAGAGGTGATGTTCCTTTTGTTGGAGTAGGAAGTGGATATGTTTATATTTCAAATGAATGGGGTGATGCGGGTACATGGAGTATGCATGATCCCGCCGAAGCGGTAAGGAATTGGTCGCATGATTCTTTGGCGATGTCGGAAGATGGAAAACAAATTTTTGCCGCGACATATGATGCGACAGATGGAATTTGGAAATATCACGGGTGTAAATAAATAAAAAAATAATTTAGTGAAACCGGCAGAGCGCCGGTTTTTTGATTGTGATATAATGAATATTATGGAAAAAAATGAAGTAAAAAGCAGAATAGAGAAATTGCGCAAGGAAATCGACAGACATCGATATTTGTATCACGTCTTGGATAGACCGGAAATTGATGATCAGGCCTACGATTCATTATTTGAAGAATTGTCGCGCTTGGAAAAAGAGAATCCGGAGCTTTTTTCTTCAACCAGTCCAACGCAAAGAATTGGCGACAAGCCTTTGGATAAATTTGAAAAAGTGCGGCATAGGGTCAAGCAATGGTCGTTTGATGATGTTTTCAGTTTGGATGAGTTGAAAAAATGGGAAGAAAAGATTGGCAGAATTAAGAATAAGAAATCAAGAATTAAGAATGAAGAAACAGATTATTGTTGTGAGCTCAAAATTGATGGACTTAAAATTATTTTGACATATAAAAAAGGAGAGTTGGTTGGCGCGGCGACGCGTGGCGACGGTTCTATAGGAGAGGATGTTACTTTGAACATAAAAACAATTCAAAGTATTCCATTAAAACTAAATTACCCAATAGACTTGATTGCGGTGGGGGAAATTTGGCTAGGAAAAGACGAATTAGAAAGATTAAATAGTGAAAAAAAGAAAAAAGAAGAGCCTTTGTTTGCCAACACGCGCAATGCCGCTGCCGGTTCGATCAGACAATTGGATCCGAAAATTGCCGCTTCTAGGAGATTGGGTAGTTTTGTATAT
>CAZRJL010000018.1:0-16871 GCA_964600645.1 uncultured Bdellovibrionales bacterium | reverse complement strand
AATAAAATTCTTGGAATTGGTTAATAACAGCCTGTTGTTTTGCTTTCATGGCAAAGTTCCTTTTGGTTCCGATATGATTTTTTAAAAGAACTACATTCCAATAAAATGTTAACAATTTTTTGTAAATCTCGTCTTTTTATTTGGTTGTTTGTATGGTTAATGATTATTTAGTGCCCATACAAAAGGTTAAAAACAATATTGATTGTTGACTAAAATGTCGACAGATGGTATATTGTTGTTATGAAATATATAAAAAAATTACAGGAAATAGGTTTTTCGGAAAAAGAAGCTATGGTATATTTGGCTATTTTGCAAATGGGGATGGCAAAAATCTCTGATATTTCAAGGAAAATAAATATTCCTAGAACATCTGTTTATAATCATTTGGAAAGACTTATTGAAAATGACTATCTTAGGAAAACAAAAAATCAGGGAGTGGAATATCTTGTTGCAAGTGATCCAGAAGTAATATTAGATAATCAACGAGATAAAATAAATAGTTTTTCTGAAATTCTTTCTGAATTGAAAAGATTGGGTGATTTGCCAAGCAAGCGTCCCAATATTGAGTTTAGTGATGTGAAAAGCGGAATGCTCAATATGAATAAAACAATATTAGAAGTAAATAATGAGAAGTATCCCGTGTGCGCAATAGAATCTGGGCAGGCAATGTCTTCTTTGGTGGATATCGCGGGATGGAAGTTTATGTATAATTTGCAAAAGAAAATAAATAAAAAGCAACCTTCTGTATTGAGTATATTTACAGATGACGCTTTGCCTTGCTTGCAAAAGATGCCAATCCCTATGCAGAAGATTTTTTGTAGCAGGTTGCCCGTTTTAAATTTTTTAAAGAAAGAAGAATTTCCCTTTGAAATCAGTATGTTCTTGGTTTATCCAAGATATATTTTTATTATGGTTCCTCAAAATCTATTTTCTATTCAAATAGAAAATAATCATATCTATCGCTCATTCAAGACGATGTTTTTGGAAATTTTTAAAAAAACACATAAATTAGAGACAAAGAATATTTTTGAATAAAATTCCCTGCCACCGCGTGATTCGGACAGACGGAAAATTGGGCGGGTATAATCGGGGAGCGGAGATGAAGAGGGAAGTTTTGAAAAGTGAAGGTGTCAAATATTAAACCTCACTGATAACATCAAATCCTTTGAAACTGCCAACCGCTAAATAGCCGATAATCTTGACTGACTTTCGTTTTTTTTGATTTACAGGTCAAGATGAGGGGGTGAATATTCACCGGTGAATATTCACCCCTAAAAAATCCCTTTTCGACAAATAAAAAAGGCGGAGAACTCGATGAGTTTCCCGCCGTCCTGCCGTTTGGGGGTTATTTTTCTCCCTTTTTCTCTTCTTTTTCTGTGCTCTTGGGTTTGCGCAAGGATTTTAACAGGGTCTTTATTATTTTACTGACTCCACCTTTACTCCCAGCCATTGAGCCCATATTAATGTCCTCCTTATTCGTTTTAAATTGCTGAGCAAAGATTCAAAAAACCAAGCTAACACGGAATCACGAAGCGATGTTGGTCCAACGCCTCCCAACAACTACTTTCATTAAAATTGTAATAGGATGCCATCCGCATGCTTTCATATCGAGCACTTACTTTAACTTCTACAATCAAGCGTTCCCCTTTGGCCTTAAGGGGAAAATATGTGTTGTTACTCACGACTGAGCCACGACCTGTGCGCACGAGCCATTCTTCATGCTTTATAACAAAATAAATAATTTGCTCCTGCGTGAAAAACTTGTCAAAATTTCTACCCAGGAATAATTGAAATGTTCCATCAATAATCATTCGATACACATGGACGAACGTTTTTGATGTTGCAACTCGGTTTTTGTCGTTCCCTCTTAATTGCTCGAATTCTTTCATCACCCCCATAGTGAATGCGTCGTTGCCCGCGTCGGCAATTAGCCGATCACCCTTAAGTTTTGGAATCATGATAGCCTTACCAGTAGAAATGAGTTCTAAACCATACATAGTGCCACCCCCTTATTTTTTTTAAAATAACTAGTATAGCCTTAGTTTGCAATATTTAAGATTAAAGTCAAATTATTTGACAAATTAAAAAATATAATATAGCCTAAACAAAGGGTTTATTAGAAAATAATCAATTTAAAATGTCATTTTTGACGTCAAATATATGGTAATAAAAGAACAACTTGAAAAAATCGGCTTGCCAAATAATCAGGCTGACATCTATCTCTCATTACTTAAAAATGGACCGCAATCCATCCAAGAAATATCAAAAAGTACGGGGATCAAGCGCACTACCCTTTATCTGATCATTGAACGAATGCTGGAGCAAAATTTAATCAATATTGAAATAAAGCAAAAAAGGAAACAATATTATATTAAAAATCCAAAAATACTATTGTCGCATATGAAGGAACAATATTATTTACTTGATGCTCTCATGCCACAGCTGGAGGATATTTTTGAACAAAAATCAGCGACAAGCAAGATAAGATTCTATGACACAGTTGCTGGAATGAAAGAGACCTTCAAGGAATTAATCACCTTGAATAACACAAAAGATGAGCTTTTGACGATTGAAAGCGATATTCGTTCTTCTTTCAAATTAGGCTATGATTTTTGGAAAGATTTATTGGCTGAAAAGAAAAAAATAGGCATAAGATCCAGAACCATTATTCCATCCAGTGAAAAAGATGAGTTTGTTATTCGCAATCACGAAATTCAAATACGAACCAGCGACATGATGAATGACTTTAAAATTATGCTTTATCTTTTTTCTAACAAAGTTGTTATCATGATTCCTGCGGACAGTCTTTGTATTGTTATTGAAAACAAAAAAGTAAAAAACGCTCTAGCGGCTTTGTTTGAAATAATTTGGCGCCGATCTAAACCGTGGAAGTGAGAAGTGTAATGAATAAAATGTCAGTGTATTCATCAAATCCCTTGAAACTGCCAACCGCTAAATAGCCGATAATCTTGACTGACTTTCGTTTTTTTTGATTTACAGGTCAAGATGAGGGGGTGAATATTCACCGGTGAATATTCACCCCTAAAAAATCCCTTTTCGACAAATAAAAAAGGCGGAGAACTCGATGAGTTTCCCGCCGTCCTGCCGTTTGGGGGTTATTTTTCTCCCTTTTTCTCTTCGGGTCTCTCGGGTGGCTTTCTCACACCACCCTTGCTCCCCGCCACTGAAGCCATTTCGACTTCTTTCTCGGGTTTTATTGGCATAATGACACCACCTTTACTACCTGCGGGCGACATATCTATCACCTCCTTTTACTGTCTTTATAAATGGAACAAAAATGATTTTGCCCGAAACAAAAGGCAAAACATTTTCGCCTGAAACATTCTTCGGGGATTTCAAGCGACCCTCTGACAACCTCCGCTTTATTTGGATTTTCTTTCCATTGGAGAATATTCCCAATGTGACCCATCTTTTGATGGAGATATTTTGAATTCCTCCAATCTGAGGATTTTATGATAAAACCTTCCGGTGTTACCATGAAAAAAATTACCAACGCCCATGGGACATTAAAAAACCGAAAGAATAGTTTATTGCTGTTTTTCCACTCTCCTACCAAATAGCCGCTTTCATCCAAAAACAAGGACATATTGGGCATTATTTCAGCAATAACTTTCTCAAAAAAATCAAACGACGACGGAAAGATATCCACGACGATTTGCCCGCCCACTCTTGCGGACATCTTTTCAAATTGCGGAATAATCCGCAACAAAAAGTCTTCGTCTTTTACCCGCAACCCCTTTTCCACATACTGACCGGGAACCAAGGTGTGAAAAACAAAATTTTCCACGCCCCAGCCATTGGCCATTTTAATGAAATCAGACACGGAATTTCCTCGTGTATTCAAGCTGGTCATTGTCATTGCAACGAATATTCTCGTCGCCAATTTTTTGTCTATGGCAAGCCTCAACCCTGTTGTGGCCTTTTTAAAACTACTCTCGCCACGGATTTGATCGTTCAGACACTTGTCTCCTTCCAAAGAAACATCAAGATAATCCGTTTTAATATCTGGATATTCCCCGATAAAATCGGGGAGAAAATGCCCGTTTGTTACGAATCCCGCAAACATATTATTCAACCTGCTGGCGGTTTGCAAAACAGTGGCAGTTTTTTGTCGAACCGTTGCATTTAATAGCGGTTCCCGGGCAGCGATGGCTACGACCTTTTCCTGCCCATCATTGATTTGGGAAAAGTCAACAATAAATTTTTCCCAATCCTTGCCTTCAAGCTCCTTTTCCTTGCACTTCTTAAATTCTCCCGGGAGATCGCAGTGCTTACACCGCAGATTACACTCACGGTTTATCGTTATGTTGGCTTGATTTGGTATCTCAAGCCATTCCTTTGGAATTTTCTTTGTTTCTTTGAAGATTTCAATGCTTTTTAGTTTTAGTCTCATTTCATCTTCTCCTTATATTATATTTGAATGTTAAGGTTCTCTTTGCGCTAAATTTAAACAAAAATACAAAATGTGTCAAACAGATTGGCAAACTAAAAACAATATGATACTATAAATAATAGGTGAAATGTAATAATATCAAATTATAGCGTCAAAAATAACGTCATTTTTTAACAACTAAAATAATAATTATGATAACGCAAGAACAATTGATAAAAATCGGCTTGCCGTCAGATCAAGCCAGTATATATTTGACCCTTTTGGAAAACGGTCCTCAATTTTTGCAGGAAATTTCCAAAAGCGCGAAAATCAAGCGTACAACGCTTTATGCTATCATCGACAAAATGATGGATAAAAAATTAGTCGGAATCGAGATTAAGCAAAAAAGGAAAAGATACTTCGCTGTTGATCCGGAAACTTTTTTATCGCAAATGCAAGAACAAAGATTTTTTTTGCAAGCCTTGATGCCTCAACTCAAAATACTTTTTGAAAAACAAGGAGCAGGCAGCCGCATTCAAGTTTATGACACAACAAATGGACTTAAAAAAATATTGGAAGAAATAATTTTATTAAATCCCAAAAAAGAAGAACTTCTGACCATTGAAGGAGACCTCGGGCAAGCGGTTAAAATCGGATTTGATTTTTGGAAAGAATTGCTGGCTAAAAAGAAAAAACTTGGAATTCCTTCTCGCACAATTATTCCTTCCGGTGAGAAAGATGGTTTTGTTATTCGTGACCACAAAATCAAATTGCGCACCAGCGGTTTTTTGCAAGATTTTAATGTTATGTTGTATATTTATTCCAATAAATCCGTAATAATAATTCCGTCGGATACGCTATGCGTTGTTATTGAAAACAAAAAAGTAAAAAACGCTCTAGCGGCTTTGTTTGAAATAATTTGGCGCCGATCTAAACCGTGGAAGTGAGAAGTGTAATGAATAAAATGTCAGTGTATTCATCAAATCCCTTGAAACTGCCAACCGCTAAATAGCCGATAATCTTGACTGACTTTCGTTTTTTTTGATTTACAGGTCAAGATGAGGGGGTGAATATTCACCGGTTAATATTTATTCCTAAAAAATCAATTTTTAAGTAAATAAAAAAAGCCGGCAACCATCTAGGGCTGCCAGCTATTGCGGAAGAAGTAGATGTTTTTATTCTTCCGCCTGTTGGTTGTTGTTCTCCTTTTTTTTCTTCTCTTTCTTTTTTTCTTCCTTGTTCTTTTTTAAGGCAGCCATTGCTGGCATAGTAATCACCTCCTTTTTATCTTCATTTTTCGGAAAAGATATCATTCCCGGCATATTATCACCTCCTTTTTTAACAGAGATTTTTTAAAAGATTGCGAAAGAAATTATACAAAGAACCATATTTTGAAAATTGTCCAATTATTTTTTTCAACTCAACTTGTTTTTCTTGCAAATAAGCGATAGATGTTTTTGTTGCATTGCTTTTTTCTATCAATGCAACCATCTTGTTGCAATTTTTTTCTTTTTTCCTTGACCATGACTCAATCAGCCATGTTTTTTCTGCACCTCGAAGATGCTCTTTGGCAATCAGCATGACTAAATTTGGTTGTCCTGTTAGATAATCCTCAAAACGGAGATCGGGCTTGTCGGGATCATCTGGGTTCTTGATAAAATCCCGGATGTCGCTTTGAAATTGAATGGCGATTCCGAGCTTGCACCCGAACTCTTCCAGTTCTGCGGCGTCAATGCCCGCAAGATAAGCGGGAACGGACAAACAAAACTGATATAGGAGCCCGGCTTTTTTAAATGCAAGGTTGTGCAGGTCACACAATCCATAGCTTTGAAAATTTACTTCTCTTGTCGTTGAATACTGACCATCGTGCATCAGTCTGAAATATTCAACTAATAAATTTTCCGCCTTCAAATAACCTGCGAAAAATTCGCTAGTTGTTGCTGGTCTATACTTTTTCAGTATTGAGAATAGCAATCCGTACATATACCCGCTTACCATCATGGCTGCGGGGACCCCTTTGAGCAGATACAGCGGCTTCTCGCCATATCTCAATTCGTTCCCGTCGATGATGTCATCATCATTCATTGCTGATGCCATCATTAACTCTGCCGCCATGGCAAAGGGAAGCAATGTTTGACGATTAATGTTGAATGCCTTTCCGCATTCGAATATCAATTCACTTTTTCCTCGTGATGGATCACCGAGGGAAAAAACATATTTCAGATCTTCTGCAAGTTCCAGAGTAGAAGATGAGAATTCATCAACTTCAAGATGGGTTGCCGCATTCACAAAGTCCGCAATGTTATTTTTTGATTTCTTCATGGCAATTTCTCCTCTTTCTCCTTATTGTTAATGTACGCATTAATCGAAATTAACTATAAGTTAGCAGAAAATCAATTGAGTGTTTACATTTTTTGAGATTTATGTATAATAAAAAATATGGATATAGTAAATTTTGGCTTAAATTAAGTATTTGTCAGTAAATAATTCAATAATTAATATCGTCTAAAAATGTAGACGAATTATGTCTATGAAACCAAATAAGCAAAAATTGATAGACTATCTGGATTTTTCGGATAAAGAGGCGAATATTTATTTGACCTTGCTTGAGGCCGGGGAAGTTACCATTACGGATCTTGCCAAAAGATGCGGCCTCAAAAGAACTACGCTATATAATATGCTGCCGGAAATGCAAAGGTGTGGGTTTGTTAAAGTGTCTAAAAGCAAAGGCAGAAAATATTATTTCATTGATGATGTCCGTAATTTGGAAAGGATATTGGAAGAAAAGACTGAAGCCGTTCGCAACATGATTCCGGAATTGGAAAAGTTTCATAATATTTCTCAAATAAAGCCAAGAATAATCTTATACGAAGGAGTTGTCGGAATGAAAAGATTTTATCAGGATATTATATTTGCCGTTTTTCCTGGGGACAGCATCTTGACCTATATCGGGCTGGAGGATTTTTATGATTTCGTGCCGAAGGAAATTTTGGAAAAATATGTCGGACAGCGGATAAAGAAGAGGGTGGTTAACAAGATAATCGCGCACGAAGGCAGCTTGGCGCGAGAATGGATGGAATCTTCCGGAAGCGAGCTTAGGCAAATCAAAATTTTAAAAAAGCAAAAGGAAATGTTCAGGGGCGATGTCAAAATTTTTTCCAACAAAGTCGCTTTCCTTTCCTATAGCGAAGATTTTTTCGGCGTAATTATTGAGAGCAAGGAAATCCACGGCATGTTAAAAGGATTGTTTTATGCCGCTTGGGGAGATAATTAAAATTGATATACGCTTGCAAGTTGATTTTATAGTATAATAATGCGGTAAAAAATATAAAAAACAAAAATGCAGATACTTTTGAAAAATGCGGCACGAGCGCCCTCAGTCCGGTTTTTAAATATTTGGATGGAAAATATGATTATGAGGTTATTCGGCTGGTGCGGATGTTTTTGTGATTACTAGAATCCTTCTGTGAGAAATAAAAAAGGCAGAAATTAAATTCAACTTCTGCCTCATTTTCAATTTTATTTGTAGCGCATTATATGCGCATGAATTGTTTGTCTTTAATCTTTTTGAACAGATCCGCAAAATCACAATGATCATGCTCAACCCTTTGGTATAATACACAGGGGATTTTTTTCGCATTGTGATCAGTCCAGCTATTTCTATATCCTCTTGCAAAACTATAAACACCCATTACATTATCCGAGCTATATCCACTTGTACATCCTCCGCCACCTCCCTTGATTTCTGTCGGCAAACAGACATAATCAATTTCGTCGCCATGTTCGACTATAGCCAGTTTCGCCTCAAAAGCGTTTTTTGCAAGAATGACCATGCGTGCCCCTTCCTTCTTAAGATATTCTTCATATCCATAAACCTCATGATGTAATACAAATAGAATGTTCATAGCTAGTCTCCTTTATATTAGATATGTTTGTTAAACAACTTTCTTTTACTATAACAAGCTATTATATTCCCAAATCAACAAAATGTCAATAATTCCGTGTATTTTATTGACATAATCGTTTTTTTGCTTTAATTTAAGTATTATCATACATTAAATATTGACAATTTTGTCGTTGTTTGCTAAAATGGTAGTAAATATGAGCCTAGAACAAGACCTACAATCTATCGGTCTAGAAGAAAAAGAAGCTAAAATTTATTTAGCCGCCCTTGAGCTTGGACCGACCAATATCCAAGATTTGGCCGAAAAGGCTGGTATCAAACGCAGTACGGTCTATGAGATATTGAAAAAGCTTGAGCCGATGGGACTGATTACTGAATCAATCAAGGGCAAAAGAAAAATATACATCGCCTCTGAGCCGGAAAAGCTCAAAAAAAATATCAAAGAAAAAGAACAGCTTTTAAGTCACATTCTCCCTGAACTAAGATCATTAAACAATATAGGTAATATAAAGCCTAAAATAACTTATTATGAAGGCAGGGACGGGCTCCGACAAATCTATAATTTAGCCCTTGAAACCGCTACTAAAAAAGTTGATTGGGTTTCGCCTATTAGACCTGTAATGGATACGGTGGGCGAAAAATTCCTGGAAGAATATATCGAAAAAAGAGCTAAGGAAAAATATTGGATTCGCTCCATCCAAATCACGGAGCAGCAGGTGGATACTTATAAATATTTAAATCCGACAACTTTTGACAAAACTTATCGTCGAGTAAAATTTTCTCCGCCCGGCCTTGATATTTCAAATACGATGGCTATTTGGGATAATAAAGTGGCTGTCATTAGCACGCGCAAAGAAGGCTTCGGATTCATCATTGAGAGTATAGATTATACCCGATCAATGAAAGTTTTTTATAATCTTCTTTGGAGTATTAGCAAATCGTGGGGGGATATGAATTTTGGTTATAAGAGTAATTATGAGTATAAAGAGAGTGAAAAGAAAAATATTGATATTGAAAATTGGCAGAAAGAAGAAGATGATCACTATTGGGATTAGCGGGATATAGTATAGTAAGAACAAATAACTTTAATCGTTTTGCATATTGAAAAAATAAAAAAAATCCCGGAAATTTTGCTGTCGTGTTTGACAGGCGCGATGAGTTTCCGGGATTTTTATGTTTGCAAGATGCTAGTGTATTTTGTTTAAAATACACTCCAACTCACTAAGAATCACTGGTTTTTGCAGACAGTAGACATTGTGTTGTTTGGAAAAACGCAGACATTCGTCTGAAATATAGCCGGTAATAAGTATGACTCTTTTTTCAATTCCTGGATTGCTTTTCATTGCCAACCTGCAGACTTCCAATCCATCTAAGTCGGGCATTCCAATATCCAGGATAATGGCATGAAAAATTTCAGATTCTATTTTTGATAGTGCTGATTTTCCGCCAGGCGCAGTTGTTAATTTCCATTTTTCTCCAAGAAAAGTTTTGAAAATTTCGAGGATGGTTTGCTCATCATCAGCCAATAAAATCTTTTTCTTTTCATTTAGCATAGCGCGCTCCCTTTTAAAGAACTGTTTGAAAAATCCCTCATCATTTGATTGTTAATTACTACGAAATAAGCAGATTATAATTTTTATTTCCAAAGATGAAATTTGGCGTGACTGTTAGTGCGGGAATATGAAATATGAATATGAAATGAGGATGTGTTATACTGAATATGCAAGGTAAAACATCAAACAAATGGCGTCAGTGATTTCGCATATCATGTATGCGCGGAAATATTTTGAGAAGTTTGAGCCGACTTTCTTGGACCGAGAAGAATTTTTGTTGGGGTGTGTTTTTCCGGATATTCGGCGGATTGATGAAAGTATTTCTCGCAAAGACACACATCTACATTTTTTTCCGATTGATTTGAATTTCGAGGGACTTTCCGCTTTTGAAGCGGGTTGGAAATTTCATTTGTATTGTGATATGCGAAGAGAAGAAATCCTTAACGAGATGGGGTTTTATAAAATTTCCGGTAGTGGTGATTTTGCTAATTTGTCGGCGAAATTGCTGGAAGATGAGATTGTTTACGATATGTATAACAACTGGGAAAAAATAAAACATTATTTCAATAATCCGCCGGAAATTGAAACCGGAATTGGCGTAAATAAAGAGACTTTTGAATTGTGGTTTGCGCTCCTGGCCAATTATGTCAAAAGAAAGCCGGATAGCAAATCAATGCACATTTTTCTTTCCAAGCAACCAAAGCTTGCCGAAAGGGCGGATAGTATTGTAGAATCAATAAATCGGCTTAGGGAAAATGGGCGGGTGGTGGATATTTTAAAAAAAGTGGCGGATGAGATAGTTTGATCGCGGAGTGTCGTATACCGGTAGTACGCGCCCTTCGGGTGGGTGTAGACAGAGTTCAATTCTCTGCACTCCGACTTAAAAATATAAGCCTTGGTGGTGAAATTGGTATACACGCATGCTTCAGGTGCATGTAGCAGTAATGCTGTGCGAGTTCGAGTCTCGCCCAAGGCACGATTGTTGATATATTTGTAAACGATTAGTAATTAGCAGGGAAAATCATGCAAATCAAGATAGAAAAAATAACAGAAAATCCGGTCAATATCCTGAGAAGAACGGGATATGTTTTTCAGCGGCATGAGGGAGATCAAATGAGTTTTGTACGTCCTTTGGCGCGCGCTGGCTTTCCTAGGTTTCATATCTATGCTAAATTAGAAGGCAGTGATTTGATTATTAACATTCATCTTGATCAGAAAAAAGAGACTTATGGAAAAGACACAAGACATCACGGGGAATATGAAAATGACGGTGCGCTTAGTGAAGAGGTGAAGAGAATAAAAAGTGTTTTATAAAATAAGGCCGCGGTGGTGGAACCCCGCACTAAAATTTTATCAGAATAAAATTTAATGCGGGGCAGGTCGGTATATTTATCCCGCACCAAAATTTAAGGGCGAGTGGTGAAATTGGTATACACGTTAGTCTTAGGAACTAATGGGTTTATCCCGTGGAGGTTCGAGTCCTCTCTCGCCCACAATATAAATTTAGATGCTTAAATTTTTGTTGCGGGACACGTTAGTCTTAGGAACTGGTGAGCTTGCTCTTGAGAGTTCGAGTCTCTCCCGCGGCACCACGAAATTTTAAAACCGCCAATAAGGCGGTTTTTATTACAAAACAAACTTTTTTCTTTCTGTTAGTAGTGCGGGAGTTTAGTTTTCTATATTGTTGGTATATTTTCTGGATTCCCGCCTTTCCTCCAAGGGCGGACAGGCGCGGGAATGACAATGGAAAAGATAGTCTGGACTATTTATATCAAGAACTTCTTCTTGTTTTCACTTAGATTAATGAAGTCGTCGGCTTTTTCTATGAGTTTGTTGCTGGTTGATTCGGCAAAGGCGATTACTTCCACGCGGCAGCCGGTAGTGCTTTGAATGTATTCCATCATCGGAATATAATCCCCATCCCCACTGACTAAAACAATAACATCCAGACTCTTGGACATTTTGATGGCATCAACGGCAATTCCCACATCCCAGTCGCCCTTTTTGGCGCCACCTGGAAAGATTTGCAAATCTTTGGTTTTCACTTCAAACCCGGAAGTTTCAAGTGCTTCCAAAAATTTTTCTTCCGAACCTTCCAAAGTGCGAATGCCATAGGCAACTGCGCGGATAAGTTTTCTGCTGGCAGTCGCTTCCTCGAGTATTTTTTTGAAGTTTACCTTCTTACTGTGAAGCACGCGGGCGCTGTAGTACATATTTTGAATATCAATCAAGATGCCCACGCGCTGTTCTTTGAATTTCGACATAAATTATCCTTTTAGACCAAGTTTTTTTACGATTTTTTTGTAAGCTTTTTCGTCGGTTTTCAGCAGATATGCCATTAATCTTCTTCTTTTGGAAACCATTTGCAAAAGTCCTCGACGGGAATGAAAATCTTTCGTATTTTTTTTGAGGTGGTTGGTAAGTTTTTTAATAGACTCAGTGAAAAGAGCAATCTGATATTCCGGTGAACCGGTATCTTTGTCATGCCTTTTTACTTCTTTGGTTACCTTTTGCTTTTGCTTGGTCGTGAGCGACATAGCTTTTTCGGCTCAACAATCGTTTCGTTTCCGTCCTTGGAGAGAAGCGCAAACCATTGTCGGCTAATTAGAATTATTAAACCAACTCAACCATAACATTGAATTTTAATTTTGACAAGGATTACAAACAAAAAACAGGCTATAAAACCTGCTCTTGTATTTTTGTTATGTGCTACGCGCTATGTGTTTCAAGATTAGATTACCGCGCTGGCAACAACTTTATCATCGGACTTGAGGCGCATAATACGAACTCCCTGAGTGGCTCTGCCGAGAATCGGAATACTCACGAGGGGTATGCGAATTATTTGTCCTTGGGAAGATGTGATGATAAGATCGAAATCATTAATATCATCGATGTTGATGATATTGGCACCTGCCAGCTTTCCGGTTTTGGTGGTTATTTTGGCGGTTTTAATTCCACTTCCTCCGCGCTTTTGAATCTTATATGATTTGATGTCACTGCGCTTTCCAAATCCGTTTTGGGAAAACACCATTAGTTGATTTCCTTTTTGTCCTTTCAAAATGGCATCCATACTGATAACATAATCTTCGCTGCGCAGTTTGATTCCGCGAACTCCGGCGGCGGTGCGTCCCATAGCGCGAACATCGGATTCTTTGAAGCGGATGGATTGTCCGTTGGCGGTAGAAATTACTATTTCATCAGTGCCTGTTGTTGGTTTTACCCAGCCAAGGCGGTCTTCTTTGTCAAGATTGATTGCGATCAGTCCGCTACGGCGAACATTTCCAAAGTCTTCAATTTTTGCTTTTTTGACAACACCCTTTTCTGTTGCCATAAATAGATATTTGTAGTTGTCGTCTTTATTGAAGGCAATCATTTCGGTAATTTTTTCTTCTTGAGAAAGTTGCAGGAAATTGACAACAGCTTGTCCTTTGGCGGTACGGCTTGATTCCGGAATTTCATAGGCCTTGGTTTGAAAGACTTTTCCGGTATTGGTGAAAAACATCAAATTATCATGAGTTGTTACTGCGTTAACACTGTCAATTACATCTCCTTCGCGGTTGGTGGCACCAATCACGCCCTTGCCTCCGCGCTTTTGAACGCGATAAACTGTTGGACTCATACGTTTGATATAACCATCTTGAGAAAGGGTAATAATCGCTTCCTCGTCAGCTATCAGGTCTTCCTGCTTGAATTCACCGATTCCTCCTTTGATAACTTTGGTTTTTCTTGGGTCGCCGAATTTCTCCGTCAAATCAATCAATTCCTTTTTGACGATACCCAGAATTTTGACTTTACTGCTTAATATTGCTTCCAATTCAGCGATCAAATTCTTGATTTCTTTGAGTTCATCCTCGATTTTCTTTCTTTCCAAGCCTGCCAAGGTTTGCAATTTCATTTCCAAAATGGCAGTGGCTTGAATGGTAGAGAGTTTGAATTTTTTCATCAAAGCTTCATGGGCGATTTCTTTGGTCGGAGATTTTTTAATAGTGCTAATAACTTCATCAATATTGTCCAGCGCCTTTTTGAGTCCTTCCAATATATGCGCGCGTTCTTTGGCTTTTTTCAAATCAAATTGGGTGCGACGAGTGACAATTTCCTGACGGTGCTTGATGTATTCCTCCAAAATAGATTTGAGAGTGAGGATTCTTGGTTCAATTCCGTCAATCAGTGCCAGTATATTGACGTTGAAATTTTTCTGCAAATCCGTCATTGAATAGAGTTTATTGAGAACTTTTTGCGGATAAGCGTCTTTTTTGAGGTCAACCACGATTCTGACGCCGTCTTTGTCTGATTCATCGCGCAAATCTCTGATTCCTTGGATTTTTCCTTCTTTTACCAAGTCGGCGATTTTAGTAATCAACGTGGACTTGTTGGTAGCGTAGGTTATTTCGGAGACTATTATTTGAAAAGTTCCGGCTTTTGATTCTACAATATCCACCTTAGCGCGAGTAATAATTTTGCCTTTTCCGGTTGAATAAGCTTCTCTGACATCTTTGGCGTTGTAGATAATTCCTCCGGTAGGAAAATCCGGACCTTTGACAAATTGCATCAGAGCGTCAACATCAGCCTCCGGATCGTCAATCAAATGACAAATAGCTCCGGATAATTCGGTTAAATTATGCGGTGGAATGTTTGTTGCCATACCGACGGCGATTCCCATTGTTCCGTTGATGAGCAGTTGGGGAAGTTTGGCGGGCAGGACGGTTGGTTCTTGGTGGGTTCCGTCAAAGTTGGGAATAAAATTTACTGTTTCTTTTTCAATATCAAAAAGCATTTCTTCAGCGATGTGCGACAGCTTGGCTTCAGTATAACGATAGGCAGCCGGTCCGTCGCCGTCCATTGAACCGAAGTTTCCTTGTCCCCAAACGAGAGGGTAGCGTAGGGAAAAATCTTGCGCCATACGCACCATCGAATCATAGACAGCAGTGTCTCCGTGCGGGTGATATTTTCCCAGCACTTCTCCGACGACGGTGGCGGACTTTCTGAATTTGGCGCTTGGACGCAGTCCGGTTTTCCACATTGAGTAGAGAATTCGACGATGAACCGGTTTCATTCCGTCGCGAACATCCGGAAGCGCGCGTGAGACGATAACGCTCATAGCATAATCCAAATAGGATTGTTGGACTTCGTCGGTAATTTCGCGTGAGTGAATATTTTCTTTTTTTTCTTCTTCCTGCTCAGCAGGTTCTTTTTGAGATCTTTTCATTCTGTTTTATTTGAAATTGATTATTTTTTAGGACTTACGCGTTTGAAAAATGCTCGTCCGGTTTTCTTTGGTGTTTGAATATACAGGCTGTAATCTTATTCCTCTATGAGAATTTCGGATGATTTTTGAAAGGAATCCGTTACTGAGGATTGCGTATTGGAAAATTCTTCTTTGATTTGCTCAGTTATTTCGGAAGTTGATTCATTTTGAATGCTTATGGAGGATAAATTTTCTTTTAGGGAAAAAATCCACAAAAAAAGAACAAAAAGCATTGAAATAATCATCATCGCCCAAAAATAACGCACCCGGATTTGTTCCGGTTTCCGGCGAATTTCTTCAATTTTACGATTTATATCCATGTCATTCAATATGAAACATCATAGTATAGAACATTTTGCTATGTGTTTTATGTTATATGACCTACTCGATATCCATTAGAACGACTTCTAGGCTCTTTTCTTCCAAATCTTTCTTTTTGAGGGTTATTTTGTTGACCTTGTTTTTCGGGCAATTTCCCATTTGCGCGCAAAAATCTTTTTCATCAGAAACATCCACGACGGATCCTTTTATTTTATAATGCATCGGGATGATGATTTTCGGTTCGATTTTTCTGGCAAATTCCGCCGCTTTCTTTCCGTCCAGAGTATATTTTCCGCCAATTGGAATAAAAAGAATATCAACAGCGCCAATTTTTCCGAGCTGGTCCGAAGATGGTTCTGTTGCCAAATCTCCTAAAAAACAAAGACGTATTTCTTCGGTTTCAATAATAAACACGGTATTTTTTCCTTTTTCCGCGCCTTCTTTTTCATCGTGAAATGTGTCTAGTCCGATAACATTCATTCCTTTTACGGCAAATTCCCCGGGAGTTTCAATAATAACTGGATTTCCTTTAAGAGCGCTAATGTTGTTGTGGTCATGGTGTTGATGAGAAACAAAAACCGCATCTGCTTGTCCAAAAGGAGGTTTGAGTCCGATGGATTTGTCAAAAGGATCAAAGAAAAAAACCACATCTTCCGTGGCGCGTCCCGCCGGCTTGGCAGTTATTTTAAAACAAGAATGCCCGTAATATTGGATGTTCATTGATTTTATATTATAAGATATTTTTTTATTATTTCTATTACAGTTTAGCACTCAAAAAGGGTTTTGTCGAGGACTTGATAATTGTTTATGTAAGAATAAAAAGCTGGATAAAAAGCATTATTGATTAAAGTGTGGGTTTGGGATAAGATTGAGATAGGAATTTAATTATCAATTATCAATTTACAATTTTCAATCTCCACCACGGGTGGATCAGCCTTTGGCTGAAATTTTCAATGATTTAATTTACAATTGAAAAGGGATTTTGCAGGGTTGTAATTTTATAAAAAACTATGAAAAGGATTTTTTCGGGGATTCAGCCTTCTGGGCAACTGCATATTGGGAATTATTTGGGGGCGATCAAGAATTGGGTTGAGCTTCAAGACAAGTTTGATTCGATTTTTTGTATTGTCGATTTGCATGCTATCACCGTTGCTCAAAAGCCCGAAGAGCTTCGAAAAAGAACCTTGGAAATTGCCAAAATATATTTGGCTTCCGGAATAGATCCAAAAAAATCAGTAATGTTTGTGCAATCGCAAGTTTTTGAGCATTCTGAATTGGCATGGATATTGAACACGCTTGCGAGAATGTCAGATTTGAGTAAAATGACTCAATTTAAGGATAAGGCGCAAAAAGAAGGGCAAGAAAATGCGGGTGTCGGGCTTTTTGATTATCCGGTCCTCATGGCGGCGGATATTTTGTTGTATGATACGCAGGTGGTGCCGGTGGGAGAGGACC
>CAZRJL010000017.1:0-17627 GCA_964600645.1 uncultured Bdellovibrionales bacterium | reverse complement strand
AAGGCAAACTGGAAATTCTTTCGGACAAATGCAACCCCTTGCATTTTCCCGAAAAATATTTTTTGCAATCCGATCCACTCCGCTATGGAAAGAAATCACCGCCAACCTTCCACCTTTTTTCAAAATATCTATTGAGTCTTGCAAAAATTTATCGATACTATCCAATTCATTATTCACTTCTATCCTAAGTGCCTGAAACGTTCTGGTGGCAAAATGAATTTTTCCGTGACGATATTTTCCCGGAACCGATCCTGCAATTACATCCACCAATTCGCCTGTTGTTTCGATTTTTTTTTCCGCGCGAGTTTTGACAATTTTTCTGGCGATACTGCCGGCATAATTTTCCTGCCCGTATTCTTTGATTATTCGCTTCAAATCATTTTCGGAATAATTATTCACCACCTCTGCCGCCGTTTTCCGGCTTGCATCAGCCTTGCTCATCCGCATATCCAGCGGTCCTTCAGACATAAAGCCGAATCCCCTATCGGCATCATCCAATTGATCAGATGAAAGTCCGAAGTCCGCCAAAATCGCATCAACTTCCTCAAAATTTAAAATTTCTAAAACCTTTTTTATTTCTGAAAAATTACAATTTACCAAATAAATATTATCTTTTTTAAAAATCGCAATTTCCTCCTCATTTTCAATCATTGATTCATCATTCCCTCTTCCGATAAAATTTTCTATTGCCTTCAAATCTCGATCAAATGCAATTAATGCTCCACTATTTCCGATTTTCTCTGATATTTCGCGGCTATGTCCTCCACCACCCAAAGTCGCGTCAACAACAATACCTCCGGCTTTTAAATTCAAATTTTCAATCGATTCTTCAAGTAATACAGGCTTATGTATGCTTTCCATCAAATTTATAATTTCTAATTTCTAAATAACACCCAATTCCCTTAATTTTAAAATTGATTTATTAAGTTATTGAAAATTAATAACTAATCTTAATATATTCCCAGTTTCCCCAATTGTTCCGCTATTTCATCGGTGTTTTTTTCCGCCTTATTTTTGTATCCGTCCCATTTCTTTCCATCCCAAACTTCCAAACGATTATACAACCCCGCAATCACCACATTTTTTCCAAGATCGGCATATTCTTTCAAATAATCCGGAATGAGGACTCGCCCTTGCTTGTCAATTTCCACATCAATCGCTCCGGCCAACATCAAGCGCACAAAACTTCGCGTCGCCGATTCTCCCATTGGAAGGTTTCCCAACTTTCCGGCAATCTCTTCCCAAACTTTCATCGGATACACGAACAAACATTTATCCAACCCGCGCGTCACCACCACTTTGCTTCCCAGCTCTCCGCGAAACTTGGAAGGCACAGCCAACCTCTTTTTCAGATCTATTGAATGCTGGTATTCTCCGATAAACATATTCTAAGAATTAGGAATTACTACAAACTAAATTCACCACTTCATTCCACTCGTCAACACTTGACCCTATTTTACCCCACCAACACCTAAGCGTCAACACTTTTTTTACCAAACAAAAAAACCGCCTAATCAAGCGATTTTCTCAACTTATCCACAACGTAAAATAAAAAATATTAATTTTTTATCACGCTGTAAACAATATTAAATATAAACACACCGAGAAACGAAAGGTTATTTTCTCAAATACTTTTAATATAATGAACAACCTTTTCGATAAACATTTCATAATCATTTAGTACCACTGCATTACCAAATTCTCCAAACGCATTGGAAGATATTTTTACCGAAATATTAGAATTCTTGCTCAAATAATATTTTTTATATTCTGATTTTGTAGTTATTTTTTTATGATCGCACTTTGGAAGTTTTATCACAAACAAAAGAGTCTTAATTGGAGTATGCAAATATTTTTCAAAATCATCCCTTGATAACGCAATATATTTATCAACATTATGATTGGTAATTTTTTCCCATTTTGTTATTTTTCCATTTTTCTTATAATAAGGAACTTCTTCCGGCAATATTAAAACTTGAAAATATGCCTTGCTGTTCGTTCTGATATTGGCGGTCTCGCCCAACATATTTTCAAAATAATTATTGGAATTTTGAGAATAATTATTCATAACAAATTTCACTCCGATTCCGGCAATATCTTTTTCGTTTTTTGAAATCAAAACATCAACAGCTTTTTTCATATACCGCCCTTCGGTTTTACCTTCTTTTCCATCACCCAAACCAAGCGATTTGATTTTATATTCTTTTTCTAATTTCTTTTTTATATCACTTGCTATCGCTCCATGTAATATTTTTAACTTTTTATTGCTTCGCGGATGCGTTTCCAGGAAAATGATAAACGACTGTTTGACTGTTTGCAAAAATTGACGACTGTTCATTTTATTGTTTTTATATGAATTAAAATAATGCGGGTTGAGTTTTGAAAAACTGAGGATGTACAAAATCTTTCAAAAAACTTTTTGAATACGATTTGTACCCTCCACGATAACTCTTTGAAACAGAACTGATATATTCTCTCATTAAATCGGAATTCAAAGCTTCACACAATTTATAAATATCAACCTCTTTTCTCGGTTTAATACAATAACCGGCGTAAAAACTTGATTTATTTTCATTGATAACATAAAACCTCGGAGCAAGATTCATAGTGCTGGTTATAATTTTTTTACCAAAACTAGTTTTCAAACCTTGATTTCTTCCGAAAGCATAAAACTCTTCATAATTTTCCCCTCCTCCTTTATCTCTTTTTTCAAGAATATCCCTATGGTGTAAAAAATATCTGAATGCTTCGGGATATTTTTTTTTGAAAATATTTTCCGGAATTATTTTTTCATTTTTATATGGAAAAATCAAAACAAGATTTTGGTCTTTTCCTTTATAGGTGGATGCTTTAATAATCGGAACGCAAATATTTTTCTCTATTTTGAAATCCCCGCGATAAAAATATTTCTCATCAGTTTTGTCCGGAGAAAATATATAAATATCGTCTTTGAGCGTCGCGATGCCGTAATGAATATTTGCAATCTCATGGAGCGTTGAATATTTTTTCCCAAGTTCTTTTATTTTTTTCAAATATTTTTCATCGAAAAATTCCCATCGAGCCAAGTTCATATTTTCGGAAGATATCTTTTTGTATTTTAAATTTTCAAAATTATCTTTAAAATTTTCAGCATATAAAAACTTATCAGTTTCTTTTTTTTGCAAGAAAGTAATCGCTGTATATGCAGTAGCATCCTTGAATACCTGAAAATGGTCTAAATTGATTATTTTTTCCAAATGTGGCAAAAGAAGATTGCGTAAGTTTTTCCCCGCTGCAGAATAGAAATGTGAATTAGGAGTAATAAAAGCAATTCTGCCATCATCTTCCAATAATCTTAATGCCTGCTCAAAAAAACAAAAATACAAATCAATAGATCCACTAGAAGCGGTAATATAATTTTTTTGCAATTTCTCTTTTCGTCCGTTCAAATTTTGAATTCGCACATACGGTGGATTACCGATTACGAAATTAAATTTTTGCGAAAAATCGTGAAAACAAAAATCAGTTGTTATGAAATTAAATTTTTTAATTTTTTTATTTGATAATTTTTGCAAATTTTGTTTTGTTTTTTCGATATGCTTTTTTTCAATATCGGCAAAATAAATATTCTCTTCAATCACTTTTTCGATTTCTTTGCCAGATAGTTCTGCAAATTTTCGAGCTGCGTTCACGGCGAAAACTCCTTCACCACAACCAGCATCCAATATTTTTTCTTTTCCGGAAATTTTGCAACCGTCAAAAACCTCACCTACCATAAAATCAACCACCCATTCAGGCGTAAAAACAACCCCATTTTCCTTTTTAGCAATTGCGTTCATATTTAAAATATTGATGCGAAAACTGATGATATTTTATCTTTATTATATCATTTCATCGGTTTTGAGCAACTGTGAATAACTAATCGATTATTGATTATTTATCTTCACGAGATCGTGGAAACGATTTTTTTTGCGCGTAAAAAATTGAGCACGATGGACGATAGCGCTGCTATCACAAAAGCGATATTCAGATTGGAAAACATCGCCACTGCAATAATCAACAACATCGCAACCACCCTTCCGAAGCTGAGCGCCATCTCATGAATCACGGTATATTCATCAACGAAATGACCCTCGTCGGCGGCAATTTCATATGAAAGCGCGTCGAACGGAATTCTCAAAAATATCTTCATCAGCTTATGATAGGCATCAATAATAAAAATTTGAAATGAAGTAGCTACAAATATTTTCAATATCCAGCCCAATGAATACAATACGCTTCCGAAATGAATAAACTTCGCTTTGGAGAATTTTTTATCGGCATATTTACCCATTAAAATTTGCAATATTATCGTGGTGCCGGTAATAAGAGCCGAAATCAAGCCGACCTCGGCATAATTTCCTTTCAAAAGTTCGAAAATAAAAATCGGCCACACAACCGCTCCCACAGTATTCTCCGCTCCATCCGCCATATACGCTAAAATATTCGATCTTCGCTTGCGGGAAAAAAATTCTTTCCAAGTTTGAAAATACCCCCAGCTGAAATTCTCCCTGGTTTTCGGAATTGTCAGAAGCGGGATATATGAAGACAAATAAATCACAACAGCGATCAAAAAAAGAGTATCAAATCCTAATTGAGAAATCACCAATCCTGCCACAAACGGAGTGATAACGCCGATCACGTTCGTGGTAGCTTCAAGCAATCCCACTTCGCGCCCTCGGTTTTTTGCGTCCGTAAATTTGGCAAAATCAACATGATATGGAATCCAGTGAGTAATTCTCCACAAAACAAGAAATGTCAAAGAAAGAACGCAAATCAAGAGCACATTACTTTCAGTGGTGAAATAAAAAGTTCCATAAAAAAACGCTCCGAAGAAAACGCTCGCTCGAAGCGCCCGCCGAAATCCAAAATGATTAATCAATATTGCTCCGAGCGGAATTAAAACAATATAAGAGAAATCACTGGCAATATAATACCAGGCCACTTTGGAAAAATTATTTCCAAAAATTCCGTACAAGAAAATCGGCAAGAAAATTCCAAACAATCCGCCGGCGATTCTGATAATCGATTTACTGCTGTACAATGCGACAAATCCGCTCTTAATTTTTCCGTCAAAATATCTTTTTTTCAATTTAAAATTCATTTTTATATTGCTTTAACTCATCTTAAATATAAACGAAATATTAGCGTAATATATAGTGCAATAATAGCACGTTTTTAATGAATGGTTAAAATCAAGTTGCCATATTTTAAAAAACACTATATAATTTTATTAACAATAAAAATTGCAAATCTTGGGGGGGGTTTTCTTTTCAGATTTGTCCAATTTTAAAATAAAAATGAAAAAAGAAAATAAAAAAATAAAAGCTTCGGCTGTTGATATAACCGAAGAAAACAAAATACGCCAAATTGAAGCCCTTCGCGACACAATCAACAGCGCGGAAAAAACCATCCAAAGCGCCAAAGCGATGCTTTTGAATTTGGAGGGTAAAAAGAAAACCGGACGCCGAAGAAAAATCGAAGAATCCGAAGACGGGGAAAACATTATCCAAGGAACATTTGACGGACAAATTATGGTCGGCACCGATGGCAAACAATATCCCGTTCCAGCAAATTACGCATCCAAGTCAAAGCTTGTAGAAGGAGATCTGCTCAAGCTCACAATTTCTTCCAACGGATCTTTTATCTACAAACAAATCGGTCCGGCCGAAAGAAAAAACATTATCGGCGTTGTCGGACAAGACGAAAATGAAAATTATTTTGTCATTGCAGATGGAAAACCATATCGAATACTTTTAGCATCCATCACCTATTTCAAAATAGAACCAGGGGATGAAGTTGTAATTGTCGTTCCAAAAAAAATCAACAGTAATTGGGCGGCGATTGAAAATGTTCTACAAAAAGGTTCGGCTTCAAATTTTAATTTTCACCAGCCGGCCATCGAAATTCAAGAGGAGGATTCCTCCAAAAATGAACCGGAAATAACACCCGCATTCAAAGAAGAAGAATCAAAAGACGCAGAAATAGAAATTGCTTCAAGCAATAGTTCAGATATGGATGAATGGGCAATGGACATTGAGGAAATAAAAAAAGAAATCGAGAGAGAAAAAGCCGGGAGTTAAAAAAAATAATAAAATAAAAAAACTGACTTAAAAAATGGATACAAAAGAAACAAAAAAATCACTCAGTCAATTTCTGCGATTTGCCGCTATCGGCGCAATGAATACCGGAGTGGATCTGGTAGTGCTTAATATAGAAACAATAACCACAGGAATAAAAGACGGGGCCGGCTACGGAATCCAAAAAGGAGTTTCGTTTTTAGTAGCGGTGACTTTCAGTTATTTTCTGAATAAACATTGGACATTTCAAGACAAATCCAAGAAAGACGAAGGAAGAAAGTTTTCTCAATTTTTGTTTGTAAGCGTAATTGGAATGCTCATTAATGTTTCAGTCGCAACCATCACGGTAACCTATCTCAAAGAACCAATCAATGAATTTGTCAGTTTGAAATTCCTCACTGATCAACTCTGGGTAAGCATCGGCGGTCTCGCCGGAACCGCTGTCGGACTATTCTGGAACTTCATCGGCTACAAATTCTGGGTTTTCAAGAAATAATATAAACAACAAAAAATGGATAAGAAAAAAATCATTATTGGAAGCATCATCCTTGCGATTATAATAGTTACAATTGGAGTTTTTGCGTGGGAATGGAAAAAAATACAAAAAACAGATAACCAAAATTCTATTATGCCACAAAAAACAGAAGGAAATAAAACTGCAGAAACAACACCAAGCCAATCGACAATTATCACAGATAAACCAGAATCAATAGATTGGGGAAAACTACAATTTGACATATGCGGAGGAAAGGGAAAATATAAAGAAAAAATTTGGTGGAAAAAATTTATCACAGAAATAGAAAAAAATGATTATTATAGTGAAGGTTTTATCGAGTACCGAATTGAATCCATAAACAACAACCATTATCTAAACCCAGATAGAATAACTTATATATATGAATCATATTGCAATATTGAAAAAAATAAGAATTCTTCCATTTGCATGAATAAAGGTAAGAAATTATCAGAAGACAACTTCAATGATTACAGTGAGGGATGTTTATCAGAAAATAATTCAGCATTCATAGTTGTGTTTTCCGGTGAATATATGGGTGGAGGAAATCACATTTTTCGTTACAATATAATTGATAATATCTTGGAAGAGGCGCAAAGAACAAATGAAGTTCAAACATATGGATTAATTTGGACAGATCCGCCAACCTCTTTTGGAGAAAAATTTGGAAATATAATAAAAATGACAGGTAAAAGCGGGGACGCCGGCTGCAGTTCAAATACCAATTTTGACTATGATATAGCTACAAACCAAATTAAAATGACAAAAAGATGTATCCAATGCTCAGGAGAAGAACTAGACTGTAGTACTTTCTGACATGATATTTTAGAAGCAAGAAAAAGAGCCCTAATAATCGTCTTATTAGGGCTCTTTGGATATAGAATAAATTCTATTCGTATGTCAACATATAAGGATCAACAAAGAACTCTGGAAAAGCTGGATAAACCGGTGTACCGCAATCATTTTGAGGAAGTGCACCTGCATTTGGTATATTATCAGATGTATATGCATGCATCCTAACTCCGAAATGAAAATGGGTATTTGCTAACATATTTTTAACAGTACCGATACTTTGCCCTTTTGCAACCGTAGCGCCTTCATATATTTGAGCATTTCTCGGATCATTAAGATGCCAGTATGTAGTAGTGTATAATCCATCATCATGCTCAATAACTATACACCACCCCCATTGATATTGGGATGAATCTTCAAAGATCAATTTAATCACACCGTTTGCAGCAGCTTTTACCACCTCATCTGCTGTTGCATTAACATCAATACCAGAATGAATTTTGTCTGTTCCTATTGGACATTGTCCAAAACTCCAATAATCACCAAATCCCAAATTGATAGTTCTAGACTCTAACGAACCAGTCAATGGGAATTGAAGTACTAAATCAAACACCGCTGTCAACGTCTTCGATCCATCCATAGCTACAGTCAAAGGATTATCTTGATAGCAAGATAATCCGTCATCCCAGTGAGAAAACTCCCAACTGCTATCGGAAGGATAGGCGGTTAGGATTACTTCTTCGTAAAAATTGAAACTCACTTGGCAAATTTCATATTCATCAATACCACAATAGATGCCATCCCCTTCGGGATAACTGGCGACACCTCCGCTTTCCGGAGGATCAATGACAATTGAAAGAATACTTTCACCCGGGCAAGAATTTCCGGAGGTTCCTCCGCACCAGAAATACTCCGCGTCAACCGCGACAGAATAGTTGTACCCGTTAAACGGAAGATTTTCTTCCCATGTTTCGCCGGACAAAGAAAATTTAGCAACTGCCTCATAGTTTCCATAACAAGAAAGCCAGTATAAATTTCCATTTGCATCAAAAAGGGCTTCGGAACAAAGAGAGGAAGAATAAAAAATTCTGTGCCATACAGAATTTAAAAATCCCTGCTTATCCACTCCGTTGTAAGTGCAGGGGACAACGGGAGCCAATGGATCGCATATATCATACGCCAAAGCTGATCCAAACCACAAAACAAGTATGAAAGAAACAATAGACACTCTTTTCATTTTTTCATACTCCTTTTATTTGATGTTTTTTTATTAATTGATTTATTCTTTTCGCCAAACTGCAATACAAAATGAATGTTTTTTCACCTCCTTTTTGATATTGTTAAGGTACTGATTTTAAATACTTATATACGCTAATATATTATCACAGCTTCTTAGTGACACAAAACAGGCAGAATGTGTCCGCTTTTGGGAATTTTGTTTTTTACAGCAAAAATGCTACTATTATCCTATATGAATAAATCAACTACATTATATCGAAAATACCGTCCGCAAAAGTTTTCGGACATTATCGGACAACAGCACATCGTGCGCACACTTTCTGGCGCTATCACTAACAATCGCATCGGGCACGCCTATCTTTTTACCGGACCGCGTGGAACCGGAAAGACAACATTGGCGCGCATTTTCGCCAAAGCTATCAGCTGTATGGATCGAAATAAAAATGAACCTTGCGAAAAATGCCAATCCTGCCAACTCATTTCGCAAGGAAAATCAATGGATATCATCGAAATTGATGCCGCCTCCAATACCGGAGTGGAAAACATCCGCGAACTGCGCGAAACCGTCAAACTCTCGCCGGCTGTCGGAAAATACAAAATATATATCATCGACGAAGTGCATATGCTCTCTTCCGGCGCGTTCAATGCCCTGCTCAAAACACTGGAAGAACCGCCCGCTCACGCGATTTTTATTTTGGCAACTACGGAAATCCACAAAGTGCCGGAAACCATCCTTTCTCGCTGTCAACGTTTTGATTTTTCCCGCCTTTCAATAGATAATATAATTCAAAAACTCTCTTCTATCGCCAAAAGTGAAAAAGTAAAAGTTGAAAAGGAAGCGTTGGAAATGATCGCTCTTGCCGCTGAAGGAGGAATGCGCGACGCCGAATCGCTTTTGGCACAAATCATTTCTTTGGAAGACAAAAATATTACTTCTGCGGAAGTTCAAGAAATCCTCGGAACAACTTCCCGCAATGAAACGGAAAAAATGGCAAAATTATTACTTCAAGGACAAACATCCGAATCACTTTTACTGTTGAACGAGCTTGCCAAAAACGGAGCTGATTTGGAAGTTTTCGGAAAAGCCCTTTTGAACTATTTGCGTCAAACTATGCTTCTTTGCATCAATCCCGAAATGCCGGAAATTTCCAAAAATTTCACTGCGGAACAATTAGAGTCAATAACCTTACTCGCCAAGAAAACATCTTTGGAGGACATTATTTTCGCGCTCGAAATTCTCACAGAATCGCAAAACAAAATAAAATCATCGTTCCTGCCTCAGCTTCCACTGGAAATTGCAATGGTCAAAATTGCCGATAAAAAGAATATCCCGGAAACTACCCTCAACCACCCTACTTCAAATGAATCGGAAAAACAAAGCAAAGAAAATATTCTCCCGGAAAAAATTCAAGAAAAAACCGTAGAAAAAGTTGCGGAAGTTAAAATCGCTTCGGAAAATGATATTCTGGACGCTCCGGAAAAATTCGAAGAAAAAACCGCGTACCCGAAAAAAAATATTGATTTAAGCGAAGTGAAAACAGCTTGGAATAATTTTCTTTCCCAAATTCGCCCGACCAATCATTCTCTGGCGGCGCTTCTTTCCAACTGTGAAGCGGTCAAAACCGAAGGAAATGTGATTACTATCGCCACTGCCTTTTCTTTCTACAAAGAAAAATTCAATGAACCGCAAAACAGGTTGACAATCAAGCAAATTTTCGATAAAATCCTAGAAGTTGACTGCAAAATCAATATTGCTACGGAAGAAGAAGTGGGAATAAAAATCAGCAAGAAATTCAACCATTCCAACACGTCAAACGAACAACAAGACAAACCAAGTGAAACAGCTTCTCTCCTAGACGCCGCCACTGAAATGTTTGGCGGAAAAATAGTGGAAGAAAACTGAAATACATTGGGGCTCCATACAAATTGATATTTTATGAAGCACACACAAATAAAAAAGATGCTGAAGAAATGGAAAGATTTTATAAGAGTGGATATGGAAGAGAAGTTCTGAAAGATAAGTTAAAAAATTATTTTACTGGGGCGTAGCCAAGCGGTAAGGCAGGGGCCTTTGAAGCCCCCACGCGTAGGTTCGAATCCTACCGCCCCAACATACAAATCTCATAAATCACCGTGTTGGTGATTTTTTTGATTTGAAATTTTTCTCTATGTACTCACCTTATACAGCCTATTGATTTATTCTGGAAACACTGATAATATGTCGTCTATTGCCGGATTGGCCGACATTTTAAAAATAGCACCTTAACTTTTAAAGAGGACTTGCGATGAAACAATTCATAACCGCACTTTTTTGTCTGATGGCAATGTTTTTTTCTTCAAAAGCTTCTGCGTACGTCAATGAGGCTTCATTAAATGGTGGGTTGACATTCGACCCGACAATTATTGAGGCCGAGAGTGAACTGACAATCACTCAAATTAGCGAGGAAACGGAGGGCGACCCAGCAGTCGTAAATTTCCTCGTAAAATTTAACGACAAAGCGAAAAAACCGGTTGGTTTTTTTCGCAAGAAAGACGAAAATAATCGTGATGTTTTCTTTGATGAAAACATCGTAATATTCAAGGAAGCTGACGGGGAATATATATTTTCTGTAAGTATGAATGAATCGCAAAAATATCCCCCGTTGAGGCTCTACCTTGGATATGATAATGTTCCAGGTGGGTATTATTATGTGGAAGAGATTATCTTGGTCCTCTCTCATAAGACATGGAATCCCGTGTTCACGAAAGATATTTATATCTCAATACACGAAAGGGATAACTAATCTTTTCGAAAAGAAAAAAATCCCGAGCGACGAACCTTGTCGCTGCGGGATTTTTTATTTGTGATGAAATATTTTTCCCTCTTTATCGGTAGTAATAGGTGCTAACGAATCTAATCCTCCGCCTAACAGTGGAAATGAATCTTCTTTTCTAGGGTTAGGGAAAAGAGGGCAAAAAGAAACCGCGCGTGTCAAAAATCAATATAACAAAGTCATATTGACAAAGACACAAACGGAATTATTTTTTATCTTTTAAAAAACTAAAACAAAAAATCCTCGACGCAAATCGAGGATTTTTTTCAAACTATTCAAACTATCAGAATATTATTTCAAATTCACAGTTGCTCCGGCAGCTTCCAATTTCTTTTTGATTTCTTCAGCTTCCGCTTTGGCAATTTTTTCCTTAATTACCTTTGGAGCGGCATCAACCATATCCTTAGCTTCTTTAAGTCCAAGTCCGGTAATTTCGCGAACAGCTTTGATTACATTGATTTTTTGCTCTCCGGCAGCAACCAACTCAACATCAAAATCTGTTTTTTCTTCAGCAGCAGCCTCTCCTGCTCCAGATGGCATTGCGCCCATCATCATTGGAGCAGCAGCGCTAACTCCGAATTTTTCTTCCAAAACCTTTACCAACTCTGAAAGATCCAAAACACTCATTTTTTCAATTTCCTCAACAAGTTTTTTGAATTTCTCAGGAACTTCTACTTCTTTCTTCTCTTCTTTAGCCTCAGCGGCTTCAACCTTTTTTTCTTCAGTCATTTTTTTAGCATACGCCCTATAAGTCTTATTCGTCTTATATGACCTATTTAATTTATTAATTAAAATTATTATTACTTATTTTCACTAATAGCTTTGAGCACCTGCACCAATGATCTCTGATTTCCTTGAAAAACATTCATCAATCCTCGAATAGGAGAACTCAAGCTTCCGACCAATCTTGATAGCAATTCTTCCTTACCCGGCAATTTAGCAAGAGCAATAACCTCCTGTGCGCTCATAACTTTGACGCCCAAAATTCCTCCTAATATTTTCAGACCTTCATTGGTTTTGGTGAATTTTTCAATAATTCTTGCTGAGCTTATTTCATCCTGAGTAGCAATAGAAACGGATACTTGCCCCTCCATTCCTTTCGTTTTTATATCAATCTCGGCATTTTGCAAAGCGATATCAATCAAGCTCTTTTTGTATACCTGAAGATTTGAACCTTCTTTTTTCAATTCCTTTTTCAACTTTATTGATTCATTAACCTTAACCCCCTTAAAATCAGCAAAAACAACGGATTTTGCGGACTTTATTTTTTCAGTCAAATCTTTTACAATTTGCTCTTTGTTTTCTCTTGTCAACATATGGTTATTTAAATTATGTCTTAAATTAATTTATCCTAAAATACACATACTTAATTTAGCCACGTTTTTCTGAAAAAATATTATTTTCGTAGCTGTCCGCGTCCCTCGAAAGGACCGGAGAAAATGATATTTTTTCAGAAAAACAACTCTTAATTATTTTAATATTCTATAGCACTATTATTCGCAGAAAACAAAAACTGCGGACAATCCGCAGCAAGACATAAAGAAAATTAACTTTCGTTAAAAATCTTTCCTCGGCAGGACTTATGCTTTCAAGCGGCCTATCCCAACGATTTTTGTCGGGACACCGACCTCGTGTCGGTGCTGTCTGCGGAAAACTTCCATTTTTAATTTTTTCCAGTATATATTTGAAATATCAATCTGTCAATATCTAACACTATTTCTTTTCCTCGGTCTTTGCCTCTTCTTTTACAATATCCTCCTTCTTTTCCTTGGTTTTAATTTCCTCTTTTTTCTCTTCCGCTTTAACACCATCTTGCGCAACCGGTTCAATTGCAGCCTCAACTTCTTTCTTTGGCATCTTTACCGCTCTTTTTTCTCCCTTTATAATTCCTTGAGAAACAAACAAATTATGCACCGAGTCTGACAATTTAACCCCGTTTTTAATCCATTGCGCTATCTTGTCCTTCTTCAGCACGCTCTTTTTTGAGTGAGGATCATAGCTTCCGACAATATCAGTGTGTTTTCCTTTTGGATTCGCAGTATGCTCCTGAACAACCAATCTATATTGAGCTTTATTTTTCTTTCCCACTCTCGAAAATCTTATTACCAGCATAATTTTTAGGATAAATACAAATAAGCATAATCAAAAATGCTTATTTTTAGCTTAATTTTTTACTAATGTATTCTACATCACGCCAAACAAAATGTCAATACACCCTGCTTTAAAATAACAAAATGCCACATTAAAAACTACTCGGCAATCGAAGTCTCACCATCCGCAACAGCTCCGCCTAATTCTGCTTGCAATTTATTTTGAGCATCTTTAAGCACAGACATAAATGTTTCCGAAGCTTTTCTTATGGATTCATTTTTTGTTTGCGCCAACTCTCTTACTGTGCCACCCACGCTCGAAATTTCTTTTTGGTCGGTCTTAAATTCCTCTCTTGCTTGTTGCAATCTATTTCGGAGAGTTTGCCTTGTCTCTGCGACATCCCCGCTTGTTTCACAAAAATTACGAACTTCGGCCGCTAATTGCTCTCTGTTTTTTTCATATTCCGCAATTAAATTGTCAACGGAACTTTTCTTTGAATCCACCGCTTGCTGAACTCCATCATGAAAAATATCCAAGGCGGCATCGACAGCTTCTCGCCTCGCCTTAACGGCATCTTCAATAGTATCTTCGAATTCCGACACGGCATCTTTTTGTTGTTGAGTTTTTACTCTCTCTTGTAATCGAGCATAGAATTCGCTCCGATATTGATCGCGAACTTGACGCCGTTGAATCAGGGTGCTTTCGCGTTCCTGCATTTTTACCTTAAGCCGGTTTTCGCTTTCCATTCTGAGCTGCTGCCTATTCTCATTTCTTGTTTTCAAATTCGTTTGAATTTTTCCCGCCAACTCTTCTATTTTATCGCAAATACGATCTTGATTTTCCGCCTTACGGTCATCTTTTATTTGTTGCATTTGATCTTTTTTACTTTCAATATCTGTATCATTTACATTATTAGCCGCGCTAGCCACCCCCGCAAGCAATAAGCAGAAAGAGAGAGATATGAGAATTGTTTCGTTTTTTATAAAATTCGTTTTCATTTTTTTTATATTTAAAAAAGTTAATAAATTATTTATGAAATTACAATAAATCATTATCGATAGAGTCCGCGTCAATATCGCCCTCCAAAGTTGAATAATCTTCAATAATATCTTCCGTTTCAATGACATCTTGCTCAAAATCAACACTGATATTTTCCAAATCCGCATATTCGGGATCGGAAGCAACTTCATCACTGCCTGAATTTTCAACAGAGAGCTCGGAATCGACATTAACGTCATCAGAGATAATCGTGGCTTGATTGTTTATCGCGCTCTCATCTCTTCCGCCTCGGAACAACAGGATTGCTCCCGCTAGTAAAACAAACACAACAAACAAAATCAGTGAATAATATTTTTTCATCATATTTTTGTTTTTACCAAAGGCGCATTTTTTTCTTCTGCGCTCCAGCAAAGATTATTATTTTTTTATTTTATTAAAACACACTGCTTTCATTATATTATACACCAAACGCAAATTTACGCAAAATACTATTTCTTAATTTCTCCGCCTTTTCCAACTTGTTCCAATTTTACTGACAAAATTTTTGAAATTCCATCTTCTCCCATTGTTACGCCGTACAAAAGCGACGCTTGGCGCATAGTTTCCCGGTTGTGCGTAATTGCAATAAATTGAGTACTTCCGGAAAGTTCCTGCAAAATACGGCTGAAGCGTCGTGAATTTGCCTCGTCCAAAGCCGCTTCAATTTCATCCAAAACCGTAAACGGGGGTGGATTGTATGAGATAATCGCAAACAACAAAGCAATTGAAGTGAGTGATCTTTCTCCGCCAGAAAGCATTGACAAGTTATTAATCTTTTTTCCCGGGGGGCAAGCGGAAATATCAATTCCGATCTCCGCTTTCTCATCATCTTCATCCTCACAAACAATATCTTCTTCATCACTCTCTTGTTCTTCTGTTTTTATGCCTGCCCCGCGATCCCGCAACAGGATTCTGCGTGGTTTTCTTGTTTTTATAAGTCCCGCTTTTCCTCCGCCAAAAATAATCCTGAAATATTTGGAAAATTCTTTGTTAATTTGATCAAACGCTCCGGCAAAAACTTTCTCAATCTTTTGATCCATTTCTTTGGCGATTTTTTTGAGCGATTCAATTGCCTCTTCCAAATCATTTGACTCTTGCGTCAAAAACTCAAAACGATCTTTAGTTTCTTGATATTCTTGAATTACCATCGGGTCGATTCCTCCAATTTGCTCCATCTGAAATTTCAGCCTGGTTATTTCCCTTTCCGATTTATCCTGATTAATATTCTCTCCGTCATATTTCAACTCCCCTAAGCCTATGTGCAATTCCGCTTGAACTTCATTGGTCAAATCTTCTTCACGAACCTCTACACGCGCCAAGCGAATTTTCGCATCATTAAATTTATCCCGCAGAATATTAAGTTCGTTTTGTTTGATTCGAAGCTGTCCTTCAAACTGGAAAAATTTTTCGCGCGCCTTTCGGTCATTTTCCATTTCTTGCCGAATTCGAGCGTCAATTTCAGAAATTTTAGTTCTGAAATCTTGAATTTTTTTCTGCGCTTCTTCTTTATCTTTTTGATATCTTTCTATTTTTCCCCTCAACTCTTTTTCTTCTTCCGTTTTCTCTTTATTGTTTTCTTCCACTTTCGCCTCTCCTTTTTCAACATCGCCAAACAAATCAAACATCGCCTGCTTGATTGCCCTGGCAAATTCGCAGATGTCCTGCAGTTGGTCTAATGTTTCCACTACTTCCAATCTTTGAATCAATTTTTCCTGACTCTTTTGAATATTTTCCAGATGCTCTTTGACATAATCCCTATCCACCGGAATACTCTTGATTATTTTTTGTTGTTGCAATCTTTCTTTGATAATTTCAACTCTTCCTTCAATAATCGCCAAATCTTTTTCCAACTTATTTATCTCGGAAAAAAATAAATTGCGTTTCTCTTCCAATTTTTCATAGCCATTTAATTGCCTAACTTCTTTCGATTCCACCTTAAGCTCATCATTTATTTTATCCACTTCTCTTTGGACATTCATCATTCTCCTACCGAATGCTTCTTTTTCTTCAAAAGATCCGCTACGCTCCTGCTGAAAATTGTGCCACAAAAAAGAGTATAGCTTCACTTGCTTTTGGCGCAAATCACTTTCAACTTCTTTTCTTTGCGCTGATTTCTCCGCTTGCCGTTTGAGCATTTTCAAATGCGGTTCGATTTCTCTGGAAAGCTCATACACTCTTTCCAAATTAACTTTCGTATTCAAAAGTTTTTTGAGCGCTCTTTCCTTTTGAATTTGAAATTGCTTTACTCCGGCAGCATCTTCCAATATCATCCGTCTGTCAGTTTGGCTGGCATTAAGCACCGCGTCCGACATTCCCTGATTGATTACACAATAACTTTCCCTTCCCACGCCCGCTTTTGCCAAAAGATCCACCACATCGATGAGACGCACCCGGCTTCCATTAATCAAATATTCAGACTCTCCGCTACGATATATTTTTCTTGTCACGGAAACTTCCGCGAATTCCAACGGAATCCTCTTTTGCGAATTGTCAAAAGACAAAGTTACCCACGCGCTTCCGAGGCGCGCTTTTTTTCCACTGCCGGCAAAAATAATATCTTCGGATTTTTTACCGCGCAAATTTTTCATTGACTGCTCTCCCATTACCCAGCGAAGTGCGTCCGCCACGTTGGATTTTCCGCTACCGTTCGGTCCGACGATTGCGGTAATTCCTTGGGCGTTTTTTTCAGCACTGGAAAAACCCCGCTCCGGATCAAATTCCAGCACGGTTCGATTAGCAAACGATTTAAACCCCTGTATTTCAAGACTCTTTAAAAACATGCAAAAAAATATGTATCATTCCCGCGAAGGCGGGAATCTCGTATGTTGTATTTTTAATTATTTTCTGTATTCCCGCCTTCGCGGGAATGACAATAATAAACTACCTTATTATCTTACTACATTTTTTGTTTTTAGAAAATAAAAAAAGCCTTTCGGAGATTTCCCCAAAAGTCTTCACTAACAAATAAAGTACTAAAATAAAAATCAAATCACGGACAAGTTGCCCGCGGCTTTGCCACGTACCACAACTCATAGCTTGCCG
>CAZRJL010000016.1:0-19252 GCA_964600645.1 uncultured Bdellovibrionales bacterium | reverse complement strand
CATGCCTTATCCACGCCGCCAGCGTTCATCCTGAGCCAGGATCAAACTCTCAAAAAGAATGACAAGTATAAATACTTATTCATTCGTATAAAAAAGAAAATAAATTCTTTAGTTGAATAGACTCTAACTAATCAATTTCTAGCTACTGAATTAACAGTTGCCAGTCATTGAACTTAGGACTAACCGCAAAAAATTGCGATTATTTACGCTAGTTTTATTAACTAGTATTCAATTGTCAAAGTTCCTGAATTTCGCTCGAATATTTACGAACAAAAAACACATCCATAAGCACAATAATTATTTTGCGCCAAGGGATGTATTTTTCAGACAACCCGTAGTTTTAAATTTCAATTTTTGCGAAGGCTTTTAAATAATCAAGCAAATTATTTACTAGCAATACCTATTGTAGCAGTTTGCAAAAACCTGTCAAGCCCCATAGCTAAATCCCTGCTTTTGACTTGAAAAATCCTTCTACTTTCGGCGTACCAATCAAACATTTTCCCTCGGCATACAAAAACGGAACGCCGACAGTGCTTGAATTTAATCCACATTCTTCAACCTTTTTCATCATTTCATCAGAATTATTTTTATTATGCCAAACCTCCTTCTTTTGAAATTCAACTTTCTCAGAGATTTTATTTTCTTCCAAGAACTTCAAAACGTCTTTGCAGTGCGGACACTCTTCTCCATAATAATAAACAACTTCCACGCTTGTTGAAATATTTTCCGACTCACTACTAATCTTTGTGGTATTTACTTCTATGTTTTTCTCTGGTGCCTTCGCTTCTTCTTGAAAAATCACAAAAGCCAATACAAACAAAATAACAACAATCAGCAAGCTCAAAAAAATATTTTTCTTGGACATAAATTTATCTTAATAATAGACTTCGTCTACCTTATCACATTTTTTTTCTTCTGCCAAATGACAAGTACGACTAATATTACCGCAAGCGCCAAAATTTGTCCCAAGCTTATTTGATTGAAAAATAATCCAATTTGTTCGTCCGGCTCGCGAAAAAATTCCAAAAAGAAACGAAAAAAGGCATGACCGAGAATATAAATTAAAAATAATATCCCGGGAAAATAATATTTTTGTGCTTGATTGCGCAATATATTGCTCAACAAAATAATAATAAAAAACAAAGCCAGTCCTTCAAAAAACGCTTCGTACAACTGCGAGGGATGACGCAAAAATAATTCACCGTCAAAATGCATCCCCCATGGCGCGTTTGTAATTCTCCCATACAACTCTCCATTCAGAAAATTTCCAATTCGCCCAAAAAAATATCCCGCCGGAATCGCCACTGCCACAAAATCCGCCAAACACCAAAAATCAATTTTATATTTTCGAGCGAAAAAATGTCCCGCCAAAATTGCGCCAGTAAGAGCGCCAAAATAACTCATTCCATAAAATCCCACATAACATGGAGCATGGAACATAGAACAATGAGAAAAATCGAAAGGCAAGAATACTTCCAAGGGATTTTGAAAGTAATATGACAGATTATAGAAAAGAACAAAGCCCAAGCGACCGCCAAGTAAAACCCCTAATAAAATATAAATAACCAAATTTTGCAATTGGTCATTAGATAAATTATTTTCTGAATTTTTAATTTTAAATTTCGAATTTTGATTGAATTCTAAATTTTTTAATTTTGAATTGTTATTTTGATATTTGCATTTTGCACTTTGATTTTTTTCACACAAAAAATCTTTTTTATTTAAATACAAGATACAAATAGAAATCGAAATACCTATCAACCACATCAAAGAATACCACCTCACCTCAAAAAAACCGATTGAAAAAGCAACCGGATCAATCTGCTGCGGTAAATTTTGCCAAAATTCCAAAAAATTCATAAGCAATACCCACGCCTAATTCTTGATTCTTAATTCTTGAATTATTCCCATCCCGACATCATCACCCCCAAATCCCGTGTATTCACAATTCCATCGGAATTGACATCGGAATTGGAGTTTCCGATTCCCAGCCAATTAGTAATGGCGGAGATGAAGTTAGTGAGGTTGTAAGTTATTGGAACTATGCAATCTTCGCAAACCCCTCCGCAATCAATTCCGGTTTCGTCTTGGTTTTGGATGGAGTCGGAGCAGGTTTCGGGAACGGAAATATTGCATTCGTCATATATTTCACAAGGAATTTGATTTCCGAGATATTGCCAAATATACCTCGTTAAAGTTAAAGATTTTCCAAACTGATCAAATTTATTTTCCGCAAAACCACGATTACCTGTTAAATTGCCATCATCATAAGAATAGGACTGCATTTTCTCTTTTATTAAATCTTCATTTGGAAATGGCCAGAGAGATTCTCCGGTGTCCGTATTGTAGCCTTCCTCTCCATAAAGAGTTCCGGAAACACCAATTTTAGTCAAAATATTAGCGCCAATATCTCCTCCATCGGAAGCATTGCTGTCAAGATCGGAACCATTTTCAATTCGCGGGAGATATTTAAGTGAATTTAAAAATGGATTTATTTGATTAAGATTTTCCGAAGAATAATCATGAGCACCAATTCCTCCACCCGAATAATTAGCGTAATTATCATATAAACTATTATAGTCCGAGACTATATTTCTCAAAGCAACATCGCCTGTGCCACATATCAATGAATCATAAACCTCAGCTAATCCAAGTGTATCCGACTCGACCGCTCTATCATGATATCCGGATAAATCATCTATCTCTCCAAAAGTAGAGTGCCTAATTATAATCTTATCTTCTATATTACCGCTCCTGGTCCAAAAAGCATTTTTTGATTTCCAAAAAACTGACTCAAAAAACATATTCCCCGCAACATTATAGTCTCCGACAAAACCCAAAAGACTTTTCCCTGTGTTTAAAGATATTAACCCTCTTGTTTGATTATTTACTCCGCTTTTCCCAGAACTGCCATTAGGACTTATCCAAATTATTTTTGGCTGAGCCTCAACAATCAGTTCTCCTGATGGGGTCAAAATATAGCTCTCTTGATCACTATCTATACTAATGCAGTTTTGCAACAATGAATTACTTGTTCCATATAAACGAAAAGATCCCTGATTGCTATATCCAACGCTTGTTCCACGATCATATCGATTCACACATCGCCTAAGAATAATATAATCTGAATCCAATATATAGAAATTATATCTTCCATTTCCCCAAATATATGTATCCTCTATTAAACAATAGCTATTATATCTGAAAAACAAAGGGTCTCCTGATACACCTTCGCTATTTGTTCCAGCCTCGCTTATACCACATTTTAAAATTTTTATATGATTGCTATTAGTAATCGACACAACCGCTCCACTGGAATTTTCAAATATTATTCCTTCAAATGTTATATAACTAGCACTATCCAGATTCACTAAAATATTATTACCTTGTCCATCAAAAATAGCTTTCCCTACATTTTCAGCTTGTATCTTGGTATATGCATCTACAGTGCCATTTGGTGGCTTGTGATAATTATCGATAATATTTTCTGCGCCTGTATATATTCCATCGCGAATAATCAAGGTATCTCCTCCTGACATTAAAGCAAGGCAACCCTGTAAACTAGAGCAATCGTCAGGCATATAATGAGTATCTGCCTGCGCTTTGTTTACGCTTAAAATTCCACACCCCACCATTGCGACCAAAACTCCAATTATGATTGAAATTCTTTTTTTGTGTTTTATATTTTGCATCTTCCAAATTCTACTTATTAAAAGTATTCAACTGACGTTTGAATTCTTTTCCATATATTTCCCAGAGTGCCAAAAAAAGTGCCATTATTATTGGTCCGATAATAAAGCCCATCAAGCCAAATGATATAATCCCTCCCAAAGTAGCAAAGAAAACCAACAATGGATGCATTTGAGTGTCGCGACCAACCAACTCCGGTCGCAAAATATTATCAATCGTAGAAACAAGACCAACCGACATAATTAAAACAAAAACCCCTTGCCAAATTTGACCCGAAAAAAGAAGAATAATTCCAGCCGGAATCATCACAATCGGAGGACCGACAGCAGGAAGAATTGAAATTATCGTGAGCACCAAGCCCCAAATAAACGGCGCTGGAATTCCAGCGATAGCAAAAGTTATTCCTCCCAGAAAACCTTGCACCAATCCGATAACAATAGTTCCTTTCAATGTCGCTCGCGTCATAGAAACAAACCTATCCACTAAAATATTTTCGTATTTATCGCTTAATGGACTGATGTATTTCATTTTGTCAATCAATTTTTCCCCTTCCGTAAGCAAATAGAACATTGTAAAAAACATCACGAAAGTCAGCAAAATAAATTTAACTATGTTTTGATATACCGATTGAATCAACCCAAATAATCCTTGGCTCAAACTTTTTAGTGATTGAGACAATTGGTCCTGATTAAAAATTTTATCCGTTTCCAAAAGATTGAGTAATGGGGCGTGATCAATCAAGCTAAATACATTCTCAACTTGTTTTTCATAAAAATTCCGATCAGACAAAATTCTTTGATAAGCGTTACCGGCTTCATCCGCCAAAAATCCAAACACTAAAAACAAAGGAATGATAATGATCGCCAAAACCAAAAGTATAGTCAACAACGCGCTCAGAATTTTGCATTGCCTGGTACTTCTCAAAAAAAACTTATACTGATGATGAAACGCTACTGCCAGAATTCCCGCCATCAGAATTGCCGTAAAAAACGGCTTGATCAAAAAAAACGCCGCCACCGAAGCAATGACCAACGCTAAAACGAAAAAATACACATTGAAATTTTTTATTTGCATAGATTTATTTACTAATATACGAATATTAACTTTGAATGAATTATACCACTAATTTAATATTTTTTGAATATGCTATAATTTAACAATGAAATATTTAAATGCTCTCAATTTAATCGACGGTGTTGGGTCGGCGAAAATAAAAATTTTACTCGACCGTTTTGGCAGTGGTGAAAATATTTGGAAAGCTTCTTTTTCCGATTTGAGCCAAAGTGGAATCGGGGAAAAATTATCAGCAACTATTGAAGCGAAAAGGAAAGAAATCAATCCGGATGTGGAATTTGAAAAATTGCAAAAAGAAAACATCCGCATTCTCGACATTGAAAATCCAGCTTATCCACAGCTTCTCAGGCAAATCCACAATCCTCCGCAACTACTCTATGTCAAAGGAGAAGAATTTTCTTTCAATGAAAAACCAATGTTGGCAATCGTCGGCTCACGAAAAATAACCCACTATGGACAGCAGGTAGCGATGTCGCTTGCTCGCGATCTGGCGCAAGCGGGAATTGTCGTCGTGAGCGGAATGGCACTGGGAGTTGACGCCATCGCTCACCGCGCTTGTCTTTCCGCCGGAGAAAAAACCATAGCCATCTTGGGTAGCGGACTGAACGACAAAAACATCGGACCGGCTGCCAATTTCGCCCTTTCCCGGAGAATACTTGAACAGGGAGTACTGCTAAGCGACTATCCGCTGGGAATTTCCGCCGGAATCGGAACTTTTCCGGCGCGCAATCGAATTATGGCGGGAATGACAATTGGAACACTTGTCATTGAAGCGGCGGAAAAAAGCGGCACGCTGATTACCGCCAACTTGGCACTGGAGTTTAATCGCGAAGTTTTCGCCGTACCCGGACCGATTTTTTCCCCCACTTCCGCAGGCGCCAATAACCTGATCAAGGCAGGCGCCAAACTGGTGTCTTCCGCTCAGGATATTTTAGAAGAATTGAACCTAGAAAAACGCCTCGCTGCACAAGAAGCAAGGAAAATAATTCCGTCTTCGGCGGAAGAAAAGAAGATTCTTGAAATACTTTCTAGAGAAACACTGCACATTGATAAAATAATAAAATTATCCCGAATGGAAACCAGCTCCGCCATCTCCACCTTGTCAATAATGGAAATAAAAGGTATGGTAAAAAACATCGGAGGACAGAATTATATAATCACATAAAAAAATAATGAAACTTCTTATCGTCGAGTCGCCTTCAAAAGCGAAAACCATCACCAAATATTTAGACGGAAAATACACTGTGCGCGCTTCAGTGGGTCATGTTCGCGACCTACCAAAAAGCAACAAAGATGCTATTGATATTCCCAACGGATTTATTCCGCACTATGAAATTTCCCCCGGCAAAGAAAAAGTCGTGGAGGAAATAAAAACTCTCGCGGAAAAATCGGAGGAAATTCTGTTGGCAACCGACCCTGACCGCGAGGGAGAGGCGATTGCGTGGCATATAGCCCAGGCTTTGAATCTTGGAAGAAACAAGGAGCGAAGAATGGAAGTTAAGAATCAAGAATTAAAAATTAAGAATTCAAATATAAAGAGGGTTGTTTTTCATGAAATTACCAAAGAAGCCGTACAAGAAGCAATGAAGCACCCACGTGATATCGACAAAAAATTAGTGAAAGCGCAAGAAGCGCGTCGCGTTCTCGACCGCCTTTTTGGTTATGACCTTTCGGGGCTCATCTGGAAAAAAGTTCGCTACGGTCTTTCTGCCGGACGCGTCCAATCTCCGGCACTCCGAATTATCATGGAACGGGAACGGGAAATTCGCGCCTTCACTGCAGAAAAATTTTGGACTATTTCCGCCAATCTCAAAGCAAAAAATGAAAATGAACTGACCTTTACTTGCTCAAAAGAACCGCGCGACAAAAAAGAAGTTGACCGCATAATTTCCGCCGGAAAAAAAGAAGACTGGCAAGTCTTCGATATTAAGGAAACCGAAATGAAACGCTCGCCGCGCGCACCTTTTATTACCTCCACTCTGCAACAAACCGCCAGCTCCCGCCTGGGACTTTCTCCATCGCAAACAATGCGCATCGCTCAACAGCTCTATGAAGCTGGACTTATTACCTATATGAGAACCGACAGCACAACATTAAGTTCGCAAGCGCAGAATCAAATCGCCGGAATTATTGAAAAAAAATTCTCCAAAGACTTATATCAATTCAGAAAATATTCCAGAAAAAGTAAAAACGCACAAGAGGCTCACGAAGCTATCCGCCCGACTGACTGCGCCAATGAAAATGCCGGAGACACTCCCGATCAAAAAAAACTCTACCGACTCATTTGGCAAAGAACGGTTTCCTCCCAAATGGTTGATGCTAAGGTTTTACGTACGCGAATTTCAACCAATATAATTTCAAAGAGTATTCCGGATTTTATCATCAACGGATCGCGCACGCTTTTTGATGGCTGGCTTTTGGTTGACAGCGCCGCCAAAAGCGAAGATATCCAGCTTCCAAAAATTTCTACCGGGGATTTGCTGAAATTTATTTCAATAGACAGCGCGGAAAAAGAAACCCAACCGCCATCCAGATATAGCGAAGCGGGATTGGTCAAAGAATTGGAAAAAAGAGGAATCGGAAGGCCTTCGACCTATGCCACTATTATTAAAACCATTCAAGATCGCGGCTATGTGGAAAAAATAAACAAAGCCCTCCACCCCACCGACACCGGAGACGTAGTAAGTTCGTTTTTGGAAAAAGAATTTGAAAAATATATTAGCGATTCTTTCACCGCCGAGATGGAAAATAACTTGGATGCCATTGCTGAAGGCAAAGCGGAATATGAAAAAATTCTCAAAAATTTTTACGGACCGTTCACCAAGGAAATCAAATCAAAAAAAGACACGAAAAAAATCACCGACCTTGGAAAAGTTGACGACAAATTTAAGTGCCCTGTTTGCGACGGACCAATGGTTTGGAAGCTTGGCAAAAATGGAAAATTTATGAGTTGCTCGAAATTTCCCAAATGTTCCGGAGCGCGAACCGAAGAAGGTAAAGAAATGAAAGGACCGGAGGAGACGGGAGAAAAATGCCCCAAGTGCGGAGGCGCACTTGTCCAGCGCGAAGGAAAATTCGGAAAATTCATTTCTTGCTCGAATTTTCCCAAATGCAAATTTATCAAAGAAGATCCCAAAGAGGTTGCTAAAAGAAAAACCGGAGTCAAATGCCCCGATTGCCAAAAAGGAGAAATGATGGAGAGAAAAGGTCGCTTTGGAATATTTTATGCTTGCTCGAATTATCCGACTTGCCGCTACGCCATAAAAGCCAAGCCGACCGGAAAAAAATGTCCTTTATGCGGAAAACTGATGATGGAAGGGACAAAAACCATCCCCGAAAGATGCTCAGACAAAAACTGCCCGAACCACCGCCCGGACAAACTCAAATAATTCGAAAATCAAATCTCAAAAATCAAAATCACATCTGCAAAATGTAAAATTATTTTTTACATTTTGTGGTTAAAATTGAAGATGCCAGAATATTTGCAATTTCAATGACTTCTTTGAGAATTTATTGAGATTCCTTTTTATTATTTTCTTCTTTTACTATTTGCGCTATCACCAACAGCCAGTATTTTGTTTCGTTGGCAGATTTTAATGCTATTTCAAATTGTCATTTTGAGATTTGCATTTTGCATTTTGAATTTCAAAGTTATTCGATAACCTCAACCTCAGGGATTTTTTGTTCTTGATTTTCCAAGACATTTTCCTCAACTTGCTGAGTATTGTTATTTTGTCCTTTTTGAATATTTGAAATCATCGCGTTTATTTGTTCGATGTTTTTCTTTGAGATTTCATTTTGCTGTCCGCTTTCAACTAAGGAAATAACTTTTCGATATTGCTCAATCGCTTCATTCTTGCGGTTGGTTTTTTCAAACAAAAGTCCAAGACTGAAATTTGTGTTAACATCATCTTTGTTTATTTCCAATATCTTTTTAAAAATCGCTTCCGCCTTTTTTATATCATCTTCTCCGGAACGCTTTTGATATAATCTTCCCAGATTAAAAAACACATTCACATTGGAAGGACTGAGTGCCGCAGCTTTTTCCATATTTGCGACCGAAGGGTCCAGCGACCTCATCTGCTCCTGAGCCAGCGCCAAATTATAATATCCGTCGGCAAAATTCTTTTTCAACTCTACGGATTTTTCCAAAACTTTTTTGGTGTCTTCCATATACGCTTTTTTCTCATCGCCATCTTCCATCGCGCCAGAAAGAGTCATTCGAACCTTTCCGATTTTGGCTTGCAAGTTCGGATTATTCGGATCAAGCTTGGCGGCTTCTTCATAATTTTCCAGCGCCTTTTTGTTTGATTCAAAAACATAAAGTCCCGCATTTTCATACGCCTGCGCCAAACTTTCTACCGCGTTCAAATCATTGCTCATCAATTCTTTTCCCTTATTCAAAAGAAGAATGGAATTGCTCAGATATTTCTTGATCGCCTCCGCATTATTCTTCGCGTCCTTGCCAATTGCTTGCTCATTGGTCAAAATCAAATATTCCTGTCCCAAGCGAGTATAATATCTTCCCTCTTTCGGATTGAGCGCAATCGCCCGTTGCATTTTCTCCACCGCTTTTTCTCTGTCCGCGCGGCTTTCCTTGATTGCCATTCCCGCCAGTGCATCGCCGGCAAAAACTTTTCCCAAAAACACAAAAGAAAACACAATCGCACTACTGAGAACCACAAAAACAAAGGCCAAAGAAAGCGCGTATTTTGGAGAGGCCTTAAGCGACAAATCAAAATAGTTCGCCTCCGCTTCGCTTTCCAAAATAATTGAAAGCAATGCCATCGCCGACACCAAAAATCCAAGCAGTACGACCGGACCAGAAGCTTTGGAAAAAAATATTCCCAGAATCAAAATAACCGAAGCGGAAAAAAATGACAAAGATAATGTTTTTTCTTTGTCTTTTTCCCGCGAAATCAAATAGACAGAAACGCTCAGATAAGAAAAAACCAACAAAAACAAAACAATTACTCCTAAGATTCCAATTGTCGGAACAGATTCAAATAGCAATCCCGAGCCTTGGTAAAAACGCAAATCGTAGAATTGGTTCAAATTGAAATCTTGCGGTTTGAATTTCGAAAAAGCATATCCGTATGTCGCCGGTCCCGATCCGGAAATGACATTTTCTTTCAGTCCTTCTTTGATAATATCCCAAGATACTCCATAGGAAAGACTTACCTCCGCCGGAAGACTCACGCGCGACAAATTCAAATTTCCATTTCCTACCATAAAAATCGCCAGAAACAAAACGAAAACCGCCATCGGAAGCCAAATCCAACGAGACGGCATTTTTATCACTCGGGAAAAAGCATACAATGAAAAAATTCCGCTTCCAAGCAAAATCGCCGGCCAAAACGCGAAACTTTGCACCAAAACAAAAGCTGCCGCGCCGAAAAAAAGAGCCACGAAAAGAAAAATTATTGTTGCTATTTTTTTTACTCCCGACAGTTTGTCCAAAGAAACGATTTTCAAAATAGCACCGGCAGACAAAAGGACAAAAGCTCCCAGAAAAATATTCAATCCCGAAAACGACCCCAACAAACTTGCAGGAGAGTTTTCCAAAACAACCTGCGGGAAAATTTGCAAATTGAGCAAACGGACAATTGTCCAAATCGACACCAGTGTTCCGCTCGCGACAATTGCGCCCAATGCTAATTTTATTCTTTCTTTTTCAATATGAGAAAAGAAAAAATAATATGCCACCACAAAAGCCGTCACGTTCAAAAATCCTCTTGACGGATCTCCGAAAAATCCAAAAAAGCTGTGCCAGCGGTCGACGGAAAAAGCCAGTGAAGCAAGATAGGCACCCCAAAACAAAAGAATGGGAATATCAAGCGGAGTTTTGCGAATTCTCATCTCTCCGGTCTTGATGCTTTTTGCCAACCAAGCCACCAATCCAACCAATAGCCAGAGATAAAAATAAATCTGTTTTTCAAATGCCATTCCCTGGAAAGTAATTCCGGTGAAAAACAACGGAACCCCGAAAAAAATCATAAAAATACTCAGTCCGATAATCTTGTCGGATATATTGCCAAAAAAACCAAAAAAACTTTTCTTTTCTTTTTCGACAACTTCTTTTTTTGTTTCCGGAGCAACAGCGTTTTGCTTGGGTTCGATTTTTGGAGCAAAACGTTCCAATTTGTTTTCCGTTCCGGCGCCCGTATTTACCTTTATTTCCATATTTTTATTAATTTCGTGTTTAATGTTTCAATATTTCTCAACTCGCACGCTTAAATAAGAAATGCTAGGTTTTCCGAAAAAATGTTTTTTCGGAAAACCGGACGAATGCTTTTTTAAACGCGTAAATCCTAGCTCTTATTATATTAAAAATGGGGATTTTACGCAAACGCAAATTATTTTTCTTCCACAATTGACCAATCAAAAGTTTTGTCGTCAAAGGGCTGAACGCCGTTCCATTTTTCCGCGTCAAAATCAATCTCATCGAAATCAATGCGATATTTGCGCAGGAGTGTGATATTTTCTTGGGCCTCCTCCGAATCGGAATTTTTTTCCGTCACCGACTCGACGAGCTTTTGCACCTCATCAGGAAAAAGTTCCATTTTCAAAATCAGACTGCTGGTTTTTTCCGTGTCCGACCAAGGACTATTTTCTCCGCTTTTAACCAAAAGAACATCCCCCGCCTTAAGCGAGCTGCGCGCGTCCTCGACCGGATCGGAACTTTTCTGATCGCGAATCGCCACCATCACTTGATATACCGTTTTAGCTTGCTCTTCTCCGGAAGGATTTTTATCCCGACTTAATAATTCCCAAATTCCCCATACTGCCAAAACCAAAACCGCAATCACGACAATAATGATAATCGTTTTTTTATTCATAGTTTTTTTAATTTTATATAAAAAATCCGACTTCTGGCAATATTATATCATTAAAAGGAGGAGAATTGAAGACTGGATTTAATTTTTAATTTTTGAATTTTATAATTTTGTAAATAAGTTCTAATTTTTAAAAATTCTACTTACTCTCTTTACAATTTCGAGAAATTTTTGCAAAAATAAGCGTCAGCTCATGTGCCTCTTTCCACAAATTCCGACATTTTTCTTTTTGCGCCTCATCAACAGTAGAAATCATACGAAACCAATGCTTAGACTCATTTGCCTCTTTTTGAGAAATCCTTATTTTATTCTGAAAATCTTTCTTTGAACTTGCTTGATTTGCCTCCATATAATTCGCTCCCACACTGCAAAATCATTTTTCTTAACAGTTTTACAAAAAATTATCACATCCTCTCCGAATTTTGCACACCTTTCCTCCAAATCATATTTCATAGTTTTGTTAATTTTATAATTTTTAATTCTTGCAATTTTGTAAATAAACTCTAATTTTTTAATTTCTAAACCTTCCATCATTTTTTTTTAAAAATTCAGATTTAAGATTTATTTCAAAAATTAAAAAATTAAAAAATTAAAAATTAAAAATTCTACCTAACATATTCCACACTTCCCAAATTATACAGTCGCAAAATTTCATCGGAAGACAGCGCACGATTATAAGCCCGGAACTCTTTTACTCTTATTCTATACCAAAAATCCTATTCACCAAATAGAACGGCACGGACAAAAGATTATATTTTTTTCCACCGCTTGTGATTTGTTCGTTTTTCAAAGATCCGCCATAAATCCTAATTAATTTGCTTTTTAAAACACTATCAGCAAAACTGAAAAGCGATTTTAATCTGGCTGAATGTCCGGATTTGACTTCAATTCCAAAAATACTTCCGCCGGAAGAAAAACAAAAATCAACTTCTGCTGATCCTTCCGGCTTTTCCTTCGCCCAATAATGCAGTTGTCTCTGAGAATAAACATTGCCAGTAATCAAATTCTGTCCCACAATTTGTTCGGCTATTTTTCCACGATACACGTCGCTCAAATTCTTCAAATTCAAATATTCCGCTTGAATATTATTTTTAAAATTGACAAATCCCACATCCAAATAGAGAAGTTTTTTTGCTCTTTTTTTCTTGGCAATTATCGGGAGCTGGCGTGACTCGGTCGCTTCAATTTGATTCACAATCATCGCCTTTTCCAATACTCCGAAAGCTTCACTCATTTCCCGGCTTCTGAAATTAGACCCGCCGAATTTTTCATATGTAATTCTTTCGCCGGCAAAATATGGCGACTGTTCTAATGCGTGTCTGATATACTTCACATCCGCTTGCGAAGAATATTTATAAATATCCTCGGTATAAGCAATGAGTAGTGAGGCATAAAGAGAATTCAAATCATCTTGCGATCCTTTTTGGACATACAACGAAACTGCTTCCGGCATTCCGCCAATTCGCGAATAATCATTGAAAAGTTCCAACGCCCGATTATGAATTCCGCTTGGTATCATTTTTTCCTGCAAAGAAACACTCGTAAGATATTCCAAAAGTTTTTTCTCGCCGACAGCCTCAAGAAATTCAAAAAAGGTCAGCGGATACATATATGCGTATTCAACTCTTCCGACTGGCATTTCCAATCCTTGTTTTTCGATTTTCACTTCCAGCAAAGATCCGGCAGCAATCACGTGAAGCTCGCCGAGCTCTTCATAAAAAAATCGCAAAAGCTCGATCAGATTCGGCGTATTTTGTATTTCATCGATAAAAACCAAGGTTGCTCCGGGAATTATTTTTTTTCCAAGTCCGATATCCGCCGTTTTTTCAAATTCTGCAAGCGACTGCACATCCTTGAATAAATTAAAATCTTCGGCTTTATCCAAATTGATATATATCAGATCATCAAAATTTTTCTCGGCAAATATTTTGACCGCCGAGGTTTTTCCCACTTGTCTGGCGCCACGCAAAACCAAGGGTTTTCGATGTTTTTTAGTCTTCCATTGTTCCAAATGCCTTATAATATTTCTATTGAACATAGTGCTAGTTTATTACATTATTTGTTATATTATAGTGCTAGTTTATTACATAATGGCTATTTTTGTCAAGTAAACACCCTACTTCTCTATTTTACTATTCCCAACCCGACATCATCACCCCCAAATCCCGGCTATTCACAACCCCGTCAGAATTAACATCGGAAGTTGCATTTCCGATTCCCAGCCAATTAGTGATGGCGCTGATGAAATTGGTGAGGTCGTAGGTTGTCGGAACAACGCAAGCCTCACAAACTCCTCCGCAATCAACTCCGGTTTCATCTTGATTTTGAATATTGTCGAAACAGGTTTCTTCAGTTGAAACATATTCGAAAGCTCCGATGTCATACACTCCATTAACCGGCCTGAGTGTAAAAATAAAATCATTTGAAACCGCTACGCTTGGATTTTTCGCCGAATCCTTTGCCGCACTTGATAATTGGATAGCCAAATTTTCAGAATCAACTCCGATATTCATAAATTTTGGATCTCCAATTACTTCATTTATTTCCCTTGCGGGTATCGTGGAAACATTTCCATGATAGTATAAATTATTATCAAAAAATATTCCCGTGTCCGGCGTAGTATAAGGATAATAATACCAACCATTCGTTGAATACATATGGATAATATTATTTTCAAAATGAAAAGTTTTATTTTCATCCAAAAATTGAGCGGTATTAAAAATACATCCACGAACCGGCGACATTCCCCTGGTGCAATTATAAAATGTGTTATTTGTTATATAAGCATTATTAACCAGAGTATAAACGCCTGTTCTTACTCCTGCCTCATAAGCGTCTTTAACAATATTATTATAGGCTTCAAAATTTGTAAGACCGGTAGTCGCTAGGTTTATTGCATGCTTCCCAATGCCATTAAAATAATTGTGATGAACGGACATACTATCAAATGTACTGTCATCGTAAAACTGCACTCCGCTACCAGCTGTAGGGTTAGTACTAAAATAGTTATAAGCTATCTCTGAATCATGGCTCGTATTATACAAATAAATATCATGCATTTCAGTTCCTCCACCTATTTTATCCAATTTATTTCCATAAACAACCGAATTTCTGAGTGATCCGGAAATACCTCCCGCTCGTATTAATCGCGTAACATCTGCGGTGAGATAATTATTAACTATTCTCCAATAATCCCCTGAGTAATTGTTTTGTATACCACCATCTCCAATATTATCAAGACCATCGTTATCATCACAATGAATGTTAAGATTAGATACTACGAAATAATTATTCTTATCGGGAAAACTCGTCCCCGGGGCTCTGATACCACCCCACTGACTCGTACCATTGCCGTGCGCAAAAATATTCACTTCTTCTCCTGGATATCCAGTGATAGTCATATACCCATGACCCGATAAACCATTCGGCTCATCACCATCTTTCGTACTTAATATATTCAAGAAATATGCGCCATTACCTTGGTCATACCAATCGCCGGACATCATCACGATCGTATCGCCAGCATTCCAATTAATATATACCGGATTATCAACTGTAGGTGTCTGAACATAGCGATACGGATTATTAAAACTACCATCACCGGTAGAATCACTTCCGTAAAGAGAAACATAAATAATATCTCCTGGCTGATTAATAAAACTATGATCAGTATTTGAATCCACTCCGTTTACTGATACTTTTATTACCCCGGAAGATCCAACGGCAAGACCTCCTATGTTTCCAATTTGCACGCCTATTTGCTGCAATATCGGTCCATTAGCTACAGAAAATGGCTGTGCCTTCGCATTTTGAAGCACTTTGTAATCAGCCACTTCAATATTATTAATATAAACTTTCGTGGTTATTCCTAAGCCAGTAGTTCCAAAATTATACCCAAAAATATTTAGATAGGCTCCATTATTGTTTTCTCCACCACTGGTCGGTCCAGCTACGATATCAGTATAAAGTATTACAGGAGTAACGGATGCATGCGCTTCCGCAAATCCAAACAAGCAATGTGCCCAAACACATACAATAAAAACAATGATTATTTTCTTTACTTTTTTCATTTTTTTATGAAAAGTTTTTTTATCTAACATACTCCACACTCCCCAAATTATACAGTCGCAAGATTTCATCGGAAGACAATATACGACTATACACACGGACTTCGTCAATTTGACCATCAAACGTTCTTGCTTGAGCACTATTATTCCCAATATATAAATTAACTGCCGCATCTGTATTCTTCACTCCTGTCCCATCCTGACTAAAATCATAACCTGTTTCACTTCCATTGATATACATATGAATATTCGTTGCGCTTGCCGAACCATCCCAAGTCATTGATAGATAACACCATTCATTCAAATCACAACCAGCATTAGCACGCCGTCGCAATAATTGTGTAGCATATCCCTTATTGAAAATTGGTCTAAAATCTCCATATCCGGGATAATTCTGTAAAACCCAATTACCATTAGCAGTGCCGACATCACCACCTTTTGCAATTACAGATCCGTATCCGCCTTCACCTTCCGATCTTGGATAAACCCATGCGGAAACTGTTATTGGACCCAAATCGTCAACGTTAGAACCTGAACCAACATTCACAAAATCCGTCGTTCCGTTAAAACTCAACGCTTGGCCTTTTTTGCCGATTACCGGCATGGCGCCGGTGATTGTTCCGTCGTTGCCTCCGGCGGGGCTGCGGTCATAGGCGGTGGTGCCGGAGATATCCGGACCGTCAAAGCTCCACATTCCCACCAAGCCGTCTGTCATTTTGTCAGTGAGCGACATTTGCATCGTCGCCGTTCCGTGTCCCGCGACATTACTTTGATAAAAAATCCCTTCATCCGCTCCAATATCCCAACCCCCCTGCTCACTGCGAGGCTCCCCATCAATATCTTCCCTTACCGACAAAACAGAATCATTCCACAAATTCACCCCCCCGTCACGCGCACCGGTGTCGGCACTGTCCAAATGAAAGTCGTGGTTGGTGGCGTCGGCGAAGGCGACGATGGCATCAATAATTGAATTGGCCATATCAGGATCATCGTCCGCTGTGCCATCGGATGAGAGATTATTTGTTGAACCGGAACGAAAATCAGCACTTTCGTAATCCGCCGTCAGACTGCCGGACACGATATTATTCTTGGCAAGAAAAGCACCTAAATTCCCGCCCATTCCGGTTTGACAATTGTAAATCGTATTATTATAAACGGTAGGACCAGAATTGTAATAAACATATATCCCGCGGCTAGTTGATGACTCAAAATCATAGATTATATTATTCCAAATACGAATATCATAAGAGTAATTTCCTCCTGCTGTATTTGAGCCTGAAATGCCATATTCGGTATCCCCTAAACCCTGGCTGATACTTTTAATAATATTGTTTGAAATATACATGATGTCGCCAGTACCATGAATAATGCCTCCGATTCCGCTATATCCATTATTATCAGTTGATATTTGCAATCCATCCGCCCTGGCATAACCAGCGTTCGTTAAATTCAAAACAGCATGACTTTGACTTGGCGCGCTATATTCCATTTTAAACTTATAATCATCCCAAGCCCCTTGATGCCTCTGGCTCGTCCCCACTTCACTCGCTGAAACAGGGGTATAAATTTTAATATAGTTCGTTGGATAAGTAGTCCAGCCGGAAATCGTCACCGCCACCGTATCCGCCGTCGTGCTATTCGCATACGCCGCGATATTCCACTGCTCATTGCTCGCATAAATATCTTTGCCGTCAGCGCGACTTACGGAAATATCAAAATCATCCACGTCGTCGTCAATGTTAGTGATGTTTTCCACTCCGCCTTCGGCGTTGTCCAGCGTGGTGTAGGCGCGGAAGATTTGCCAGTCCTGGTCGGCCCCACTTGTGGGGACGGCCAGTCCGCCTTTGGCGGATTGCACGGTAAACGATGTGCTGGATGCGCGGGCGGAAATAAACGCAATCGCATCAATGGATGAATTGCCGTCGCTGTCATATTGGATCACGTCGCCCACCCCGACATTGTCCGGGGCGGCGTTTTCCAAAGTCATTGTTGTTCCGGAAATAGTCAGGTCAGTCCCCGATTCATCTACCCCGCGGTCAAGATAGGTGGACATACTGGGAGCGATACTGCGGTAAATCGGAGTAGCGGATTCATCGGCGCCGATGTCAACCCCGCTGTAGAGACGAGGCATTGCCTCGTCTCTACTATGCCCGTCAATATCAGTAGTTATCGGCAACCAATAATCCTGCGACAAATCAACGCCAGCATTGCGCGCGGCGGTGTCACTTGTAGCAAGATGAAAATCACTATTGGTTTTATCAATAAAAGAAACGGATAAATTGCGATAAGAAGTATCGGGCGAAGTAGCATCAAAAGAAATATTATTTGAATGAATAACGCTGGCAACCAAATAATAGTTCGTGCCACTGCCGGTTGCAATATTGTTTTTCATTGCAGACGAACTGGAATTCATATTGAAACCGCGATAACAATCAAGCATTGTGTTATTATAAGTATACACTTTTGAATTCGCAGCCGTACTTAAAAGTCCGGCAAGTGAGGTTTGTCCGGGATTTATAAATCCAGAAATAATATTATTCCAAAACTTAATATTGGCATCGGCATCATTAATCCAAACTCCATAACCAACTGCCGTACCAGATAAAACACCAATTACAATATTATTTGAAAGCTTAACATCACTCGAATTAGAAACATTTTGAACGAGAAAACCATACCCAGTTCCACTGCTTCTTGTATGTCTAATTTGCAATCCTTCCATTCGTACATAATCATCCTCGATACTAGTATTCATACTTATTCCGTCTCTTTTATATTTCCCCTCATCCCACTTACCTTGATGCCTTTGACTTATTCCAACTTCACTCATTGAGGTTGGCGTATAAATTTTAATGTAATTTTGCGGAGCGGTTGTCCAACCGTCAATCGTCACCGCAGCTGAATCTCCGGTGGTTCCATGAGCATAACAGGCAAAATACCATTGCTCACTGTTCGTTGCAATGTTGCGATTACCAGCATCAAAATTTCTCAGATCCGAGTCAATCAGAGTATTCTCCGTTCCCACTTCGGCATTAGTAAGCGAGGTATAAGCGCGATTGATATTCCAATGAATTTCATCAGCGGCGCTGGGAGCTGTCGGCACTCCTCCGGTGGCAGTTTTGATAGTAAAGACAGTGGAAGAAATGCGGGCGGTAATAAAGGCAATGGAATCGCTGGCATCTATAGTTCCGTTATTGTCATCATCATATTCCAGCGCGTCGCCTACACCGACATCATTACCGAGAGCGGTATCAAAAGTAGCGGTACTGCCGGAAATATTAAAATGATTACTAGCGCCGGCTTCCAATACTTCATCTTCACCTGGCGCCACACTTCGATAAATTTTCGTAATCAATTCATCCGCGCCGATGTCCCAACTGGTTGTGCGCGGACGGGTGTAGCACAAATCATCTCCGCCGTTTGATACGCGAGATTGATTGTCTTTGCGCAGGCAAGTTGAGTCTATGTCGGTGTTGAAAGGGATGTATGGGTCGTTAGAGAGGTCGGTGCCGGCGTTTTTGGCGGAAGTGTCAGAAACAGCCAAACGAAAATCAAAATTAGCAGAATCGGCAAATGCAACAGTTT
>CAZRJL010000015.1:17736-19796 GCA_964600645.1 uncultured Bdellovibrionales bacterium | reverse complement strand
AAAGACGGGGAAATATTTTGCCAACGTGAAAGTTTCCGACGGAAGCGAAGATGTGGTTAAAAATTTCAGCGTAGTGGTGGAAAAATATCCGCGCCGCGAAGTGAAAATTGTGGAAATTATGCCAAATCCTTCCGGGTTGGACAATGAGGAAGAATGGATTTTGGTGAAAAATGCTTCCAAAAAAACCGTGAATTTGAAAGGCTGGAGCGTGGCAACGGGAATTTCAGAAAAAAAATTAGTCAATCATCCGATTTACAATTCTATCAAAATCAAGCCCGGAGAAACCAAAAAAATCACCCGCAAGGATGCATATTTTTCACTGGGAAACAAACAGGCATATATTGAGCTGCGCTATCCGGATGGAAAAGTCGCTTACTCTTTGAAATATAAAGAAAAAGAATCCATCAAAGATAATAGTATTTTTCAAAAGGAAAAAGGGAGGAGATGGGAGTGGATCTTGCAAGAGGTCAAGGGGGATGACAATGAGCAATTTTCAACAATTGATGAGCAAGGGGAGGCAAATGGTAATCAGCAAGCAATAAATAGAGATGAGCAGCTGGAATTAGAGAATAGCGCGACAGACATAGAGAATGTCAGCAACGTTTATGTTGGAAAAATCACACAAAGACCGGTGGAAATTGAAATTTCTCCGGAAATTTATGGAAAATTGGTCGAATTTGAAAATGAAAACAAGGCGAGTGAATTTTTCGGAGAATTTTCCGTTCGCCAAGAAGATGGAAAATATTTTTTTACATCCAAAACCGCTTTTTCTGAGCACTACGCCAAAAAATTCCTCGAAGAATTGCTGCAAAAAATGAATGTTTTTTTAGGAAAAATTTTCAACGCGCAGTAATCGAAAAAACACCATCAATTTCGTACCCTATCTCGACGGCCGTCAGAATAGAAGCTGTAGAAATTTTTTAAAATTTAAATCCAATTATGAGGTCATTGAAGGTGGAAAATGAAAAAAACGGGCGGCTGGATTTTCCGGCCGTCCGTTGTTAGTTTCTTATTTAGGCTTAGCGACGAGAAATATCATGCATTGCTGATATCTATCCCTTCTAAGGACAAACTCAAAGAGCTCGACTTCGTCTCCTGGTTTAACTTTGGCATCTGCCGGAACAAAAACGCTAAACAGTAAACCTTCGCTCCCTCGTTCGGCTAGTGCTATCCGAATTCCTAGTTCAGGAATAATTTGCGGTTCGGAACGAATGAAACATTTTTTTGTTTCCAGCTCATTCTTAACAAGGAAATACTGCTTATGTTCTTTGAAATAAGTCAGTTGTTTATTGATTGTTTCTTCTTTTAGCGCATCTGAACAACCAACAATCAAAAATATCAACAGTGCGACAATGAAATATTGTAGTTTATCCATTACCATTTTCCTCTGCTTGTTTGAGAATTTCCGCATACTGCGGGTTTTCGGCAAAGAATTTTTCTTCTGCAATTTTCCTGCCTTTATCTATCTTTTTTTCATTATCACTGATGTAATGAGTGACCGCCTTGTTTGATAACCAACTTCCTATTCCGAAAAATAGCGTGGCCAATAAGGCATATGGAAAAACAAAATCTTTCATCCAGCCAAAAAGAGAACAAAGCAGAATTATTCCAGCAAAAATCGCAATTACTACCTGAATTGCAATCAAGAATTCTAAAAAGGTAATTTTTCCAAGGGTAATAGGTGAAATTTTTTTGGTGTGGTTAAAGATAAATTTCCACTTTTCCTCATATATTTTTTCAAAAAGAGTCTCGCACACTGCCCGTCCGATTTTTTCCATCTTTTCGCACTCGGGACATTTTTCTTTCAGCGCGACTCCGCACTGGCCACAAAAAATGCCTGCCTCATTTTGGTGATTGCAATTATTGTTTTCCATTCTTTTCTCCTCCTTTCCTTTGTCTTGTTTCGTGGATTTATCCATAACATGAAAAGTGGCAATAGCGCAAATTACCATGCCTGTTGCTAGTAATAAATCTAGCGTGCTCAAGGGTGAATTAACACCCCTAAACGTTCTCACGCAGGCAAGGATCAATGCGGATACAGCTCCAATTACTGGGCAGAT
>CAZRJL010000015.1:0-17726 GCA_964600645.1 uncultured Bdellovibrionales bacterium | reverse complement strand
GCTTTTTTCATTTTTCTTCCCCGTCTTTTTTCTTTTGAATGTTAAAATAAAAACGATCATGGAGTATGCCATCAATATATACCCCAAAATTGCCATGTCAATTGAGTTTGCTCTGCCGCTACCCACGACAAGCAAACAACCTATGAATGCCAAGAATTGCGATATCATCATTGCGAGAATCTTTGCCAATGTCGATACTATTTGTTTTGCTTTGCTCCAATTTATTTTCGCAAACATATCCATGGCCCCTTTTATTGAATTTTAAACAACTTTCCATTAAAAGAATTTTTTATGATAATTATATAATATGGATAAATGTATAAAAATAGCGAAATATATGGATTTTGTTAGATTATTTATCAAAAATATTGACAAAATAATATAAATTTAGTATCTTGTTATATATAATTCCCTCACCCCAGCCCTCTCCCAAAGGGAGAGGGGGCAGATGCTTTTATGGATAATGGATTGATTAAATTATTGGAAGAATCAGGGTTTACCGGCAAGGAGGCTCGGGTATATTTGGCTTTGCTTGAACTTGGGCAAGGGAATGTGACGGAAATTGCCAAAATTGCCGATCTGAAGCGCCCGATAATTTATGTTATTTTGGAGAGCCTTATCAAGCGCGGGTATGCCAGCGAACTTCCCGCGCGCAAAATCAATACTTTTCAAGCGACCGACCCCGCGATTATTTTAGGGCAATTGCGCGGAATTACCCGGAATTTTTCCGAAATGCTGCCGATTTTGCGGACTCTGGGAAACAAAGGCTCGAAAAAACCAAAAATTCGTTATTATGACACGGCGGAAGGAATACTTAATATTTGGGATAATGAAATGAATATTGCCCGAGAGGCTTTTTTCATTTCTTCATATCAAAGAATTGAAGAATATTTTCCGGGAAAAATTGATGAATGGATAAACAAAGCAAAAAAAGGAATTATTACTACCGGATTTCGTCATCTAATTTCTGATATCCCACAGGAGAAAAAATTAATAAGCAAGTTTCATTTAGTCAATCAAGAAGTGAGGATTTTGCCGGAACTTAAAGATTCGCATATGGATTTTACGATTTATGACAACAAACTGGCGATTACCTCATTGGAAGAGAATCCATTTATTGTGGTTATCGAATCGGAAGAATTGGCTCGTTCAATAAAACCGCTTTTTGAGTTGGCGTGGGCAAGAGGGAAAGAAATGAAAAATGGCAGATAAGCCTTGAAAAATAAAGGTTAGCGTGGTAGGATGGGAATATAAACACGTATTACATAAACACGTAGCAAGGGATATATTTTTTGTTTTATGCTAGGCGGCTTATGTTTCATAAGGTTATGTCTGGACACAATAAATGGTCGGGAATAAAACATCGAAAAGGGGCGCAGGATGCCAAGCGAGCCAGTTCTTTCACGAAGTTGGGTCGTTTGATTTCTATCGCTGCCAAGGAAGGCGGAGGAAATCCGGAGTCCAATATGAAACTCAAATTTGCCATTGATCAGGCGCGAAGAGTGAATATGCCCAAAGACAATATCGAGCGAGCCATTAAAAAGGGAACAGGGGAGCTCAAGGATGGAGCGGAAATTGAAGAAATAATTTATGAAGCCTTCGGTCCCGGCGGAGTGGCGATGTTAATTAAAACCGCAACGGACAACAGGAATCGAACATTGGGAGAGGTGAAAAATATTATCGTAAAAGGCGGAGGGAAAATGGCCAGTGCCGGCGGAGTGATGCATTCTTTCAAATTGGTGGGAAATATTAATATTCCCGCCAGCTCCAATAATTTGGATGAAATGGAATTGGTGGCAATCGAAGCGGGTGCGGAAGATACCTTGTATTGGGATGAAACTTTGACAATTTATACAAAGGCGGCTGAACTTAAGGAAGTGAAGGAGAATTTGGAAAAAGCCGGAATTTCCATAGAGAATGCCGATTTGGTTTATGACGCGCTGCAAAAAGTTGAATTGGACGAAGATTCAAAAATAGATTATGAGAAAATACTGGAACAATTGGATGATAATGATGACGTGCAGGAAGTATATGATAATTTATAATTTTGAATTTTGAATTTTGAAATAATTTCGAATGATTTAGTTTTGAAACCTAAAAAATTGGAATTTTATCTAAAATTATAAATTCAAAAATTGAAAATTTATTCAAAATTCAAAATTCAAAATTCAAAATTCCTCAAAACCCATAAGGGTTTTAGGAATAGATCCCGGGACAGCGACGACCGGATGGGCGATATTGGAAGAGGACAAAGGGAAAGTTATTCCAATTGCTTATGGACATATTTCCACTTCTCCGGATCGGAGCACTGCCGAGAGGCTCAAAGAAGTGTCGGATGACATAGAAGAGATTATCAAAAAATACAAGCCAGTTGAAGGAGCGGTAGAGGATTTGTTTTTTTTCAAAAATGTAAAAACCGTGATTAAGGTGAGCCAGTCGCGCGGAGGAATATTGCTGGCTTTGGAAAAAAATGGCGTGAAAGTTTTTGAATATACTCCGCTTCAAGTGAAACAAGCGCTCACGGGATATGGCCGGGCGGAAAAAAAACAAGTGCAGATTATGGTAAAGAGTATCCTCAAATTAAAAGAGATTCCCAAGCCGGATGATGTCGCTGATGCCATTGCCATCGCCCTGTGCCATCTGAACAGTCGAAAGATGAATAATTTTTAAATTTATAATTTTTTAACAAATCTTAATTTTTAATTTATTAAATTTAAACATTTTTGCATTGTTTAAAAATTAAAAATTAAAAATTAAAAATTAGAAAAATGCATCCAATTATAAGTTTTTTTGTTCATCAAGGAGTTCCATTGGAAACTGTTATTCTAATTCTCACTTTTCCGATAATTGCCACGCTGATTGCTTTTTTCCGCCAAGTTATCGGAATAAAAGCCTTCGGAATCTATACGCCAATGATTGTTACTCTGGCATTTTTGGCGATGCGGATCAATAGTCACAACGGTTTTTCCGGGGTAAAATACGGAACAATCATTTTTGTAAGCGTTATTTTCGTAGGAATGATTACTAGATATCTACTGCAAAAATTACGCCTGCTTTACCTTCCTCGTGTAGCAATAATATTAACGGTCGTTTCTTTTTCGATTTTAATAATCCTGGTTTTTGGCGGATCATTGCAAAGAACGGGACTAGCCTCGGTATCAATTTTTCCGCTTTTGATTATGATTGCAATTGTGGAAAAATTTTTGGCGGCGCAAATTGAAAAGGGAAATAAGACCGCCTTGTTGTTGGCAGTGGAAACATTGGTAATTTCTCTTGTGTGTTTTTATTTGGTAAGTTTGCCAATGACTATTAATGCTATCATTTATCATCCGTGGTTTGTTTTGCTGTCTCTCCCTGTTAATTTTTTTCTTGGAAAATGGACTGGTTTGCGATTTAGCGAGTATTATCGATTCAGGGAGGTGTTTAAGGAGATGTAACGTGGTGCACGGCATATAACTTTCATGCTATATGTTTTATTACTCAATGATTTATGTTTAGATTTATAAAAAATAGTCGCAAAATTTTAGGGATGAATTCTCGAAATCTTAAATATATTCGTCCTAATAATAGAAAAAGGGCTGTTCGTTTGGCGGATGACAAGATTTTGAGTAAAAAGGTTTTAAGGAAGGGCGGAATTCCCGTGCCTGATTTGTTGGCGAAAATTTCTTCGCACAAAGAATTGGACAATTTCGATTGGAGCAAATTGCCATCTGGCTTTGCGCTCAAGCCCAATAGAGGATTGGGAGGAGAAGGAATTTTGGTTGTTTACGGAAGAAAAAAACCTGCCCGCAATGCTTCGCATAGCGATGCAGGCGGGGGACGAGAGGATGCCTGGGTGAAAGCCGACGGGTCGATTATTACTATAGACGATATTAAAAATCACATTCGCAGTATTCTGGATGGAAATTTTTCTATATCCGGAGAAGGAGATATTGCATTTTTCGAAGAAAGATTAAGATTGCTAAAATTGTTTAAGACTTACGCTTACAAAGGAATTCCTGATATTCGCGTAATTGTGTATAACAAAGTTCCGGTGATGGCGATGCTTAGGCTTCCAACCAAGGAATCCGGCGGAAAAGCCAATCTTCAGCAGGGAGGAATAGGATTGGGAATTGATTTGGCAACCGGAGTAACAACCAGCGCGGTTCAAGGAAAGTCAAAAATTGTTGAATATGTTCCCGGAACCAGGCTTTTGCTTTCCGGAATAAGAATTCCTTATTGGAATGATATTTTAGAAATGGCTGTCAAAGCTCAAGAAATTTCCGGATTGGGATTTTTGGGGGCGGATGTGGCGATCGACAAAGAAAAAGGTCCGGTTTTCGTGGAAATAAACGCGCGCGCCGGACTTTCTATTCAAATTGCGAATTTGGCAGGACTGCGCAGGAGATTGGAAAGAGTGGAGGGCTTGAAAATAAAAACTATCAAAAGAGGAGTTCAAGTAGGAAAAAATTTATTCGGAGGAGATATTGAAGAAGAACTGGAAGAAATTTCCGGAAGAAGAGTGATCGGAATAGTGGAAAAAGTGAAACTGATTGGAAAAAACGGAAAAGAAATCGAAGTCGAAGCCAAAATCGACACAGGGGCAGGTCTTACCTCCATTGATAGTGAGTTGGCAAAAGAGCTTGGATTTGAAAAAACCATTAAAAAATGGGATGAATTAAATGTTGAATATGAAAAAATAAAAAATATTACTTTAAAAGAAAGAGAAAAAATGTTTCAACACATCCCAGATCTGGCAGATACTGCTATTGTGCATTCTTCTCATGGAACAACTTACCGACCAATGATAAGGTTAAATATTATAATAGATAAAAGAAATATTCTTGCCAAAGTAACAGTAATTGACCGCACTCACTTAAAATATCCGGTTATTGTTGGAAAAAGAAATTTGAGTAAGTTTTTAATCGATGTTAATAAATAGATTATTGAAGTATGAAAAAAATCTTGATTCTTTTTGGCAAGGCGAGCTTAAATAAAGAACGACCATTTACTAATAAAGAATATCAACTTTGTTACGAATATTTTTATAGTCTTTGCGAAAAAGAAAATATCCAAATGTATCGAGCTTCTTATGAGTGGTATGATTTCAAGAAGAATGTTTTTAAATATGCTTGGACATATAAAAGCAAGAAAAACATATGGAAAGTGGAAAAAAATATCAAACCCGATTTGATTTATGATAAAACCAGTGCGAAGGCGGAGGTATATTACAAAAAAGAATTGATTATACGGCATTATTCAATTATTAATAATATAAATTTTACTAGAATTTTGGATGATAAGTTGATAACCAGTATGATTTTTGAAAAATGGAGCAAAAAGAGCTGGATTGTTAATAATCATAAAAAATTAGAAAAAATTCTTCCAAAAATCAAATCACGAAAATTTGTACTTAAGCCGATTTCGGAAAGTGGCGGAAAAAATATTTATATTGTAGATAAAAAAAATGTCGATAAAATAAAAATTGACAGGGAGTATATTATTCAGGATTTTATTAATTCTTCTTCCGGGGTTCCGGGAATAAAAACCAGCTTTTCTATGCATGATTTACGTTTGGTTTTTGTGAATGAGAAATTAATATATTCTTATTTGCGAGAACCGGCGGAAGATAGCTATCTCGCAAACCTTTCTCAGGGCGGTTCGTTAACTATTGTGCCTAAAGAAAAACTTCCAGCGTCGTTGAAGCCGATAATCCGTTATGTTAAAGAGGTTTTTGAAACATTTTCTCCCCGAATTTTTTCCATTGACTTAATGTTTGATGAAAAGAGCAGGCCTTGGATAGTTGAACTAAATTCAATGCCCGGATTATTTTTTACACCCGAAGAAAAGCCGTATATTTTAGGATTGTATAGGGAGTTGATCGAGGTGTTTAAGAAAAAGCTGGGGGTATAAATTATTGAATGCAAAAATGAAACAATTAAAATTTATTATAATTGGATATCCAAACAAGAATACACTGGATTTAGTTTCCGAGATCGAAGCGAGGAAACATATGGTTTCCGTTATCCCGCTAAAGGAGATTATTTTCGAATTTTCCGGAAATATTTTCAAAGCCAGTTGGAATGGTTATGATTTATGCAAAGCGGATATTTTTATTTTTCGAGCTTATAATATAAATATAGACGAAGCTAGAATCTTGGCAGAGAATTTAAATAAAAAAAATAAGACTGTTTTGGACGATGTTTTGGGCGGTCAATTTATTCAAAACAAAATTTTCGATGCCAGCAGAATCGTTCAGGCAGGGTTAAATCATCCGCGCACCTTTTTAGCGTTAAGTAATTCTTCTCGTGAAAAAATAGCGATTGATTTGAAATTTCCAGTTGTGGTAAAGCCTTGCGCTGGACAAAAAGGAAAGGGAATAAAAAAAATAGACACAAAAAAAGAATTTTTGGAATTTTTCTCGAAAAATCAGCAAAAATATTTGATTCAAGATTTCTTCAACTTAACAAGTGATATTCGCGTTATAGTTGTCGGAAATGAGATTGTCGGGGCTTATCGAAGGTTTATTCCAAAGAGTGATTTTCGCTCTACCGGAAAAGGCGTTGTATCTGTTTCGATGAAAGCAGATTTGATGCTGAAAAAAACTGCTCTCGCTGCAACAAGGGCTATGGGTTATGATATTGCAGGCGTAGATCTTTTTGAGCATGATGGAAAATATTTTATTTTGGAGGTTAATTTTACCCCACAGTGGCAAAGATTCAAAAAAGCGACTGGTATAAATCCAGCAAAACACATAATCGACTTTGCTTTAAATAAATATGAAAAAAATAAATTTTGAAAAACTTGTTTTAGAAGATAAAAATGTCTTTTGTCCCGAAAGAGCTTCTGAAAATGTCGGGGATATGTTGAGCGAAATAAAAAAGCTTGAAAAAGGGGATGGTGTTTTGGAGTTGTCGGAAAAAGAAAAAGCGGATGTTTTGGAATTTGAAAAAAAACTAGGGATTGAATTGGAAAATATTTTTGACATAAAAATAATAAAAAAGCAGATATATCCGGAATATTTGGCAACTCAAAGTGGCAGAGATGATTTTGAAAAAACATTTGGAGCGAACCTATGCGGAGAATCAGTTCAAGAAATAGAAAAATTTATTTTGGAAAATCAACACATATTAAAAAGCGTAAAACCCTCAAAAAGAGATGCTTTTATTGGCAGATCAAAAACTCTCTCGGAAAGTAGAATTTTTAGGGCTTTGAAAAAAAGAATGACGGATGACGGCAATCTGGATGTTTCTGGGGTTGAAAATCCAAAAAGAATGGGGATATTGTTAAATTCCGACAAAGCTTTGAAAAAAATAAAATCACTCAGGGAGTTTAGGAAGATGATTAAGGGAGAAAAAGAGGACATTATCAATAATACCGAAGACGGTAATATAAAAAAGGGAAAATTAAAAATTCTTGAAATTTATCGGAGAAAATCCAATCAGATGCTGATTGAAGAGTTTTCGGCCGTAGCTTTGGTAAAAAGAAAGGCGGAGAAAATTGGAGAGGATAAGTTGTCAACCGATGAAAGAGATTTGTTAGCATTATTTGCTGGTCTTTCCAATATCGACAAAGCCTATTCTCGCTTTGACAAATTGATTCATGGTGCATCAGGTGAGTATAACAAGGATGGAAATTGCGAGCAAATAAGTTCAGTATTAAGAAAAAGAGCGGAAGAAATAAAAAAACTATACATAGAAAATGAAGTTAATAGAGATGATTTGGTGCGTGAAAAAAGATTAGATCCAAAAAAGGTTTTTGAAAATAGTATCGATAGCGATGAGGTGGTTAGGTGGGCAAATGAAACTCTTGAGCGAAATGATCAAAAAAGTTCTTTACCTATTGAAGAATATGATCCGGATAGATCGGGACCGGCTCCGGATGGAAGATGGCAATTTGTTGCGCTTTCTGAAATAAAATCAATGTCCGTTGATTCAAAGCAAAAAGTGATTAAATTTCCAAACAAAAATAAATCAATTTTTGCGGTTATTTCTGTGGCGCTTGGACATGAATTCGCTCATTTCTTGCAAGCTTTAAATAGAGAAAAACTTTCCCTTAAGATGTTTGAAAGAATTGGAAGCGATAGGAGTAGTATTTTTGCAGAGATGGGGGCTATGGCAACACAAGATAAGATTTCTTTCGACGTTTTCGGTATTCATTCATCCCGTACCTAGCTATGTCTTGGCGATGATTAAGAAGATGGAGCAGGGTACCTATCTTGATTGTGTGAAAGAATATTATGAGACATTGATTGCCGTGAAAAAAAAGAAGCGAGGGATTATCAATAAGGATGAATTTCAAAAGGAGTTGAGAAAAAAAATTAAAGTATCAATTAATAGTGCAAAAAGATTGTTTCGTGGGGGAATTGATTTTGATTCCGATTCTAAATATTTATCAAAAAGCAAAGACACTGTATATTTGGAGCAATTTTTTTTGGCGCAAGAAATGAGAGAGGCTGGTTTGGAAAAGTATGCTTTTTTAGGCGGTGTTAATTTGCGTACGATCAAAGATCTTTTGGAAATAGGCGTATTAAAACAAGATGATATTCAAGAATTGAAGTTTTCCGCGATGGATATTTGGAATAGAATCAAAGACAAATACAAATTGAAAAATGAAGAAGAACATTTCGAATCGGAAAATTGAACCTTGCTGTGTGAAGTATCTTGCAAATATGTTAAAATAGAAGTATTGCCGGAACATATTTTATGTGCTATTGTTGATGGCACTAAATTATAAAAAATGAAGTGCATATGAGAAATATTTTTACAAGTAGGGATTTTAGCAAAGAAGGCGTCAAAAAGAAGAATTGGTGGAGAATTATTTGGAAAACCAGCCTAATCTTCTTTATGGGGGGTATTTTATTTATAGCGGGAGTTTTTATTTATTATTCCAAAGATTTGCCGGATCCGGGAAAAATAAATAAAAGAATAGTGGCTGAGTCGACAAAAATATACGACCGCACCGGCGAGCATCTTTTGTATGATGTGCATGGAGAAGAAAAAAGAACCCTAATTCCTTTTTCTGAGATGCCGGATAATATTAAATATGCCGCTATTTCATTGGAGGATCAAGATTTTTATACTCATTATGGAATAAAACTAAGCTCGATTGCGCGCAGTGTCCTTAAAGATTTTTTGCATCGTGGAAAAGCACAAGGAGGGTCGACAATTACCCAGCAATTTGTTAAAAATTCAATTTTAACAACTGAAAAAACTTATACGCGAAAAATCAAAGAAGTTATTTTATCTTTTGAAATTGAGCAAAAATTTTCCAAGGATGAAATATTAGGAATGTATCTCAATGAAATTCCTTACGGATCAAATGCTTATGGAATTGAGTCGGCCGCGCAAACTTTTTTTGGAAAATCGGCACGGGAACTTTCGTTGGATGAAGCGGCAATGTTAGCAGCTCTTCCCAATGCCCCGACATATTATTCGCCATACGGATCGCATATTGAGGCTCTAAAATCTCGACAAGAAGTGGCGCTGGACAGAATGGCTGCAACCGGATACATAACTGCCGAGCAAGCTGAGCAAGCCAAGCAATCGGATGTTTTTGCTAAACTTACTCCAAATAGGGAAAATATTTCTGCGCCGCACTTTGTGATGTATATTAAAGAATATCTCGAATCAAAATATGGCGATCAATCATTGGAACAGGACGGACTGAAAGTATATACAACCTTAGACTGGAATAAACAACAAATAGCCGAGAAGGCTGTGGCGGAAGGCGCGCAAAGCAATCAAGAAAAGTACGGCGCGGCGAATGCGTCTTTGGTGGCGATAGATCCGAAAACTGGTCAAATTTTGGCAATGGTCGGATCAAAAGATTATTTTGGAAAATCTTTTCCGGAAGGATGCGTTACTGGAAAGACCTGTAAATTTGATGGTAATGTAAATGTGGCTATCCGTGATCGCCAGCCTGGTTCATCATTCAAACCTTATGTGTATTTGACTGTTTTTTCCAAGGGATATTTTCCGGAAACAACTCTTTTTGATGTAGAAACTAATTTTGATACGGGAACAGACAAAGAATATACTCCGCAAAATTATGATGGAAATTTTCGCGGTCCGCTTCAAATGCAGGATGCCTTAGGAATGTCGCTTAATATCCCCGCGGTAAAAACTCTTTATCTGGCTGGAGTAAAAGAAGCGACCGAAATGGCAAAGAAATTGGGAATAACCGGCTTAAATTATCCTGACAGATATGGACTTTCTTTGGTTTTGGGAGGAGGGGAAGTTAAGTTGTTGGATCATACGGCGGCTTTTTCCACACTTGCTAATGCCGGAGTTCGCAAACCTAAAAATGCAATTTTGCGAATCGAGGATAGCAAAGGAAATATATTAGAAGAATATAAAGATGTGGAAGGGGAAAGAGTGGTGGATGAAAAATATGTGGCAATGCTGGATTATGTCATTTCAAATAATAAATTTAGAGCGTCGGTTTTTGGTGAAAATAATCCGCTTCGGTTCGATGATCGTCCCGTAGCGGCAAAAACCGGAACCACTAATGAATGGCGAGATGGTTGGACAATGGGGTATACGCCGTCTTTGGCGGTAGGAGTTTGGGCTGGGAATAATGACAATTCTCCAATGGCAAAAGGAGCGGATGGAAGTTATGTAGCGGCTCCTATTTGGAGAAGTTTTATGGATCAAGTGCTGGGAAATTATAATATTGAAAAATTTCCCGAATACAAACCGGAGGAAGCTTTAAAAGATATTAAAAAGGGAGTATTAAAAGGAGATATTGAGGTGGATAAAAATGTAAAAGTTTGCGAGATTCCAGGAGAAAAGGATGAATATTGTTTGGCGAATAAATATTGCAAGAGTAGTGATGTAAAAGAAAAAGACTTTGTTGATGCTCATAATATTTTGTGGTATGTGAAGCGTGATGATCCGCAAGGTGACTATCCTGATCAACCGGAAAATGACCCACAGTTTGATCGTTGGGAAAAAGGAGTGAAAAATTGGTATGAAAACAATAAAGAAACCAAGAAATATGTTATCGGTGAAATTCCCAAAGGTGAGTGCAAGGAAAGCGATTTTGAAAAATATCTTCCCAGTGTGAGTCTTTCAATTTCCGGAGAAGACACTTCTAAATTGAAAATATCTGTATCCGCCGATGTGCCGTATGGAGTAAGAAAAATTAAAGTAGATATTGATGGAAGCGAAGTAAGGTCAACCAGTAATAAATCTTTGAGTTTTGTGTATAATATTCCGGCAGAAAAAAACAATTCAACGATTAAAATTGAAGCAAAAGTGGAAGATGAAAATGGCAATATTGATTCGCAAGCTAAAAGTGTTTCTGTGAGTTTTTAGATTGTAAAATTATGTTTATACTTGTGTTTTTTTAAATAAAATCCCGGCATAATACCGGGGTTTTTGAAAATAATTTTAAAAAATATAAAATTATATTTGATTTTGTTTTGACGTAGTTCCTTTTTGCAAGGTCATTATAAGGGATTTTATATGGTAAGGGTCCGGAACTTTGTGAAAAATGAATTTTCCGGCAGTTCCCGCTGTTTGAACATAAACTTCCCCAAAATTGAGTATAGTAGGGATTACTCCTTTTACGTCGGTGGAAACATCTTGGATTTTGGAAAATTCCAATTCGCTTACGGAGCGCGAAAATAAACCCTTTTGTTCGATATTAACAATTCTTTCGTTTGTAATAATCCAAACGTCAAAATAATAGTCGATCCAGACAAAAAACATAAAAAGCCAGACAAACATTGCAACAGTACTTTCAATAAAAATAAATAAATTGGAAAATTCTGTATTTGTGAAATCTTGTGAAAAAAAAGGAATCAATACAAATGATCCAAACATAACCAGAATAATAGCAAAAAAAATTAAAAATTGTTGAAGTATATTGAACCAATGACGGCGAACAATTTTTATTATCTGTTCGTCTTTGCGTTGACCATTAAAATGGTAGTTTGAAAACCTTTTCATTATTGTAAGAGAAGTTCATTATTATATCCTGAAAATCCATCGAAATTAATATTTATAAGTTCGCTAAAATCAATGGAAGAAAAAGAAGCCACATTAAAAGAAAGAAGCAAGAAGAAAATCGGAACAAAAACCAAAAGCATTATGGCGGATTTTTTCCAATTGATGGAATATCGAAGAATATGGAAAATGATAAAAGAAAAAGCCAACAGGTAGCTGATAAAAACAATAAAATAAAGAATATTTATTATTATGAGCATTTTTTTAAAAGTGTTAACAGTACTAGGTATTCTTATATATTATTATTATATCACAAATCTATTTTTTTTGGTGCATAGCCCAAATGGCGCAGTCCTCTTTCAGTTACCATTCTTCCACGTGGAGTGCGTACGAGAAACCCAAGCTGGATCAAATATGGCTCATAGACATCCTCGATTGTTTGTATTTCTTCCGAAGTGGCCGCGGCAATGGTTCCAATGCCGACCGGTCCTCCGTCGAATTTTTCAATAATTGTTTTCATTATTATTCTATCGGTTGGTTCAAGTCCGACATGATCAACTTCCAACATTTGCAGTGTTTCTCTGGCTACGTTATCGCAGATGATTTGTTTGTCTTGTATCTGCGCCAAGTCGCGGACTCTTTTGAGAATTCGATTGGCGATACGAGGCGTCTGTCGGCTGCAAGAAGCTATAATTTCAGAACCTCTTTCATTAATTGGAATTCCCAGTATTTTACTTGAGCGCTCAATTATTTTTTTTATTTCCTCGGGAGAATAAAATTCCAAGCGATGAATTGCGCCGAATCTGTTGCGAAGGGGGTTGGAAATTGATCCAAGGCGAGTAGTGGCGCCAATTAGTGTAAATTTCGGCAGATCGAGTTGAAGCGTTCTGGCCGATGGACCTTTGCCGACGATAATATCCAATTTATAATCTTCCATGGCTGGATAGAGAACCTCTTCGATGAGTTTATTGAGGCGGTGAATTTCATCGATAAAAAGAACATCTCCATCTTGCAAGTTCGTGAGAATGGAACCAAGATCCCCGACGCGTTCAATAGCTGGTCCTGAGGTGATTTTTATTCCCACGCCCAACTCTTTGGCGATAATATGGGATAGAGTGGTTTTCCCGAGTCCTGCCGGGCCATAAAGAAGAACATGTTCGATAGATTCTTTCCTTTTTTGCGCGGCTTCTATGAGAATTTTCAGGTTTCTTTTTGTTTTTTCTTTCCCGATATAATCATTGAAGCTTTGCGGACGCAAAGTAATATCTAATTTTTCATCTTCGAGTTGTTCCTTGGAGTTTGTGATAGCCATTATACATAAAGCATGAAGCATAAAGCATAAAACAACTTAAGATTGTTATGCTCTTATGCGCATGGTATGTGTTACGTACTTAATGTTGTATGATTATAACATCGCTTGACAAAAAAATAAAGCTATGCTAACATAAAATTTCATGAGAATTGGTAAATAGAAGAGTTATTTTGCGAGGTTGTTTTTATTAATCTGTAGACGATTGGGGGCTTCTATCTTTTGTCCTCAATTATGGAAGCTTTTTTGCCCAGATATGGGCGCACCGGTTTCGGCTGTGGCGTTCCTCGGCACTGCTTTCTTCCTAAATCAATTGTTATTGTTTTAGGCGTGTCTGCAGGTTAATAAAAGCAACCTTTTTAATTTTTCTCATCTTCTCCTACGGTTCTTCGAATTTCTTCCAGGGAAGTTTTTCCCTCTAATACAGCCAGTATTCCGTCTTGAAACATAGTGATCATTCCGTTTGCCACAGCCTTTTCTTTTATTTCGGAAGGAAGAGCGTTTTTATTGATGAGATTTTGAATGTCGCGGTCAATAACGAGAACTTCGCTAATAGTTGTTCTGCCAGAATAGCCGGTATTATTGCATTTCACGCAACCTTCCGGTTTATAAATTTTTACAATAGGATAATCAGCTTTATTTATTCCGGATTTTTCCGAGACGGATTCAACAACATCTTCAATTTTTTTCTTTTCTTCTTCTGTTGGGGCGGCTTCTTTTTTGCAATCGCAAAGTTTACGGACTAATCTTTGTGCCATAAAAGCGTTGGAGGCGGTGGCTAAATCATCTGGGCGTACATTCATATTGAGCAGTCGCGTTATTGTTCCGGCACTGTCATTTGTGTGCAATGTCGAAAGAACTAAGTGTCCAGTTAAAGAGGCTTGAAGCGCGATAGCGGCCGTATCATTGTCGCGAATCTCGCCCACCATAATAATATCCGGATTTTGGCGCATTAAAGATTTGAGTGCCGTCGGAAAATCGTAATCATCTTTTTTGTTTATTTGGGTTTGTAATATACCTTCGAGCTGGTATTCAATCGGATCTTCAACTGTTATTATTTTTACTTCTGACTTATTGAGTTTACTCAAAATACTGTAGAGCGTGGTTGTTTTTCCTGAACCTGTAGGTCCGGTGTTGACGAAAAATCCGTTAGGCTTGCTGATTTCGTGGAGGATTTTTTTTAAATTTTCTTTATTGATTCCAAAATTTTCTATATACAACGAAACGGCGGATTAACTTAGTAGTCTCAATACGACTGTTTCTCCGAATCCTCCAGTGATTATGGAAACACGAACATCGGTGGATTCTTGGCTGATGTTTTCAAACGGTCTTTCCAATGAAATACTAAATCGGCTGTCGGCTACTCCAGCTCTTGTCCCGGTTTTTAGTCCGCTGAGTAATTTTATTCGACCCAATAATGTTGGATAAGTCGAAAGAGGTACATCCCCAATCTCTTGCAGTATTCCATCTATGCGAAAGCGAATGCTTACAGCATCTTTTTTTGGTTCGATATGAATATCTCCTGCTTGCAGGATAAGAGCGCTAGAAAAAATAATTTCAACTAGTTTTTCAGGGGCGGTTTCTTGCAAAAGAGAGCTAATTTTTTCAAAAGAATTTTTATTTTTCGACACCAAGCTCAAATCTTCTTCAGAAAGAGGAATTGATCTGGAAAGCGATTGATCCATTAAATTTTCATAAAGTTGTTCCAGAAAATCTGTTTGTCCGGTAACTCTCCAAACTTCTTCCATTGAAACGATTCCTTCCAGCGATTTCAATATTCCATCTTGTGTCATTGTGATCATACCATCTTCCAGTGCCGCCTGAGTAATGGCGTTTTCGCTGGCGCCTTCATAAATTAATTTTTCAACATTTTTACTAATAGTTAATACTTCAAATATTCCTATTCTTCCTTGATATCCGATTTGATGACATTTCGGACATCCTTTGGGTCTATAGAGAAAATCCACATTTACGGAAGCTTCCACCTTGGATTTTGGGGATATTATAGAGAGCATTTTTTTTATTGAATCAATAGTTTCTTTTGCCGGCTTGTATTTTTCTTTGCAGTAAGGGCACAGTTTTCGCAAAAGACGCTGTGCAATAAAAATATTTACAGATGAAGGAATAAGGGATGATTTCACTCCCATTTCGACAAGTCTTGGAATAGAAGCAGGAGCATTGTTAGTGTGCAATGTTGACAACACCAAATGTCCGGTGAGAGCGGCGTTTACGGCTATTCCCGCAGTTTCTTCGTCGCGGATTTCACCTACCATAATAATATCCGGATCTTGACGGACGATAGCTCTCAATCCTTCGGCAAAGGTATATTTTTTTTTGACAACCTGAGTTTGAGAAATTCCTTTAAGTTCGTATTCAACAGGATCTTCAATGGTGATTATTTTTGTGTCCGATTTGTTGAGTTTATTGATAATTGCATAGAGTGTGGTTGTTTTTCCGGATCCGGTCGGTCCAGTAGTAAGAATCATTCCGTTGGGTTTGGCAATTTCTTTTTTGAGTTGTTCGAAAGAAAGTCCGCGCATCCCCAAGTCTTCAATACTCAAAAGGATACTCGCTTGATTTAAAATTCTCATTACAATGCTTTCTCCGTAATTTCCTGGAATTATATTAACGCGAATGTCTATTTTTCCATTGTCAATATCAATAGGAAAGTGTCCGTCTTGGGCAATGTCGCGAATGTTTAGTTTCATTCCTCCCATCATTTTTACACGAGATATGATGGACTGATAGTTTTTATGGGGAAAATTTCCAATATCTTGAAGTACCCCATCAATACGATATCGCAAGCGAACTTCAGCTTCTTGCGGTTCAAAGTGAACATCGCTAGCTTTCATTTTTATGGCGCCCGACATTATTATATCAATAATATCGGTCGTAGAGGTTTTTGTTAATTTATTCTTTAATTGTAAAAGTTCGCTAAAATTTTCTTCAAATTTTTCCAGATCTTCTCCGTTTAGAGACATGCGAAGCAGGTCTAGATTCTCCAAAAAGGAAATTTTTTTATATTTTTCCCAGACCCGGTTAGCAGAAGAAAGGGATATGACGTATATTTCTACGGAATAGTCATTGTTATTCTTAAAGTTTTCTATATATTCTTTGGCGGAGCTACTTTCTGGATCAACCATTCCAACGCGGATTTTTTTTCCCGATTTGTTGAAAATAGCGATCAGATGCTTTTTGGCAGCTTCCTCTGGAATTACTTTTATGTCATTTTCATCAATAGGAAAAATGTTAAGATCGGCATAGGGAAGTCCAAGTTTTTTTGCTTTATAAGTCGCCTGATCTTCTTCTGATTTTTTCTTCATTTCATCAAGCACTTTTTGAGTGCTTGAATCCTTCTCGCTTTCTTCCTTGATGGATTTTTTAAAAACTTTAACCATAGAATTTATAAAAAATAATTTTAAAGACAATCTTAAATGCTACTTTATTTTATCGTATTTTTCTGTTAATAGCAAAAAACAGACCGAAAGCTCGGCCTGTTTGATTTTTTGCAAAAGTAATATTTAATTATTTTAAATTATTGATTGTTTACGAAGATTGGAAATTATTTCTTCTTCAATGTCGGTGATATTTTTATTTTCTGAAACAAACTCATATATATCCCCTCGGATTTCTCCGCCGGGAAAAATTCGTGCCGCAGTTTTGATTTTTTCCGTATCAGAAAACTTGATCAAACCTTTGATTTTTCCTTCCGATTCGTTATAGAGAACAAGGAATATTTTTCCTGAAGAATAATTTTCTTGTATTTTTTTGATAATAAAAGGGATGTCCCCGGGTTTGCTGCGGCTTTGCACGAAATCTTCAATAGAAACCGACGACCACGCTAATTTAAGCTCCTCGTTCCATTTGAGCTGAGCCATAATGCGACCCCACAGTTTCAACAGATTGAAAGGCTGAGTTTTGTACAGGTGTCGAATAATATTTTGTTGATCAGCTCCTTTGTCCATCAAATTGGCTGAAATTTGCAATGCTTTTGGCGTAGTGCGTTTGTTTTGAAAACTTTCGGTCGCACTGATTATTCCGCTGAGTAGACAATTGGAAATATTTTCATCAATTTCTGAAGAGACAAGTCCGGAAAGAATTTCGCAAGTCGAAGAAGCGGTAATGTCAATGATGTTAATTTGACCAAACTTATCGTTGTTGATGTGATGATCGATATTTATAATTGGAACTTCATAAAAAATATCAGGATTTTCTTCATATATTTTTCCCAACGTTTCCTTGTCAGATGAGTTGAGCGCAATTACAAGATCATATTTGAATTTTGCCGGAATAAACGAAAAATCTCGCGGATCAATTGATCCTTGGCAAGGAGTTATATAGATGCGCAGCTCATTTTCATTTCTTTCAGTGCGTACATCTGTTATTTCATTGTGCTTAGTGTTGAATGAAAGGATGAAATCTCGTGCGCCGGATAGGTTAGCGACTAAATTTTTAGGATGAGGGAGAAAATCAAAGTGTGAAATGTT
>CAZRJL010000014.1:0-19798 GCA_964600645.1 uncultured Bdellovibrionales bacterium | reverse complement strand
AGATGACAAACGTAGGACGGTGGATGATACGCCATATGGCGGTGGAGCGGGGATGGTGATGAAAGTGGAGCCCATTTTCAAATGTGTAAACGCAATCGAAAAGAATCAGGAATTAGGAATCAAGAATAAAGAAAAAACCAGAATTATTCTATTATCCGCTAAGGGTAAGAGATATGCGCAATCGGATGCGAGACGTTTGTCGCAATATGAAAATTTGATTTTTATTTGCGGGCGATATGAAGGCGTGGACGAAAGGGTGGCGGAACATATTGCGGATGAGGAGATTTCAATTGGTGATTATGTCCTTACGGGAGGAGAGTTGCCGGCGATGATTATTATTGATTCGATTACGCGCTTGATTCCCGGAGTGCTTGGCAATCCTGATTCATTGGTGGAAGAGAGTTTCAGTATGGTGATCTCGACGCAAGGTCGGGACGCTAAATCTTCTTGTGAAATTGAAAATTTCAAGAAGATTTGCGAATATCCGCAATACACCAAGCCAGAAGAATTTTTTCCCGAAGGAAAATCCATTTCTGGCGGAATAAATTGGAAAGTTCCCGAAATCCTTCTTAGCGGAAATCATGCCGAAATAGAAAAATGGAGAAAAGAAAAATCAAATGAAAAATAAAAAAATAGATAAAAAATTACTCTTTGCGATTTTGATTCTCGCAGTTTTTGGTTTGGTTATGATTGCCAGTGCCGGCGTTATTTATTCCAAAACGCGGTTTGGAGAGTCGGGATATTTTTTCAAACATCAATTCCTATACGGATTTATTCCGGGGCTTTTGGTTTTGTATTTTTTTCAAAAAACAGATTATCATTTTTGGAAGAGGATGGCCTTTCCGGCAATAATCAGTTCATTGTTTTTTTTAGCACTGGTTTTTGTTCCTGGAATAGGTTCAAAGGTATATGGCGCAAATCGGTGGATTGACTTGGGTCCGATATCTTTTCAGCCTTCCGAGATGGCAAAAATATCCTTAATAATTTATTTAGCCGCGTGGTTTGAAAGTAAGGGGAAAAAAAAGATTAAAGATATCTATGAAGGACTTTTTCCGTTTTTGGGAATTCTGGGAATAATCGGTTTTTTGATTATTAAACAGCCTGACACAGGAACTATGGGCGCAATAATTATGATTGCAATGTCGATTTTTTTTGTTTCCGGTGCCAGAATTTCTCATATTCTCGGACTGATAATTGCCACTTTGGCAGGACTTATGATTTTGATAAAAATCGAACCTTACCGAATGAATCGCTTTTTGACGTTTTTGAATCCGGAAGTGGATCCGCAGGGAATCGGCTATCAAATTAATCAAGCGCTTTTAGCAATCGGGTCGGGAGGGATATTTGGTTTGGGACTCGGACATAGCCGGCAGAAATTCAATTATTTACCGGAGCCTATTGGAGACTCAATTTTTGCCGTTATTGGAGAAGAGCTCGGACTGGTCGGAGCAACCTTCCTGGTGTTATTATTTGTTATAGTTGCTTTCCGTGGATATCGGATTGCCAAAAACGCTCCGGATGAATTTGGAAAATTAATGGCGGTGGGAATTACTTCCTGGATTGTTTTTCAGGCTTTTATTAACATTGCGGCGATTTCTGGTATAATTCCACTTACTGGTATTCCGCTTCCGTTTGTGAGTTATGGAGGAACTTCGTTGATTTTTTTGATGGCGGGGGCGGGAATTTTACTTAATATATCTAAGCAAACAAAATTATGAAAATTGTATTAACAGGTGGCGGAACCGGAGGGCATATTTTTCCACTAGTAGCGGTTATTGAAAAATTGAAAGAGAAATATGGACAAGAAGTTGATTTGCTTTTTGTCGGACCAAACGGAAAGATGGAAGAATCCGTGATGAATAAAGAAGGAGTGCGAATGAGAAAAGTTTCCGGAGGAAAGGTTCGCAGATATTTTTCGTTTTTGAATTTTGTCGACTTTTTCAAGACGCCACTTGGATTTTTAAAGGCGCTTTGGATTTTGCTTTGGGAAATGCCGGACGCGGTTTTTTCCAAGGGCGGATATGCTTCGGTGCCGGTTGTTTTGGCGGCGTGGATTTATCGCATTCCTGTTTTGATTCACGAATCAGATGCTGTTCCGGGAATTGCCAATCAATTTTTGGAAAAATTTTCCAAGCGGGTAGCTATCTCATATCCCTCGGCTGAGAAATTTTTTCAATCGTCGAAAGTTTTGCTTACCGGAAATCCGATTCGCAATGAAATCAATACCGGCAATAAAGACGTGGCCAGGGAGAAATTCAATATTAAGGGAGAGAAGCCAGTGCTTTTTGTTTTGGGCGGAAGCCAGGGTTCGCAAATAATCAACAAAGCGATTGTTGAAGCATTGCCGGATATTTTGGAAACGGTTCAAATAATTCACCAGACGGGGGAAAATAATTTTGAAGATGTTGTACGTTTGGCGGCAAAAGAGGGGATAAAGAACTCTCGAGAAGGCTACACGGCCGTTCCTTTTTTGGATTTTGATGATATGCGCAATTGTCTTTCTTTGGCAAATGTGGCAATGAGTCGGGCTGGCGCTAATTCAATCGCGGAACTCGCGGCAAACGGAATTCCTTCAATTCTAATTCCGCTTTCTACTGCCGCCAATGACCATCAAAGAATGAATGCCTATCGTTTAGCGGAAATCGGCGCGGCAATAATGTTGGAGGAATCAAATTTGGGTGAGCATATTTTGATAAAAAAAATTCAATCAATTTTGGCTGATGAGGAAACATATCGAAAAATGTCGGAAAATATTCGAACATTCTATCATCCCAACGCGGCGGAAAAAATTGTGGAAGGAATCGAAGTGATGATAAATCAACAAGATTAATAATTAATGGAATTTATGAATATTTATATCATAGGAATTGAGGGGGCGGGGACTTCGGCGTTGGCGGAGATGTATTCCGATTTGGGATATACGGTTTCCGGCTCTGACAACGGCGATCATTTTTATCGCGCAAGTCTTTCAAGAAAAGGAATTAAAGTTTTTGACGAATATTTGGCGGAAAATATCACAGGCGAAATTGATTTGGTGGTTTTTTCCACTTCTATTAAGGATGATAATTCGGAGATAATTGAAGCGCGAAAAAAAGATTTACGGATGCTTTCATATCCGGAAGCTTTGGCGGAACTTTTCAACCAAAAATTGGGAATTGCTGTTTGCGGAACTCATGGAAAAACAACTACTACCGCAATGATTGCGCATATTCTCAATGAAATCGGGCAAGATCCGAGCGCCGTTGTCGGCAGTCGAGTTCTTAATTGGGGAGGAAATTCAATTTCCGGAAAGGGGGATTATTTTATTATTGAAGCGGATGAGTATCAGAATAAATTGAAATACTATAATCCATATGCTGCGGTTTTGACCAGCGTTGATTGGGATCATCCGGATTTTTATCCGACTGAAGTGCATTATCGGCAAGCTTTTTCAGATTTTATGTCCAGAATTCCCCGGCATGGATTTTTAGTTGTTTATGGAGATAGCGCGGCGGCGGGAAATGTCGCCCTTTCAGCGATGTGTAAAATTTCAACGTACGGATTTTTGGAAGGAAATGATTTTAGAATTATGAATCAAAAACCATGGGATGAGAAGAAAAAAATGCGTATTTTTTCAATCATACATAAAAAGCAAACAGTAAGAGAATTTGAAATCGTCTTGCCGGGAGATTATAACTTGCTTAATGCCGCCGCCGCCATTTCAGTTTGTTATCGATTGAATTTGGATATGAAAAAAGTGGCGAATGCTTTGCGCACTTTCAAAGGCACTGCCCGCAGGTTTGAATATATTGGAGAAAGAAATGGGGCAATTTTGATTGATGATTATGCGCATCACCCGGAAGAAGTGAAAGCAATGCTCAAATCCGCGCGCAGTTTGTATGACAAAAATAATATCATCGCGCTTTTTCATCCGCATTCTTTCACGCGCACAGAAGCGCTCCTTGGCGATTTCGCGCAAAGTTTCGACAACGCCGACAAGGTTTTTATTTTAGACATTTATGGCAGCGCGCGGGAAGAAAAAGGCAATGTGAGTTCGCAAGATTTGGTTGACCAAATCAATAGATATTTTCCAGAAAAAGCCGAGCTGATTCCAACAATACCGCAGGCAATTGAATTTTTCAAAGACAAGCTTTCCAAAAAAGACGTCTTAATATCCATCGGCGCCGGCGACGTCTGGAAAGCCACACACGAACTGGCAGGAAAAAAGTGATTTTGAAAAAAAATCCACTAAACTCTTCCCAAATAAAACAAAACAATTTCCGTACCCTATATTGACGGCCGTCAGGATAGAAGATGTAAATGTTTTTTGTGGTATAATAATAAGGAGGTAGAATTGATAAATTGGTAAGAAAACGAGGCAACGTGAATTTTTTGCTATTAAAAACAAAACTTCTATGAAATATCAGGATGAGGATTTGATTTATAAGTATTGGAAAAAATTTGTAAATACAACTTCCAAGCCAGTAAAGGATTGGCTAGAAAAAGAAAATGAATTTTTGAAAAACAACATACAGAAAAATTCGACCCTTTTAGATGTTGGCGTGGGTTATGGTAGAAATTTATCTACGATTGTGAATATCTGTAAAAAGGTGGTTGGAATAGACAATTCAAAATTCATGCTCGAAGAGTTAAAAGAAGCTGCTAAGCAATACTCAAATGTTGAATTTTTCTGTGAAGATGCAAGAAAAACGCATTTTCAGAATAGTACTTTTGATTATGTGATTTGTCTCGGAAATACTTTTGGAGATTTCGCTGAAAACAAAAGCACTATCCTAAATGATATGAAAAGAGTATGTAAAAAAGATGGAAAAATATTTATTAGCGTATATTCTGAAAATGCTCTACCATGCCGAATCAGAGAGTATAAAAGAATTGGCATAAAAATTTCAAAAATTCATAATGGAAAATTTTATACTGAAGATGGTCTGGTATTAGAGCAATTTACCAAATCAGATCTCGAGCAATTATTTAATAATACTGGCTTGGAAGTTGAAATTTTAGAGCTGAACAATATTTCCTATATGTGTGTTGCGAAAAAATAATTTTGCACGAAAACTGAAAAATTTCAACCCCTTGTCGCGGTGTAAATATCGGTCGCTTATTTCCGTACCCTATATTGACGGCCGTCGGGATGGGGTACGAAAATTTTATTAAAAAAAGATATGCGTAGAATCGGGTCGATACAACAAAAGATAATAATTGCTCTTTTGGGAGGCGTGGCGATGGGAATGTCTCACTCTCCGCGAACATATTTTAAGACTGTTCGAAATATAAAAAAAGAATGGAGAAAAATTGACCAGCGCAAATTTACTCAATCTTTAAAAAAACTTTCCAAAGAAAAACTTATAACCGAAGAAACTTTGCCGAATGGATCTTTCAAATGCACGCTAACGGAAAAAGGAGAAAGAGAAGCAAAGAGATTGGATTTGTTTGGAAGTTCGATAAAATTCAAAAAACCGAACAAGTGGGACAAGAAGTGGAGAATAGTCCTTTTTGATATTCCGGAGGAAGACCGCGAATTTAGAAATATTTTGCGCAGTCATTTATATGACTTGGATTTTGCGAAACTCCAGCACAGCGTTTTTGTCTCTCCATATCCGTTCGAAAAATCCATAGCGGAGCTTGTTAATTTATATTCCGCCCATGATTATGTTAGAATTATTACAGCTATTAAGATTGATAACGAAGCGAAATTAAAAAATATATTCAAATCATTTGTTTGTAAAATCTAATACTTACTGTTTAAATGTGTAAGTCCTAGTAAAAGTAAATAATTATTTGAATTTTAGAAAATAATTTCGCACCCTATCTCGACGGCCGTCGAGATAGAAGCTGTGGATTTTTTTGTGGTATGATAGTGGGGTGGAATAAAATATAATAATTGGCGGGAGAATAAATAATAATAATTTATGGACAAACTATATTTGGGTATTTTAATATTTTTCTTGGCGGTTAATTTGATTGCTTTTTTGATAATGTTTTTGGATAAGGCGAAATCAAAGAGGGTGGGGGCGGAGAGAATTTCAGAGGGAATGTTGTTTTTTCTGGCAACGATTTTTGGAAGTATCGGAGTCTATGCCGGAATGTTTGCCTTCCGCCACAAAAGCCGAAAATGGTATTTTTTAATCGGTATCCCGTTACTAATCCTCCAAAACTGCGCCTCCCTATACTTCATATATATTTATGCAAATATGATATAATGACTTTGCGGGACTTATTAATACTTTTCAAGAGTAAATGACTATTCAAATTCAGGAAAATGTTATTTTGGCACCGCATACTACTTTCAAAATCGGCGGGGAGGCGAGGTTTTTTGTTGAGGTTGGAAATGAAGAAGAATTGGTGGACGCTTTGAAATATGCCAAGGAAAATGATCTCGAGCATTTTATTTTAGGCGGAGGATCAAATATTTTGGTGAGCGACAAGGGATTTGACGGAATAGTGATTCACATGAAGCACGAAATATGCCTGTTTGCCGAAGAAACAGGGGGCGCAGAACGCACAGAAGTAGAATGCGGGGCGAGTGTTGCTATTTCAAAGCTAGTCATCGAATCGGTTAAAAATGGCCTCAGTGGGCTTGAGTGGGCAATTGGAATTCCCGGAACTATCGGAGGCGCAACAGTAATAAATGCGGGGTGCTTTGGAGGAGAAATAAAAGATTTGATTAAAAATGTAAGGGCTCTAAATAAAGAAAATCTTGAAATTCAAGAATATTCAAACGAGGAATGTAATTTTTCATACAGAAGTAGCGTATTTAAGAATAGGAAGGATTTAGTTGTTTTATCTGTTGTTCTTCACCTAAAAGAGGGATTGCCTGAGGAGTGCGAGCAAAAAATGAAAGATATTATTCGGAAGAGAAACCAGCAACAACCACACGGGCTAAGTGCCGGGAGTTTCTTTAAAAAGGTTTCCGTGGAGGATAAAAAAATACTCAGGATGTTTGAGCAAGATTCTGGTTCGAAATTTGAGGGAAATAAAATTTCTGCCGGGTGGTTTATTGATAAAATCGGATTGAAAGGCAAGAAAATAGGAGGAGCGCAGGTAAGTGAAAAACATGCGAATTTTATTATTAACACCGGAAACGCCACAGCGGAAGATGTTATAATATTGAGCAGTTTAATAAAACAAAAAGTTCGAACTAAGTTCGGAGTTCAACTTCAAGAAGAGATTCAATTGGTAGGATTTTAATTATTAAAAATAAAAACATATGGAAAATATGCGCATTATGTTCAAGGGGCTTACGATCGACGAGAGAACGCGTGAATATATTGAAAAAAGAATTTTATCGATTAAAAAGTTACTCAAAGAATATGATGGAAATAAGCCGGATACTTTGAAAGTTGAGATGGAAATCGATTTGGATAAAAAAGGGAAATTTAGAGTGGAAGTAATGATTAAGACTCCGCGCAATTTATATCGCGCCGAAGAAATCACTGAATCTATTGAGGGTTCGGTAGATTTAGTTGAAGAACAGCTCAAGAACCAAATTCGCCGCAAGAAAGATGAGATTAGGACTAAAATTGTTAGAGGAGCGCGTTCAATAAAAAAGAAAATGGCAATTGACGAAGGTGCCAGATTCTAAAAACTTGACATCCCGCTTACTAAAAATTCCCTTTTGACCCGGGGGTTTTTAGTTGTTATACTAAGAGTTGTGATGTATATTCGTGGTTTTGCCTACTTACCACTCGGGGGTAGCATTTGTAATTTGTAGATATATTAAATATGATAGAAATTTTCAAAAAAATATTCGGATCCAATGAAAGAGAGATAAAAAAACTTCAACCGATCGTAGATAAAATAAATTCTCTAAATGAAAAAATTTCCAGCCTGAATGATGAGGAGTTGAGAGGGAAAACCCAAGAATTCAAGAAGAAGATAGAAAATTCAACAGACAAAGAAAATATTTTGGAAGAAATCCTGCCGGAAGCTTTTGCGGTGGTACGCGAAGCGGCGCACCGTGTGATTAGTGAGAGGCATTATGATGTTCAACTGATCGGAGGAATAATTTTGCACCAAGGAAAAATTGCCGAAATGAAAACAGGAGAAGGAAAAACCCTCACTTCGACTTTGCCGATTTATCTAAATGCGCTTTCCGGAAAAGGCGTTCATGTTGTGACAGTCAATGATTATTTGGCAAAACGTGATTGCAACTGGATGGGTTCGATTTTCAATTTTCTCGGACTTTCAACCGCTTGCATTATGCACGAAACATCCTATAAATATGAACCAAGATTGATTGATGCAAATGAAGTGAGCGTGGAAACGGAAAATCTTTTTCCGATTACAAGGAAAGAAGCCTACGCGTGCGATATTACCTATGGAACCAATAATGAATTCGGTTTTGATTTTTTGCGGGACAATATGGCGCACAGTTTGGAGCAATATTCCCAGCGTGATTTTAATTATGTAATTGTTGATGAAGTTGATTCAATTTTGATCGACGAAGCGCGAACCCCATTGATTATTTCCGCTCCCGATACGGAATCAACCAAGCTTTATCAGCAATTTTCGCGAATTATTCCACGCTTAAAAGAAAAGGATGATTTTGCGGTAGATGAAAAAATGCGTACAGTTACACTTACGGACAATGGGATATCAAAGGTGGAAAATCTTTTAGGGGTGGGAAATATATATGAACCGGGAAAAATCGGTTATGTGCATCATTTGGAACAATCTTTGAAAGCGGAAATTCTTTTTAAAAAAGAAAAGGATTATATTGTTAAAGATGGCAAAGTAATCATCGTTGATGATTTTACTGGGCGTTTGATGGAGGGTAGAAGGTATAGCGAGGGATTGCATCAAGCGATTGAAGCGAAAGAAGGCGTTGCTGTTCAGCGCGAATCAAAAACTTTAGCAACAATTACTTTCCAAAATTATTTTCGAATGTATAAAAAAATTGCCGGTATGACCGGGACAGCCACTACTAGTGCTGAAGAATTTTCCAAAGTATACAAATTGGATGTGGTGGAGGTTCCGACAAATGTCAGCGCGCAGAGAAAGGACTTGCCGGATATTATATATAAAACCGAAAAAAGCAAATTCAGAGCGATTATGGAAGAAATAAAAAAAATCAGCCAGGTCGGGCAACCGATTTTAGTTGGGACAGTGGCAATCGAAAAGTCGGAATATCTCAGTGAATTATTAGAAAGAGAAGGTGTAAAACACCAAGTTCTTAATGCTAAGCAACACGAAAAAGAAGCGCAAATAATCTCCGATGCCGGGCAAAAAGGTGCCATTACGATCGCAACAAATATGGCGGGGCGCGGAACAGATATTAAATTAGGAGAGGGTGTGCGAGAATTGGGCGGACTTTTTATTATTGGAACAGAGCGTCATGAGGCGCGTCGAATCGATAATCAGCTTCGCGGTCGCGCCGGACGACAAGGCGATCCCGGAAGTTCCCAGTTTTATGTTTCACTTGAAGACGAATTGATGCGTCGCTTTGGCGGTGATCGAATGAAAAATTTGATGAATACCTTGGGTCTTCCTGATGATCAGCCGATTCAAAATAAAATAATTTCCCGTACTATTGAAAACGCGCAATCGAAAATTGAAGGATTTAATTTTGATATTCGCAAGCACGTTTTGGAATACGATGACGTGATGAATAAGCAACGAGAAGTTATTTATCGCAAGCGGAGAAAAATTCTGGAAACCGCAAACGCGCGCAATGATATTTTTCAATATATTTCCGAAGAGCTGGAAATGATTATTTCCTCCCGTTGTGGCGAAGGCGAGTGTTCTTGGGATATTGAAACCATAATAAGTGATATTTCCGGAATTTTTCCATTGGCGGACGCAGACAAAAAACAGCTTCAAATTATCAGTTCTGACAAAAGCATTGACAATGCAACTCAAGTTAGTAAGATGCTGGACTATTTGATGGGAAAAGCCAAACAAGTTTACGCGAAAAAGGAGGAGGAAATCGGAATGGAAAATATGCGCAAAGTGGAAAAAATGATTATTTTGCAAACAATTGATTCTCTTTGGATAGGCCATTTGGATCAAATTGATTATTTGCGGCAAGGAATCGGATTGCGCGGATATGGACAACGCGATCCATTAATTGAATACAAAAAAGAAGCTTACAATCTTTTCACGGAATTAATAAAAAATATTCATTTGACGATCGTGAATACAATTTTCAAAATAACCTTGGCGCGCCCGATCGAGCAATCACAAATTGACGACAAGAAAGAGAATTGGAAATTTCAAGGAGCAGATGAACAAATGAAGCAATTTCAAACTTTAAAGAATCAGCGATCGTCAGTATCTGTCAGCGCGGGCGGAGAAACACCTAAACAAAAACCTATTCGCGTGGAAAAAATTCCCAGTCGGAATGATTTGTGTCCTTGTGGAAGCGGAAAGAAATATAAGAAGTGTCATGGGAAGTAGGAGCTGAAAAATAAAGTCGATTTCCGCGAAAATTGCGGATAGACAGGGAAAAGCCCGTGCGATAAGCACGGGTTTTTTCTATGCCGAAAATTCGTCTCCCGAAAAATTAAATCTGCTCGTTGACAGGTCGAGGCACGCGGCGCCAGAGTCCGCCATAAGTTTACATAAGTTGACAAGCACGAGTATGAAAAATACAACTCAGGTCAAAAAAGTCATACGCGATGAAGTGCGCGGAAAAGTGATGATGGACCGAATCAGGGCGAAAGCCGAATTGCTGGCTTCCGACTTGGACGAAACCATTTCCGACGAGGTCGGGGAACTGATGGGAAGGCTCTCGACCGACTTCACGGATGAAGAATCGGGAATGGAAGCGGCCGGTTATGTCTTCGAGCAGATCAGGAAAGCTCTGCTCGGCGAAGTCAAAAAACAACTTAACTAGTCGCCGGCCGAATGCATAGCGCATGGCCGGCGATCAGCCAAACGCATGATCGCAATCACTTTCGAGCACGCGAAGAAAACATTGGTCTCCATCACGCAAGTCATAACTTTTCTGGTGATGCTGGACACAATAATTCTCTTCATATCGCTCGGGCAAATTATCGCGGAAAGACAGAGCGGATACTGGAGTCCGTTCTGGCAAGTTCAGGCAGAGGCGGTATTGAGTATCCTTCGGTGAAAGAGCTCAAGCCGACTCGCACAGTCACCTACCGCAGGTACGGAATTCCGGCGGTGATCCTTGAGGGAAAATGGCTTACGGATCGCTACCAATGGAAAATGGGTGATCAAATCCAGATTGAGTACCTGTCGGACGAAATACGGCTCCGGAAGTCGAACCGGGCCGAGGATAAAAAGAAAATTGAACCAGGTGTCCGGACTTCGATTCAGTCGGAAAGCTTGAATCGGATCCGGAAGCCTGCCGAGGATTAAACATTATGGGAATAGACATTTACGCGCGCTGGAAAAACCAGACGCCCAAACAAGTACAAGCGCAGTTTACCGGATTTTCCGCCGTGCACGGACACGTCGGATATCTCCGGGAAGCGTATCGAGGCGATCCTTACGCGACACATTACCTCTTCCAGGAAGTGTTCGCCAAAAAAGGAGAAGCGAAGATACTGGCCGAAGTTTTGCGCGAACGGTTGCCGCGAACTCTCGAACTGGTCGAAATACGGGAGAAGCGGCTTTACAAGGAAGTCAGAAAGAAGCAACTCGACAGAATTAAAAAAAGTTTCATTGATTTTGTGAAATTGTGCGAGCAAAAGGAAAAGGAAACCAAAGAGCCTTGCACGATAGTAGCCAGCTATTGATATGACATACGCATTCAATCTCGAATGGGACGAGCTTCCCGAGGAACTGAGGGAAGAAAAAATCCGCCAATATATTCTGTCCGGCGACAAGCGTGACTGCTGGGAATGTGACGGAACCGGAGAAACAGGAGGGAAATGTTGCAAAGCTTGCAACGGCTCGGGACAGGTCGATCCCGATCCCGATGATCTGCATGAACAGGAAGAAGCGGAAGAAGATATTAAAGCTCATTTCCCGATTTATTTCTAACAGCCCTGAATAGTTTACTGATTATAAAAAATCAGTACGGAAACAGAGGGCTGTTTCCCTTTCATCAAAAAAAACATGGAAACAGAAATACAATCAATCATTCCCAATACGACTCAAATTCCGCATCTTATCATTCGCCGATGGATGCCTCTTCTTGGCGATGTGGAATTAAGGATTCTTTTAGTGGTGGCCGACCAAACGCTGGGATGGATAGAGGATCCGGAAAGCAAACGAAGAAAAGAAAAAGACTGGATAAGCCAGAGTCAGTTGATGAAAAAAATAAACCGGAGCGACAGGGCTATTCAAAATTCTCTCAAGCGATTGGTCGATGAACTGAGAATCATCCAGGCTCACGACGAATCGGGCGAACTTTTGGATTCGCCGCAAAAACGCATGAAGTGCGGCGGAAAAATTTTCTATCGGTTGAGTCTGAAAAATCCCGAACAAGCTACCCTCGAAAATAGTTCGGGGGTGGGAAAAATGGAAGGTTATCCACAACCCCCGAACATTCTTCGGGCGAAAAATTTTCGGGCTACAAAAGAAACCGGTTTTACAAAGAAGTCCTATCGGACAAGCAAGCTTGCCGGAAATAAAAAAACAATTCCATCAAGATATTTTCTCTGGAAGTTCGGACAGCTGTGTCAGGCAATCAGAAAAACCAAGCCGGTGCTGGTGAAATATAAAGACGGCAATCTGCTAAAACTGGCGCTTGAACATCTCACCGAGTTTCAACTGGAACTGGAGCTTGTATGGTTTCTCGAAAACAAAAAAGAAATGAGTCCGAGCCTAGGGGCCGCATTGTGCAGGGAAGTAATAAGGGATTTTATCAAGGCCAGTTCTCGCCAGTACGGCTTTTACGGAAACCTGGAACGGATCGCCCTTGAGTATAACGGACACAAAAATTCCAATACCGGAAACGAATCGGAAAAAATGAGCGCCATGGTCGAAGCGCTCAAGAAGCTCAAGAAAGCGATGGTTATTTCGCGCGGCAAAAACACATGAAACATCTGGATCTATTTTCAGGCATCGGTGGATTCGCTCTGGCGGTCGAAGAGATTTGGCCCGGGTCGGAACATATTTTCTGCGACAACGATCGCTACTGCCGGGAATTATTAAAATTAAGATTTCCAAATTCAAAAATATATGGCGACATCAAAGAAATCAAATCTATTGCCGACACCGACTTCCGGGAGGGCGGACCAAGAAATGAGTCCAAGCCAAGAAAAACGGCATACGAAAAATCTGGCTCAAAAAATACAGACCTGCTCACGGGAGGATTTCCCTGCCAGCCGTTTTCCCAAGCCGGAAAACGCAGAGGCACGGATGACGACCGCTATCTCTGGCCGGAAATGCTTCGAGTCATCCGTCTTGCAAAGCCGCGCTGGGTCATCGCTGAAAACGTGCGCGGATTGCTTACTATGCAAAACGGAATGGTATTCGAGCAAGTGTGTTCTGACCTGGAAAATTCCGGTTACGAAGTCCAGCCGTTTATTATTCCAGCTGTATCCGTCAACGCTCCGCACCGAAGAGACCGAATCTGGTTTGTTGCTCACGCCCTCGGCGATAAGTCCGATCGAAAGAAAAAGCGCCGAAAGCTATCTGAAGCGCCAAGCGAACAGAAACAAAACGGGACGCCATACGGTGCCACCCGGCAATCTTTACGAACAGCTTCTGGCCGGAGGAGCAAGCGATTTACGGAAAACGCATTTGTGGCCGAAGATGCTCGGGACGCCGAAAGCTCAGGACAGCCGGGCGGCGATGAGAGACAGGGGAAAACACAATATGGGCGAGCAGGTTCAAGAAGCGATAAATGCTCTTCTCCCGACGCCGAGAGTAAGCGAAAAGGAAGGTGCTCCGGTAAAAAACGCGGAACTGAAAAACGGACGATGGAGCAGAGTAAATCGAAAGGGTGTGAGATTCGGCGTAAAGGTGAAAGACGTATTAGCAATGATTCCAACACCGACTCAAGTAGATTACAAAAGCCGAGGACCGAGCAGCAAGCAACTCGGAGTGGACAATTTCATAAAAATATTGGGAACGCCAAGAGCAACGCAAAGCATACGTTCGGAAAGATTTCGCAGAGGAAGAATGCCTTCACCGGAAGAAGCAGTCGCAATGCTTCCCACGCCAAGAGCGGGAAATCCCGGAAGCCGTCCGAATCAAAAAGGTGGAAAGGTTTTGAACGAAGAAGTTGGGAAAGAAGCTGGCTTGAAGTTGCAACCGAACTTTGTGGAGTGGATGATGGGCTACCCGCAGAATTGGACGGATTTGAACTCACGAAATCAAGGCATCGGGTAGAAAGACTGAAGGCTCTCGGCAATGCGATCGTTCCGCAGGTGGCGATGGAAATAATGAGAGCGATAAAGAAAAGCGATGAAAATATTGGCAACGCCTGAGGCGTTCGGAACGGAATGTCCCGATTCTTCAGATGCGGCCAAGCCGTATCTTTGCCTGCGGTCGACAGGCAGTGAAAAGATAAAAAAATAATAAAGAAAAATTAAACTCTATGGAACAGGATCAAAGTTTATTGGAGGAAATCCTTCGTGCCATCGTTACCTATCCGGAAAAAATAGAGGTTTCAAGGCATGTCGATGAGATGGGGGTGCTCCTTTCGGTGAAGCTTGACCAAAGCGATGCCGGAATCGTGATCGGGAAAGACGGACGCGCGATAAAAGCGATTCGCTCGGTCATGAATCTTGTCGGTCGCAGGAGCAAAGCCCGGGTCAGTGTCCGGCTTGACGTGCCGGATTTGCCGCGCAGCGAGAGACCTTTATCGGCCTCACTTTAATACAAAAACGGCGGCAATGCCGCTACGGGCGGAACAAATAAACAAAATTCGCCATTCGCAAATAATTATGAATCGAACACAAAAGGGAAAACTGATCGAGCAAAAAGCGCAGGACATCATTTCGCAGGAAGGCTACTGGATCGAAAAAGCGCGCCGTGCCAAATTTCAGCCCCAGGATCTTTTCGGGTGCTGGGATCTGGTGGCGGTCGGCAAGAAAGAAATCCGCTTCATCCAAGTCAGTACGGAACGCTTCAGTTCCCGATCCAGATCCGATCAGGAAAGGATGTTCGCTTTTCCCAAACCGCCGGGCACAACAAAAGAATACTGGCGGTGGAACGAGAAAATAACTAAGTTCGAAATCTCAATCATATGAAAACGAGACTGGAAACTTTGGAGTCGATTCACGACTCACTGCTTGAAGAAAAATTGCGGCTCGAGATTGCCATTCGCAATCTGGAAGGTCGCAAAGACGATGACGTGATTGTTCCGCGTCTCAACCCGTTCAGCCTTGACGGACAGAAAACAAAAAAAGAAGTGACGGCTGAATTCGGGGAGCGGATCGAAAAAGTCGAACACGCCATTTTAACAACAAAAAAATTAATCGAAGAAGAATATGTCAGAGCCAAAATTCTACCGGAGAAAACTTCGTCCGCCCAAGCTGAATGATTCCTTAGAAAACTTGGAGATTTCTTCCGATTTGCTGCTGGAAGAAAAAAGGCGGCGCATCGGAATGATGGAGAGAGAAAATATCGCCAGGCGGGTCATAACTTTGCCGAGGCGGACCAAATTGAGAATTCGCATCAAACTATTCTTCAAACGTTTATGGGTAAAAATGAAAAAGCAATAAAAATTTCGGAACTCAAATATCCGTCATATAATCCGCGGGAAATAAAACAAGGGGATATCGACGTTCTGAAGCGATCGATCGAGAGATTCGGACTTCGCGGGCTGATAACAGTCAACACGCATAAAGGTCGCGAGAATTTCATCGTCGGAGGAAATATGACCGTTATGGTTTTGAAAGAGATGGGTTGGGAAACGATACCGAAAGAAAATATCGATTCGGTAAATTTGGACGAGAAAGAAGAGAAAGCATTAAGCTTGGCCTTAAATAAGATCGCCGAGCGGCGCGATTGGAACGACGAGAAACTGGCCGACCTTATGATGGAACTGAATCATTCCGATTTCGATCTGACAGTTACCGGTTTCAATGAAGTGGAGATCAGTAATCTTCTGGACAGCCAGATGCTCGACGAACCGGATGCGGAAGAAAAAACGGTCGAAGAGGAATACGAGGAAATAAAAAAGCCGGAATCGAAATACGGCGAAATATACAAGCTCGGAAAGCATCGCCTTATGTGCGGGGATGCGACGAAAATCGAAGATGTAAAAAAACTGATGGGGGCGATAAAAGCCGATATGGTTTTTACCGATCCGCCATACAATGTGGATCATGTCAGTCATGAAAAGAAAGGCAAATTCCCGACCGAGCAGGGCAGGATTTTGGGAGATCAACAGAGCCAGGAGGACTTCGAAGCGTTCAGTGAGAAAGTATTCGCCAATTATCATGAAATTCTGAAGCCCGGCGCCGTCATTTATGTTTGCACCGGATATACAAGCTATTCGCTTTGGTACTACGAAATGCTCAATTCCGGCTTTGAATTCTCATCGACCCTGGTCTGGGTGAAGCCGTCCTTTTCCATCGGTTGGGGCGATTACAAAAAACAGTATGAACAGATCATGAAAGCTAAGAGAAGCAAAAGTAAGACTAAGGCTCAGCCGATTATGTACGGCTGGAAAAAAGGAGAACGACATTTTTTCTATGGCGACAACAACGAAAGCGATGTGTGGGAAATGCCGAGGAAGGCCGTTACCAAAATGGCGCATCCGACCGAAAAACCGGAATGGCTCATTATGCGGGCCGTCAAAAATTCAAGTAAAATCGGAAACATCGTGGTCGATTTTTTCGGCGGATCCGGCAGCACGCTTTTCGCCGCCAATAAATTGGGACGGGTCTGTTATCTTCTGGAACTTGATCCGTGCTGGTGCGACGTTATCCGCAATCGCTGGAAAAAAGTGAAATTAAAAAGCTAAACCACCGGGGTTCACTATGGTCCCTGGTCAACCGACCGGGGTTTACCATGGTCTCCGGCTTATTATGAACAGACCAAATCTTACAACTTGCAAAATGCCGAAAGAAACTGAGCAGCAGTACACCGCTTGGCTTTTATATTGCGAAGCCGGCAGTATCCGAAAGACATTGAACCTCTGGGACAGGGTTGGGCAAAACTTGGGTGAAAGTTGGGTGGAATTTGCCGACAGACTTGGGAAAAAACCGAGCGATACGAGTATAGAAAATTGGTCAAAGAAATTTCGTTGGGTCGAACGAAAAGACCTGAAACTAACCGAAGACCTTGTAGGGCTTAGGAAGAAAGCTCAGGAAATAAAAGAAAAGAAGGTATTTCTCATCGGCGAAATTTTTTGGGAAAAGCTTCAGGCACTCAAGAAACAGATGAAAAATGGTGAAGGGGCGACAGTCGACGAGATAAAAAAGTTATGGGAAATGTTCCGTACCGAAATGGGAGAATCTCTCGGCAAACACGAATTGAGCATCAACGAAGACGAACAAACGCCGCCGACTCCGGAAGAGGAAGCGCTGGGCAAGGAGATTGATGACACTATCAAGGCTTTTTATGAAAGAAAAGGAAAATCAAAAAAATAGCATTCTCTACTGGATCGGGGAAAATAAAATCAAAAGCGAGAGCGGCGATCCGATCGAATTCGAGAATCATCGCTTTATGCTGGATATTTATTCCGACCGCACGCCGATTCAGGTTATCCGTAAGGGCTCGCAGATCGGAGCCAGCACGATGGAAATCTTGCGGGCGATTCACGGGGCGAGGTTTTGGGGAATCAACCAGATTTATACTCTTCCGACGGTGGATGACGTGGCCGAATTCGTGAAAAGCAAGGTGAACCGGATCATAAAAGTGAATGCCTGTGTTATGAAAGGTGTAAGCGGAAGAGATGTGGATTCGGTGGAGCAGAAACAGATTGGAAAATCGTTCCTGTTTTTCAAAGGAACGTACACGGAAAAAGAAGCTATTATGCTTACTTCGGACAGAAACATCCACGACGAGCTCGACAAATCCAAACCTGAAGTCATCCGCGATTATACGAGCCGGATGGGTTTTTCCAAAATAAGAAGCCAGCATTATTTTTCTACGCCAACCATGCCGGATGTGGGGATCGACCGATTGTTCGGACAGTCCGATCAAAAACACTGGCGATTCAACTGCCCGCACTGCGATTACGAGCAGCATATGGATTGGGAGAAGAATGTCGACCGGGAGCGCAAGATTTATGTTTGCCAGAAATGCCATGGTGAGATCACCTCGCGGCACGTCAATGACACCGGATGGTGGGAAGCCCGGTATCCAGGAGAACCAATAAGCGGATATTGGATCAGTCAGATGATTTGTCCATGGCGCAGCGCGGCTGATCTTCTCGACGAAGAAGCCAACTCGGAAGACCAGCAATACTTCTATAATTTCGTCTTGGGACTGCCCTATATCGCTGCCGACCAAAGGATTCCGCAAAGTTTATTTGTCCGCAACATTACCAGCGAAGAAGTTGAGACGTCCGGTTGGAATGTAATGGGCGCGGATACCGGAGATGAAAACCATATCGTAATCGGCAATGCCAAGGGAATATTTTGGATCGGCAAGATCAAAGATCGGCCGAACAAAACGCGTTGGGAATACATGGCCGAGCTCATTCAGTTCTATGACGTGCGCGTATGCGTTATTGATGCTATGCCATGGACGGAAGAAGCTTTGCGTCTGGCTCGCCAATTCCCGTTTCGCGTATATGTGAATTTCTATAAAGATGATCCGAAAATGCTGGAAGTGATCCGCTGGAATGACGACAAAGAGGAAGATAGCAAAGTTTTTGAGGAAGAAATAAAGGTGCTGACTTCCAGAAACCGTATTATTGACGACACCATTTCCTCGCTGCGCCGGGGAGAAATCAAATTTGCCATGAAGCCGGATAACGCGACATTTCGCATGCTGATAGACCATGCCCAGACAATGTACGCCCGGACTGTTACCAATCAATACGGCCAGGAGAAAAGGGAATGGGAATCGACAACCGGCGCGGACCACGCTTGGCATGCGCTCATTTATTGGCATATCGCTTTTAAAAAACGACTGAAATATGAACCGAACAAATGAACAAAAAGATAACATATCCGAAGAGCGGGAGCGCGACCTGCTTCTTTCGGAAATCGATAAGGATATCGGATCGGTCGAAGAGGAAGGATTCGGCCGGGTGGTGATAGAAATAAAAAACGGACGGATAATCAACTGGTGGAAAGTGGCGTCGCGCACCCGGCGCGGTTTTTTCAAAAAGATGAAAAATATCGATTTTTGAGACACCCTGCAAAATTGACGGAATCTTTACCGGATTTTTACCGTAACTTATCCCGCTCCGAGATATAATTGTTTCAGCCGATTAAGATTCTTGGAAATATAATCAGGTCTTTGCTCGGAGTATTTGAGGGGAGAAATGCGAGAGGGGGTCGACAGAGACTGAACATCCAGGGAAAATATAATTTTTAACTCCATTAAAACATATTCATGATGTCGATCACATAGCAATTCTCATTCCGATAGGAACGTTCTGCAAAGAAAATACTCCTCGGAGTGCGCGCCTTTCTTTGTAGTCATTTTGCAGGAGTAAAATCCAAAAAATAAATCAAATACAAGCCCAAAAGAAATCTCTGTTAAATCGGAGATTTCTTTTGTTATTTTTGCTGTGGCCCTGAAAGTAGATATAGTACTTATTGACAAATAATTACTCCTGGGGCATACTGAAAGTAGCTTACCTATCGGTAAGTAAATAAGAAGTAACCAAGAAAGTATGAAAACAATCGCCAAGCAACCGGAAGGCGTCATTCAGGACACCAAGAAATACATTATTGACACTGCTCGCCAGTTTTTTTCCGAAGATGGTTATTTGGGCGTTTCACTGAGTGATATTGCCAAAAAACTGGATATA
>CAZRJL010000013.1:0-20524 GCA_964600645.1 uncultured Bdellovibrionales bacterium | reverse complement strand
AGAATCTGGGAATTTCAAAACTTTAGTGGCGAAGAAGGTTTTTCGCGCCAGTGAAATTAAAAACGGAGTGAAAATTTTAGGAAATGGAAAAATAACCAAGAAAGTTTTGGTGGATGGAGAAATCTTGACTTCCGATTCAGCTAAGGCAGCTATTGAAAAGGCTGGAGGAAAGGTTGCGGGAGCATCAAAACGTGGAAGAGAAAGAATAGCGGATAAGATGAAAAATGCAGAAAAAGGAAAAAAAGCGGATGAAAAAGAGGAAAAGAAAGTTGAGGAAAAAATAGAGAAAAAGCCCAAGAAAAAGGCGACAGCAAAAAAGAAATAGCATAGTCAAAATCACTTCATATACAAAAATCCTGATCAAAAGTCAGGATTTTTGCTTGACAAATTACTTTTTTAGTTATATGATTATCAGGTTATGATTATTCTGCTTTTGATCGGGCAGTTTTTTATTCGTATTTATCTTATTTAGAATTTACGCGATTGAAAAATATTCGTTCGGTCTTCCGAAAAAATATTTTTTCTCCGGCTTTTCGTTGGAACACAGCAGCTACGAAAAAACATTTTTTCGAAAGACCTAGTGTTTTTTGTTAAAACGCGTAAATCCTATTATTTAAAAAATTATGGAAATTAGAAATATTGCAATTATCGCTCACGTGGACCATGGAAAAACTACTATTACCGATGCGATTTTGCGTCAAACCGGAATGGTGAGTGATGAAGGAATTTCAATGGATAGCAACGCGCTGGAAAAAGAAAGAGGAATTACGATCTATTCAAAAAATACTTCAATTTTTTACAAGGACACAAAAATCAATATCGTGGACACGCCGGGACATGCTGATTTTGGAAGCGAAGTGGAGCGTGTTTTGCGTTCAATCGATAGTGTTATTTTGGTAGTGGACGCGCAGGAAGGACCGATGCCGCAAACGCGTTTCGTGCTCAAAAAATCTTTGGAATTGGGACTCAAGCCGATTGTAGTGCTCAACAAAATTGACAAGCCGGCGGCTCAACCGGAAATTGCCAAAGAGCAAGTCTTTGAGTTGTTTTTGGATTTGGGAGCTAGCGACGAGCAATTGGAATTCACAACCGTATATGCAATCGGAAGAGAAGGAATCGCCAAAATGAATTTGAATGATGATTCAAAGGATTTGATGCCGCTTTTGGATACAATTTTGAAAGAAGTTGCGCCTGCAAAATCCGATACGACTGTTCCATTTCGAATGCAACCTTTTTCTTTGGGATATGATAATTTTCTTGGACGCTTGGCAATCGGAAGAGTCTATGAGGGAAAAGTGAAAAGCGGAGAAGTGATAATCAAGAAACCGGATGGAGAAACTCGCAAAGGAAAAATTATTAAAATCCAGACCTTTAAAGGATTGGTCAAAGAAGATGTTTCCGAGGCGATTGCTGGAGATATTGTAATGGTAGCGGGACTTCCGGATATTTTTATTGGGGAGACGATTTGTGAAAATGAAAGCCAGCCTCCGCTTCCGGCGATCAAGGTTGATGAGCCGACGATTTCCCTCAATTTTATGGTTAATGATTCGCCGTTTGCCGGACGTGAGGGTAAATTTGTGACTAATAAACAAATTCGCGAAAGATTGGAGAAAGAGTTGGAAGTTAATGTTGGTTTGAAAATTGATTTTTCTTCGGATTCGTATAAGGTATATGGAAGAGGTGAATTGCACATTGCGGTACTTTTGGAAAATATGCGCCGAGAAGGGTTTGAAATTCAGGTTTCCCAACCGCAGGTAATTATCAAAGAAGAAGGCGGACAAAAATTGGAACCATTCGAGGAAGTTATTATCGATGTGCCGGAAACGATGTCCGGAGCGGTGATTGAAAAAATTGGAAAAAGGCAGGGAATAATGACTGAAATGAAACAAAAAAACGGGCAAACGCGTTTGGTTTTTGAAGCGCCGACTCGCGGAATTTTGGGATATCGCAGTCAGTTTATTGTGGATACGAAAGGCGAGGGAATATTTTCCAGCCGGTTTTTGGAATTTCGTTCGTATGTGGGAGAAATCAAAAAGCGCAATGTCGGTTCGATGATTTCGATGATTGGCGGAAAAGCGCTGGGATTTTCTTTGGCAAACTTGCAAGAGCGTGGAGTTTTGTATATCGGAGCGGGAGTTGAAGTGTATGAAGGAATGGTAATCGGTAATGTTTCCAAGGGCGAGGATATGTCGGTTAATCCGATTAAGGGAAAACAACTTACCAATATGCGCGCCAGCGGTACGGATGATGCAATCCAGCTTATTCCGCCAACGAAATTGGATATTGAAAAAGGAATGGAATTGATGGCGGAGGATGAATATTTGGAAGTAACACCGCAAAATGTGCGCCTGAGAAAACAATTTTTGACCGAAAATGACAGAATAAGAGCGAAGAGGAAAAAATAGCCTTTACATTTTTTGAGATTGGTGTATTTTTATATTCAGTTGTTTTCGTCGTTCTTTTTTTATTTTATTCTTTTCTTTAAAAAGGGAGGGGGAGAATTGAAAATATGCATTCCTGGAGATAGTGCGATGTTTGCATTTATGTTGTACGAAGCATTGTTAGAATTTGATTTCGAAGAGACATCAAATCCGAGCGATGCAGACGTGATTATTTATTTCTCGACCGAGGATATGCGGAATAATTTTCCACGCTCAATGAGAAATAAGATAATTATTTTTATTTATGATAGTATTCGGCAGTATTATACGTCAGGAGGGCGTATAATATGTGTTGGTGAAAATTCGGCCATCGCAGAGATTGTCGAAATTTTCGAAGTTTGCGCTGATTGTATGAAGAGGCGCAAATAATTAATGAGCCTTAGTTTCTCAAAAAAAAGGGTGTCCAATTGGGCGCCCTTTCATTATATTTTATCGGCTTGAAATAATCTTCTTTTTGGTTTATATTTATATAAGAAGCGGGTGGGTAATTTTGAAATAACAATAAAAAAATGATTGAAAAAATAATGCAGGTTTTTCGGGTAAAGGAGCTTCGTGGTAAAATTTTGTTTATTCTCGGGCTTTTGGTAGTTTTTCGTTTGGCGGCGAATATTCCTCTTCCCGGAGTGGACACGGCTCAATTGAGAAGCTTTTTTGATGCCAATCAGTTGTTTGGGCTTCTTAATATGTTTTCCGGAGGTGGGCTTTCGAATATTTCCATTGTGCTTTTGGGAGTGGGACCATATATTACTGCGTCGATTATTATGCAACTTCTCACGATGATCGTTCCTCGTTTGGAGCAAATTTACAAAGAAGAGGGCGAAGCCGGCAGGCAGAAATTCAATATGTGGACACGTTGGATTACTGTTCCTTTGGCGGCAATGCAAACTTTTGCGATGATTAGTCTTTTGCGTAGTCAGCAGGTTTTGGGCGAATTGTCATCTTTTGATATGTTCGCAATTGTTGTGGTGGCGACGGCGGGTACGGTATTTTTGATGTGGCTTGGCGAATTGATTACGGAAAAAGGAATCGGAAATGGTGTCTCGATGATTATCTTTGCCGGAATTGTTGCCAGTCTTCCCAGTGCTTTTTCTCGCTTGGCCGCCACCTTCAACAGCGCGGATTTTTTCAGTTATTTGCTATTTACAGTAATTGGATTGGCGACTATCGCCGGAGTGGTTTTGGTCAATGAAGGGCAGAGAAATATTCCGGTTTCATACGCTAAAAGAATTAGGGGAAATAAAACACTGGGAGGAACATCCACTCATTTGCCTCTCCGGGTTAATCAAGCGGGAGTTATTCCGATTATCTTTGCTATTTCGATTATGCTTTTTCCGGGAGTGATTGCCAGTTTTTTTGTTAATTCTCAATATCAAGTATTGGCAAATTCTGCTCAATTTGTGAGCCAGCTTTTTCAAAATCAGATTTTCTACGGCGTGGCGTATTTTGTGATGGTGGTGCTGTTTACATATTTTTATACCGCGGTTGTTTTTGATCCGTACAAAATTTCCGATAACTTGCAAAAACAGGGTGGATATGTTCCCGGAATCAGACCGGGAGAATCTACGGCGTTGTACTTGAATAAAATAATAAATCGCATTACTCTTTCCGGGTCTTTGTTTTTAGGATTGATCGCCGTTTTACCGTTGGTGGTTCAGGGAATAACCAATATCGCAACAATGACAATCGGAGGAACCAGTATTTTGATTGCAGTTTCCGTGGTTATTGAGATGATAAAGCAGATTGAGAGCCAGATGGTAATGCGGGATTATGAAGGCTTTTGATGAATTTTTAATTTTTAATTTTTAATTTTAAAATGGTTGTTACGATTAAATCTGAAAATGAAATAAGGATAATGCGTGAGGGCGGACGAAGGTTGGCGCAGGTTATGATTGAATTGGAAAAAGCGGTGCGTCCAGGAATAAACACTTTGGAACTAGACAAGCTCGCTGAAGAGCTTGTTTTGAAAGCGGGAGGAATCCCGGCTTTTAAGAACTATGGAGGAGAAACCGGCAATCCTTTTCCGGCGACTATTTGTGTGTCAATCAATAGTGAGGTTGTGCATGGTATACCTTCGCGAGATGTTATTTTGAAAGAAGGCGACATCTTAAAGATTGATATTGGAATGAAATATGAGGGATATTTTTCCGATATGGCAAGAAGTTTTGCGGTGGGAAATATAAGCAATAAAGCTAAGGAAATAATTGAAACGGCAAAAAATTCTTTCTATGAAGGATTTGAGAATATGAGAGCAGGGAAAAAATTGGGAGAATATTCTAAGGCGGTGCAAAGATATGTTGAAAGAAATGGATATTCGGTAATTCGAAATTTGGTCGGACACGGAATTGGCAAGAATTTGCACGAAGATCCTCAGATTCCAAATTATTACGAAAAAAGAATGGGGAACTTGAAGTTGGAAGCGGGAATGACGTTGGCACTTGAGCCGATGATAAATGAGGGAGGATACGAAACGGTTTTGGGCGATAACGGATGGGTTTTTCTGACTAAGGACGGAAAATTGAGCGCGCATTGGGAAAACACAATTTTGATTACGGAAAAAGGCGCAGAGATTTTGACACAACCATGAATCAGGAAAAAAAATATTTGGGAATTGATTGGGGGAAGAGCAAGATCGGATTGGCGATCGCTGAAGGCGAAACGCAAATGGCTTTTGGATATGGAAGAATGGCAAATGACAAGAACTTGCTTGATAATTTGTTGGAAATAATTCACAAGGAAAATATTACGGATGTTGTGATTGGAATTCCCGAGCATTTTGTTCGACAAGGAGAAATTTTTGAGGGCAAAAAATTAGGAGAGGAAATTGAAAAAAAGTCTAAGTGCAGGGCATATTATCAAAATGAAATGTTTACTACCAAGATGGCAAATGCCAATTTGATCGAGCAGGGAAAAAGAAAAATCAAGAATTTTGACGATAAAGAGGCGGCCAGAATAATATTGCAACAGTGGTTGGATAATTTGAAATAGCGTTTTGCGTGATTTTGTGATATATTAAAGTTGAGAGTAAATTTAATGAATTTTATAAAAAATAAACTATAATTTAAAAAAATGGAAAACAAACCTTATTTGTCAGTAATAATTCCCGCATATAAAGAAGGAGAAAGAATTGGAAGAAATCTCTTGGAGACTGAAAAATATCTTAAAAGTAAGAATATCGATTATGAAGTTCTAGTTGTTGTGGATGGGTCTCCAGACAATACCGCGGAAGTCGCAAGGAATTATTCGCAGCAGATTAATAATTTGAGGGTTATTGAAAATAATGAAAATCACGGAAAGGGGTATGTTGTTAGGCAAGGTCTTCTGGAAGCAAAAGGAAGCGTTCGATTATTTTTTGATGCAGACGGGTCAACATCTATTACGCATTTGGATAAATTTTTGCCGGAATTCGAAAAGGGCTTTGACGTCATTATTGGCTCTCGGGATATTGAAGGAGCTTTTGTTCAAATTCATCAACCTAAAATTCGCGAAATGATGGGCAATGCTGGCAATTGGCTTATTCGGATTATTTTAGGATTGTGGTCATATCCGGATACACAGTGTGGATTCAAAATACTCACCGATAAAGCGGCCAAAGAGATTGCTAGTCGGATGGTTGTGGATCGTTTTGGGTTTGATTTCGAGTTGATTGTTTTGGCAAAAAAAATGGGATTCAAAATAAAACAAATGCCGGTGCGCTGGCTCAATGAAGAAGGCACGACAGTTGGCTTGACTGGTCCTAATGGTTTTATTCAAGTGTTGATTGATTTGTTTAAAACAAAATTGAGATTGATCACGGGAAAATATGAAATTAAAAAATAACTACTTTCAGGTACTTAAGTATATTTTTTGAAAAGAAAAATGGAGATAAAAATATCCACCTTGGGTGGAGAAACAAAAATAAATCAAGAAAAAAACAATAATACCAATAACGTTTCTGAACTTCGCCAGGATTTGGTGACCGGAGATTGGGTGGTAATTGCAACGGGACGCGCCAAGCGTCCGGAAGATTTTTCCAAAAATGTTCGGCAACCTTCCAATGACAATCCGAGCAGTTGTCTTTTTTGCGAGCCGGAAAAGACTAATCAAGAAGAAGATGTATTGATTTACCGCCAAGATGACGGAGATTGGACGCTACGAGTTTTTCCGAACAAATTTCCGGCTTTTTCTTCTGACGGTGAAATGGGATTGTTGTCGGAAGGACCGTATTTTGCGGTGAGCGGATTCGGATATCACGAAGTGTTGGTGACACGAGATCACAAAAGACATATGGCACTTCTTGATGAAGTGGAAATCGCGGAAGTTTTTGATGCCTATCAGGATCGATATTTGTCTTTAATGAAAAATAGAGATGTGAATTATATCAGTATTTTTCATAATCACGGAAAGGAGGCTGGCGCGTCAATTGCTCATCCTCATTCACAGCTGATGGCGATTCCGGTTATTTCTCCGTATGTGAAATTGGAGTTGGAAGGAGCAAAGAATTATTTCAAAGCTAATAATAGTTTTGTGTATGAAGTGATGGAGGAATATGAGAGTCAAGATAAAAAGAGGGTTGTTTTCGAAAACGATCGGTTTATTGCATTTTGTCCTTTTTCTTCTCGGGTGGCTTTTGAGGTTTGGGTGATGCCGAAATATCAACAGCCGTATTTTGAGAGAACCAACAATGAAGATAAGCTCAAATTGGCGGAAGTTTTCAAAAAGGCGATGTTTAGCATATATAAAGCGTTGAATGATCCGGCGTATAATTTTTATATCCATACAGCTCCTTGCGACGGGAAAGATTATCCATATTACAGGTGGCATATTGAAATATTGCCGCACACATCCAGTTGGGCGGGGTTTGAATTGGAAACCGGAATTGAAATTTCAACAATAGAACCGGAAAAAGCAGCAGAGTATTTGCGAAAGCAACTGTAATTAAGGGTTTTTAATATAGTATATCTTAGAAAATATGATTTCAGATATAATTTCTTTTTTGGCGCAGTTTATAATTTGGGGAATTGATTTGATGGGATATTCCGGCGTGGCATTAATGATGGCAATTGAATCAGCGTGCGTGCCACTTCCTTCTGAGATAATTATGCCATTTTCGGGATATTTGGTTTCAGCCGGGCAGTTTTCCTTGTGGGGAGTTTCTCTTGCCGGAGCGATTGGATGCGTTCTGGGTAGCGCGGTGGCATATTGGGTGGGATACTATGGCGGTCGTCCGGTGGCGGAAAAATACGGAAAGTATATTTTGGTCACTGAGCATGATTTAAATATTGCCGACAATTTTTTTGCAAAATATGGAAATGCAGCTGTTTTTATTTCCCGGATGCTTCCTGTGGTGCGAACATTTATTTCACTTCCGGCGGGAATTGCCAGAATGAATTTTCCAAAATTTGTCGCCTATACTTTCGCCGGATCATTACCTTTTTGCTATATTCTGGCATATATCGGAAAGCAATTGGGAGATAATTGGGATACGCTCGGAGTATATTTTCACAAATTTGACGCGGTGATCGGGGCATTGATTTTGTTTGGTTTGATTTGGTTTGTACGAAGGCATATCAATATCAAAAATTCTCACTCAAAGCTTTCCAATTCTGTATCAATAGATTAATAATAAATGAATAAAATAATAGTTGAAAATTTAAAAATGCCATCCTCTCGGGTGGTCAGTCTTTGGCTGAAATATTAATAACCGTAAGCTTATGAATAATAAATTGATAGTTGGAAATTTAAAAATGAATCTTGTAACTCTTTCAGAAAGGGATGATTATTTGAGGGCAATCAAGAATGAAATTAAAAAAGCGAAACTCGGAGATGACATAGAGATAGTGCTATGTGTTCCTTTCGTGCATTTGGAATTTTTTGCGAAAAACCTGAAAAAAACAAAAATCGGATTGGGCGTGCAAAATGTTTTTTGGCAAGAAAGAGGTTCGTTTACCGGAGAAGTTTCTCCAGTGATGGTAAAAATTTTAGGTGCCGAATATGTTATTCTCGGACATAGCGAAAGAAGGAAATATTTAAAAGAAACAGATGAAATGGTTGGCAAGAAAATAATTACAGCCATAAAGAGCGGATTGAAACCAATTCTTTGTGTGGGAGAAAATAGCGGCGAAGGAATGCAAAAAATAGTTATAGAGCAGTTAGAAAAATGTCTAGAAGAAGTTAACAAATCCGAAATTAAAAGTGTAGTTATTTGTTATGAGCCTGTTTGGGCAATTAGCTCCAATCGCCCGGATCATTTTCCGACAGCAAATGAAATAATGAGCGCCAGATTACTTATTAAGAAATTTTTAGTTATGAAATATGGGCTAAAAATTGCCGAAGAGATAAGGGTTATATACGGTGGATCGGTTTCTTCTGGTAATATGAAAGAGGTTTGTGTTAATTCCGGGATGGGTGGTGCGCTGGTTGGGCGTGAAAGTCTATCGCCAGAAAATCTTTTTGAAATATCTAAAAGGTATTGTTTTTGATGTTTATAATGCTTATACTTATAAAATAAACATATGATTGTTGGAGTTGATGAAATTTTGAAAAAAGCCAAGGAAGGAAAATATGCCGTCGGAGCTTTTAACGTTGTGAATTTGGAAACGGTACAGGCGATTTTACAAGCGGCGTCAGAGGTGCGCTCCCCGGTAATACTTCAAGTGACAGAAAAAACAATGGATTATGCCGGCGGAAGAAATATTTTTTATATTATTAAAAATACAGCAGAATTTTATTATCCAGAAGTGCCGGTGGGAATTCATTTGGATCATGGAAAGAGTTTTGAGGTGGTTCAGCGCGCGGTGGAAATCGGATTTGATTCGGTAATGTATGACGGATCAAGAAGAGAATATGAAGATAATTTGGCAATGACAAAAAAGGTGGTGAAATTATGCCAAGAAAATTCTGCCGGAAAAGTGAGCGTGCAAGCGGAATTGGGAAGCGTTCCGTACCTTGGAGAAGTTAATATGAATGATGACGAATGGGAAAAATATATGACAGATCCCGGACAGGCAGAAGAATTTGTCAAAGAAACCGGGATCTCCGCTTTGGCGGTAGCAATTGGAAACGCCCATGGATTTGCCAAGGAACGCAAAGAGCCGGATTATGCTCGCTTGGAAATGATTAATAAAGTGGTGAGTGTTCCTTTGATTTTGCACGGGGCGTCTGATTGGGAAAACGGGAGAGTGCAAGAGGTAATTAAGAGAGGAATTTGTTGTTTTAATGTGGATACTGCCACTAGAATGGCGTTTATCAATAATATTATGGTAGCGCTCAAAGATGAAGGCGGCGGGTCTTTTGATATGCGCCGGCTTTTGGGTAACGCGCGTGAAGCAATTAAGGAGGTAGTGAAAACCAAAATGAAATATTTCGGAAGCGATGGAAAGATATGATGTTCTATTTGTTATAATCGCTTAAAACGTTATAATCGTAGTAGATTTTTTTATAAGAAACTCGTTTGTAACGACTATAACATTTAAAACGTTTAATGCATCTATGTGTTTGGCTTATCCTGGAAAAATCAGATCAATAAAAAACGACTTGGCGGTCGTTAATTTCGACGGCATTGAAAAAGAAGTGAATGTTTCTTTGGTGAATGCCAAAAAAGGTGATTACGTAATCGTCCACGCCGGCTTTGCGATTGAAGTTATGGATAAAAAAACAGGAAAAGAAGGTCAAAAAATATTTAAATCAGATGAGAATACAACAGAAACTGATTAGTAGGATTAATAAACTGGCTGGGGAGATCGGGCGGGTAGTGAATTTGATGGAAGTTTGCGGTACGCATACGCAAGCGATCAGTCGAAACGGAATCCGCCAAATTTTGCCTAAAAATATTCATCTAATTACCGGACCGGGATGTCCGGTTTGTGTTAGTGCGCAAAAAGATATTGACGCAATCGTGAGTTTGGCGCTAGCGGGAATTCCGGTGGCGACATATGGCGATGTTCTCCGCGTTTCGGGGAGGTTTGGCAGCTTGGATGACGCGCGCGAAAAAGGCGCGCAAGTTTTCGGAGTGTATGATGTTTCTGAAGCATTGGTTTTGCAAGAAAAATATCCAAACTTGGTTTTTTTTGGAATGGGATTTGACACGACGGCGCCGATGACGGCTTGGGCGATTAAAAAGGGTATGACGGCTTATTCTTCTCATAAAATTTTTCTTCCGGCAATGCAAGCGCTTTTGGATTTAGGCGAAGTGAATATTGACGGATTTATTAGTCCCGGACATGTGAGTGCTATAATCGGAAGCGATCCATACGAAACCCTTGGAGTCTCTCAGGTGATAACTGGATTTGAAGCGCGAGATATTTTAGAAGGAATTTTAATGCTGTTGGCGCAAATAAAAGAGAGAAGAAAAGAGGTAGAAAATCAATATCAAAGAGTGGTGAAAAAAGAAGGAAATAAAAAGGCGCGTAATTTGATTTTTGAGGTTTTTGAAATTAGAGATGGTAATTGGCGGGGTTTTGGGGAAATTCTTGGTTCGGGGTTAGAAATAAAAAAATTTTTTTCGCAGTTTGACGCGAAAGTGAAATACAAAAATATTTTGGACAAAATTGATTTTTCACTTTCCAAAGAGCCGGTAGGATGTCGGTGTTCTGAAGTGGTGCGCGGGTTGATTTTGCCAAAAAAATGTCCAATGTTCGGCAAAAAATGCACTCCGGAAAACCCAGTCGGACCGTGTATGGTTTCATTGGAGGGCGCATGCAACAATTTTTTTCATCAAAAAAATAGATAAGTATTTTTTATCCGTTATTGTTGCATTTTTAATTTTATATCTTCTTCCATTAGTGCGTTAATAATTTTTTCTATTTCTCCGTCTAAAATTGCCGGCAAATTGCTCCAATTTTGTTTGATGCGATGGTCAGTGACGCGGTCTTGTGGAAAATTGTAGGTGCGAATTTTTTCACTGCGGTCGCCGGTTCCGATCTGGCTTTTTCTGGCATCTCCCAGCTCCTTGGCTCTTTTTTCTTGTTCAATTTGAACTAAACGAGAACGCAAAACTTTCATCGCCTTATCCTTATTCTTGTGTTGGGATTTTTCATCTTGACAAGAAACAATTAGTCCAGTGGGAAGGTGAGTAATGCGAATGGCTGATTTGGTTGTATTGACTGATTGACCGCCGGGACCGGAAGAACAAAAAGTATCAATGCGTAAATCTTTTTCATCAATTTTGAATTCTACTTCTTCGACTTGAGGAAGGACGGCGACGGTGGCGGTGGAGGTGTGGATTCTTCCCATTTTTTCCGTTTCCGGAGTTCTTTGTACACGGTGCACTCCGGACTCATATTTCATTTTTCCAAATACATTCGCTCCGATTATTTCAAAGATAACTTCCTTGAAGCCGCCAATTCCGGTTTGATTGGAGCTCAAAAGGGAAATCTTCCATCCCTTATTTTCCGCAAAGCGAGAGTACATACGAAAGAGATCTCCGGCAAAAAGTGCAGATTCATCTCCGCCGGCGCCGGCGCGAATTTCCACGATAACGTCCTTGTTGTCATTGGGATCTTTGGGAAGTAGCATTTGTTCTAATTTTTTGTCCAGCTCATCTTTTTTCGGAGAAAGTTTAATGTTTTCATCTATTGCCAGCTGCTTCATTTCCGGATCCGTTTCCGTGTTCACGATTTGGGCATTTTCCCGCATTTCTTTTTCTATTTTCTCCAATTCGAAAATTATTCCGATTATTTCGGTCATTTCTGCTTGCTGTTTGCCAAGCTCTGCCATTTTTTTCATATTGGAAATAATCTCAGGAGAGCTGAGTTCTTTTTGGATTTTAGCGTATTCATTTTTAATGTCTTGTATTTTTTGCTTCATAGAAATAATTTTTTTTACTTGTCTATTCTGATTGTTAAGTATACTTGTATTATACCACTAAGTCAATTTCATATATAGTGAAAATCAAAAAACAGATATAGCAAAAGAATTGTCTGTTTTTTGTGACATTAGGATTTTTGCTTTTCGAAAAGGTAGTAGAGAACAGGGAAAACCAATAAGGTGAGCAGGGTCGAGGCGGTGAGTCCGAAGACGATCGCCCAAGCTAAGCCTTCCCAGACCGGATCGGCAACGATTGTGAGCGAGCCAAGGATGGCAGTGAGCGAAGTGAGGATAATTGGCAAAAGGCGGATGCGTCCGGTTTCGACTAGCGCGTCCTTGAGCGGTAAGCCTTTTCGGCGGAGCGGTTCCAGATATTCCAGATAGATAATGGCGTTTTTGACTGCCAGTCCTGACAGGGCGATGACGCCGATCATTGAAGTAGCATTAAAGTATGTTCCCTTGACAAATCCTAAGATGGCAAAGCCCGGCAAAACTCCGATGAGCGAAAGCGGGATGCTACCCATAATCAGGAGCGGGATGACTAATGATTCGGTTTGGGCGGCGACGACAAAATAGATAAGAAACATCACAAGTGCCATCACGATGCCCAGGTCGCGGAAAACTTCCAATGTGAGCTTCCATTCTCCGTCGATCATAATGGAGTATTGTTCGCCGGTTTCCGTGTCGGTATAGGCTACTCCCAGCGGAGTCCATGAAGTTTTTGTTTCTTTGGTGTCTGGCAATTCGTAATCCAGTAATTTTGGAAAAATATCAAATACGGCATAAACCACACTCCGATCTTCCATCTCGGCGGAAATTGAAACAGTTTTCCGGCGTTCGTCAGTATAAATCATTCCATCTTTTTCTATCTCAGTTTTGATGAGAAGTTCGGGAAGAGGAATGGGTGTTCCGTCGGCACTCTGGATAGTTAAGCGGTTGAGGTTTTCCGTGAATTTTCGGTCTTTCCCGTCCAAGCGTATGATGATTTGTTCTTGGTCGTTTGCTCGGTTGAGCGTGTTGTCACGGTGATGGTATGTGCTAACTGGCAAGCCGCGCAGTCCGAGGAAAAGCACCTGGTTGACTGTGTTTGGCGTGATGCCGAGTTGCTGGGATTTTTCGATGTTGACACGGTAGGATTTGTTGGAATTTTGTTCCGGAATAGAAGTGTCCAGATCGACAACACCATCGATTCCGGCAACGGTTTTTTTGATGTCGCGGGCGATGGCGGTTATCTTTTCAGTATCTTCCCCTTGGACTTTGAGAAAAAGCGTCGCCAAGACCGGTGGTCCCGGCGGATCCTCGACGATTTTAATGTTGGCGTCCGGATGCGCCCCGGAAAATTCCCGGGAAACATCCCTGACGCCGGAAGCGATTTCTTCGCTGGTTGCATCCCTTTCTTCTGGGTGGGTCAGATTTATTTTCAGCGTCGCTTGGTTTTGCTGCGCGCGCTGTGAACTGCCTTTGAAGAGTCCATTGAAGTCGACGATTTGGGATTGTCCGACGAAACTTTCCACGCTTTCGATATCTTCCCGGGCGAGGATATTTTTTTCCAGCTCGGCGGAAAGTTGGTTCGTTTTTTCGATATTAGTTCCGTCCGGCAGATCGAGATAAAGATAAAACTGCTCCTTGTCGGCCTTGGGAAGCATCCGGAATTTCACGATTTTGGCCAGTGGCAATGAAAGCGATAGGATGATGGCGAGGGCGGTACTGGCGAGAAATATATTCCGAGTTTTCGATTGGTCAAGTAAGGCGCGGATAGTCTTGGCATAGACCGTTTCGATTTTTTTGATTGCGTGGTTAATGAAATTAGTTTCCCCCCCCTGGACGTTCTCTTTGTGTAAGAGGTGGGCGAAAAAAGGATTGAGAGTGACGGCGAAAAGTAATGAGGCCGCCAGCGCTACCGGCACGAAAAAAGGAATTGGTCCGATATACGGTCCCATCATCCCGGTAACAAATGCCATTGGGACAAAGGCCAGAATCATCGTGAGAGTGGACATAAAAAGTGCCGAGCCAACTTCGTCTACGGCGCGGACCACAGTTTCTGTCTTACTGAGTCCGAGTTTCATCCGGAAATAGCGGTTGATATTTTCCACGACCACGATTGCGTCATCCACCAAGAGTCCGAGGGAGAGAATGAGTGCGAAAAGAGTAATGCGATTAATTGTTTCACCGAAAAGGTTGCCAATGGAGAAAACGGCAAAAAGGATTAGCGGGATGACTAAAGAAACAATAAGCGCGCTCCGCAATCCTAATATTAAAAGAAGAACCGCGCCGACGATGGCGATTGATTTGGCAAGTTCAATCGATAGCTTGGTGATTTCTTCACTGGCGGTCGCGCCTTCGTTATGAAGGATTTCAGTTTTGATTTCTTTTGGGAGGGAAGAATTTTTAATTTCATCTAGTTTGGCGATGACTGTATTGGTGACTGTGGTGGCGTTGACGCCTTTCAATTTGGAAATAGCAATATATACCACTGGCCGGGCGGAGTCGGTATCGTCCTTTTTCCGTAAGCGGATATAGTCGGTGATTTCACCTGGTCCGTAATCGACAGTGGCGACATCGGACAGGCGAATAACGGAAGAGTTTTGCGAGCGGATGATGATGTTTTTCAATTCTTCTGCGTCACTGATATTGCCATCGACGGTCAGGATGGAATTATAATTGTCGTTTTTAAGCGTATGTACGCCATAATTTCCGTTGCTTGATTGGATGGTTTGGACGATTTCAAAAGGGGAAATTCCAAGTGCGGCAAGTTTTCCGGCGTCTAAAGATATATTGAGGTTATTGACACGGCCGCCTTTGATTTCGATTTTGGAAGTGCCGGGAACTTGTTTGAGATTGTCTGATATTCCGATTGCTGCCTTGCGCAAAGCCTGTTCGGAAAATTCATCCGAAAAAAGACCGATAGAAATAATCGGCACGTCTTCCGGATCCATCGTTTGGACGACTGGCTCGGAAGCGCCAGAAGGTTTCAATTGGATATTATCCCGTAATTTTTGGTTGAGGGTGGTTTTGGCTTTTTCCAAATCGGCGCCGACATAAAATTTAACGACAACGACGCTTTTGCCACCGGAAAATGATTGAGATGATATTTCATCCACTTCCGGGATTTCTTTGAGTACATCTTCCATTTTACGGGTAACCAGTTCGAAAACTTCCCGGCTGGTGGCATTGGGAAAGTCAGTCGAAACGACAAAAGCCGGCGCGACGATTTCCGGATTGTATTGCTTGGGCATCAATACGAAACTTATGATACCCCAAGCGGTGATGATGAGTATGGAGAGGATACTCAATTCCCGATTATTGAGAAAAAGACGCGTGATTTTTCCCGAGATACCAAGAGCGTTCTTTTTGTTGTTCATATATTGGAAAAATTAATAAATTACCACGTCGCCCGCGTGGATTTCATGGATTCCTTCCATAATGACGATATATCCTGGCTCCAATCCGGAAGCGATTTCCACCTGTCCAGCGTTGGTTTTGCCGACTGCAACTTTTTTCTTGCGGGCGATATCATTTTGGATGATGAAAACGAAAGAATCTCCAAATTCATGCAAAATGGCATTTTCCGGAACAATAAGTGTTTCTTTGGAATTCTCCAATGGCAGTTGGGCGCAGATATAGTCTCCGATTGAAATGGAATTGGGCGTGTTGTCTTTGGCGCGCAATCGGACAATACCGTTTTGGTTTGCGAGGTTAGTGAAAGAGTTTTTGGCGTAGACGAATCCGGTCGCGGAAGCAGAACTTTCTTTGATAAGATTTATTTCTTGGCCGACGGACAACCTCTCGACGACATTTTTCGGTGCGGAAATTTCTATTTCAGCCGTGCCGGGAGCGGAAAGGGAATAGAGCGGGGTTCCGGCGATGACAAATGTCCCGATCGTCGCGTGGCGGCGGGTGATCGTGCCGGAGAAAGGCGCGCGGATAGTCCGCTTTTGCGCGTAACTATCGGCGATTGATTGTTGGTTTTCGATTTCGGAAACTTGGACGCGGGCGGCGGAAATTTGCAGATCGCGGGCGCGTTTGGTGCTTTTGACCGATTCTTCGGCTAGGTCCACGTCTTTTTCGGTGGAGTTGCCGTCGTCAAAATCCTTCTTGGTTTTTTTCAGCGCGGCCTTGGCTTCGTCGACTTTCTGGTTGTAGAGTTTTTCGGTATCGGCGACGAATTTTTTCGCGTCGTTTGAAACTTGTGCCAAACCGCGCGCGCTTGCGTCAATCGTCGAGTCGTCGATGACGGCTAGTGTTTCGCCGACGTGGACGAAATCTCCTTCATTTTTGAAAAGTTGTTGGATTACGCCGTTTATTTCTAGGGCGATTTCGGTCCGTTTTTCGCCGACCGCGAAAGCGCAGTAAGGGTTTTCTGGTGAAAATTTGGAAAGCGCGATAGGGGATGCAACCACTTTTTTAGCGGGAGCACTATTTCCCGCTATGGTTTTAGGGAAGGCGTTATGGAAAAACAAAAAAGCACCACCGATGCCGGCGATCGCGATAAACGCAAAGAAGGACTTCTTTTTAAGCATATTTTTTTTAAAATATAAATTAGGTTATTTGTTCTGCGCGGTGCGGACGATTTTCAGGATTTCCGCTTGCATCGTTTCGAGGTCGCGGCGGGATATCTTATTTTTATTGGTGCCATTAATATGCTGGTGCATATAGCTTTCCAACATTAGAAGATTGGTGTTTTTCAGTAGGCCGATAATTGCCAGATTTTGTTGGATAATGGAAAAACAATTTTTTTCTTGCTCGACCATCGGAATTATTTTTTCCAGCGAAGTGCGAGCTTTTTTGAGAGCGATGAGAATACGCTCTTGGTTGCCAGTTGATTTTTTCATAGTGATATTACTTAATTAATTAAAATCCTATACCTAGGGTATAGGTATAATAAAGCAGATATTTTTATTTGTCAAATTTTTTCAAGCGCACGGTTTATCGGGTCAAAAAACGCTCCGGTATTTCGCGGGCGTTTTTTGTCGGATTGATTGTGCAGTGTGTAATTTTATCTCAAGATCTATTTGGCGGACTGATTTTGATTTGATTCAGTAGGGGTTGTTACTTCTGTTGCTGTTTTATTTGAAACAAATTCTTTCCATGTATCAAAACCTCCGTCAAGTGTTTTTGCCGTGAGTATGCCTAAATCAAACAGTTTTGATCCTGCTTGAAAACTTTCAATCGCGTCTTGTCCATAGACGACAATTTCTTTGAATTTTGGGATTTCTCCTTCTCGTTTTTCTAATTCCGAGACGGGAATATTTATAGAATTGTGGACGTTTTCGGTGTTAAAAAGGGATGAATCGCGAACGTCCAGAATAAAAAGCGAAGCATTTTTGTTTAATGCGGCTTGGAATTCCGCCGGGGATATGTAGATAACTTTCGATTGATCGGAGATGGAACTCGGATCTCCTGCGGAAATTGTGGAGAAAAAGTTTTCCGTCCATCCGTCAATTCCATTATACAGAACTGAGATATTCGAAAACCCATTTCTCTCAAGTAGCTCTACGGAGTCGGAAATATTTTTTTTACTTTCGGGATAGGCAATTATGATTGTTTCCTTTTTGGAATCCAAAATGTCGCCTCGTTTTTGAAGATCTTTAGCGGGAATGTTTATCGAATTCGAGATATGTTCGCTTTCAAAGTCCGCTTCGTTGCGCAAATCAAGAATTTGAATGTTTGCTTTCTGTTTGATTTTTTCGCTTAATTTATTGGGGTAGATAATTGAATAATCAACAGGAATTTCTGTTGGAAAATTATTCGCGTTTTTTTCTTCATTTTCCGGACGGATGAATGTAATAAGAAAGACTATTCCAATCAGAACGATTCCGGCAAGAACGATATAATTCTCTTTTTTGTTTTTTTGCATCATTTTTTATTTCAGAATGCTGCCAATAAAATCGGAATGTCCATTGGAAAAATCTTTTGCTGATACCGAATCTTTTCCTTCCAATTGGATTTGGCTTAGAATAATTACTCCGCTGCCGGTTTGCACGCCGATTTCTTCTCCAATTTGAAAAACTTCTCCCAATTGGTGCTGGCTTTGCGGATTTGTTTTTTGCAGAGAAATTTTGTGCAGTTTTATTCTTTTTGTCAGACCATTTTCATCCCAAAAAGAAAAAATTCCCGGCCATGGATGGAATGCGCGATAGCGATTGTAGATATCCTGCGCTTCATTATCCCAGATTATTTTTCCATCAGAACGCTCAATGAGCTGGCAAAGAGTGGCTTCGGAAGAATCTTGCTTGATTGAGGATATTTTCTTTTCAATCCATAGAGGAATGGCTTTCAAAAGTGCTTCGGCGCCTTTATTTTTTAGTTTTTCCGTCAAATCCGGAGTTGTATCATTCGGATCGATGGAAATTTTCTCTTGCAATAAAATATCTCCGGTATCCATTCCTTTGTCCATAAGCATAATGGTTATTCCGGTTTCTTTTTCTCCGGACAAAATTGCGTTTTGAATAGGGGATGCTCCGCGGAATTTCGGTAAAAGGGAGGCATGCACGTTTATGGATCCGAACCCGGGAATTTCCAAGGCCTTTTCTGGAAGAATTTTTCCATAAGCGGCAACTATAATCAAGTCTGGCTTCAATTCTTTCAAAGACAAAATCGCTTGCTCGTCGAATTTTTCCGGCTGTATTACGGGTATTTTGTTTTTTTCCGCCAACACTTTTACGGGGCTGGATATGGATTCGCCTTTACGTCCTGATTTTTTGTCCGGTTGAGTAAAAACTGCAAGGATATTGTATTTTTCTTCCAACAAAGACGATAATATTTTCTCGGCAAAGGAGGGCGTTCCCATAAAAACAGCCCTCAATTTAATTGGTTTTTTTTGTTTCATTTTTATTTTTTATCAATAATTAGAACTCCATCCAGGTGGTCGATTTCATGTTGGAGGGCGCGCGCAAGAAGTCCGCGCGCTTTTATTTTACACTTTTCTCCTTTTTCATTCAAATAACGAACTTTTATTTCAGCATTTCTTTCAATAGGAAGCCATTTTCCGGGAACACTGAGACATCCTTCTTCGGTGATTATTTTTTCCTTAGAAGCTGATTTTATTTGAGGGTTTATGAAAATATAAAGAATTCCGCTTTCTTCAATGATGCAGAGGCGGATGGATTTCCCTATTTGCGGAGCGGCCAGTCCTAGTCCTTTGGCGGCGCGCATTGTTTTGATCATTTGTGGAATAAGTTCCTGGATTTCTTTATTCGAATAATCTTTTATTTTTTCAGCTTTTTTCCGCAAAACTGGATTTGGTTCGTGTAGTATTTTCATAGATGTTAATATATTTTATAAATCTCTTTTTCTTTTTCATCCGCCAAAACCTTGATTATATTTTTTCGTTTTTCTTGAATTTCGATCGGTTCGACAGTGATTTTTTGGCTGGAATTTTTTTCAATCTCCAAATTACCTTCGGTTATTTTTTCCCCTTCGCGCCAATATTCCCAGTGGAAGTTTTGTTTTTTATCTTGATTGTCAATCGTAAAAGAAATATTTTCTTTGGTTGGATTTTCGAAAGACAAAAACCATTGGTTGCTTTGCAAATGCTGATTGCTTTCCTTTTGCGCCAAAAAGAAAAAGCCGGCGGCGAAAAATATTACGATTGAAAGTATTATTTTATTTTGCATAATTATTTTCGATAATAAACCCCGACATCTTTTCCGGAAAATACTTTCCAAAATTGTTCGGTTTTTTCAAATTGAGCGCTGTCATAGTTTGGATTTAATATGATAAAATTTATTCCCAAATCAGAAAAGCATTTTTGTCCATTATCAGTGTTGGGGGTGGAAATCATCCAAAGGGTGCACATTTCCCTTGGTTTGGTAGGGTCTTCATATCTTTTGAAAAAGCTGCGGGAAAGCGGGTAGTTATAGTCTTGCATAAAAAACAATTTTATCCAAGAATCGGCAGTGAGATAGTTATGATCTTTTAATACTTTGTCATTTGGCGAGGATTTTTCGGATACATATTTGGAGGCGGAAAATGTTTGCAGAGCTTCTGTTGAATTGCTTGCCGAGGAAAGTGATTGGGTATTGTCAAAAAAGCCGCTATATGCGGTGAATGTAAAAAGCAGGATAAAAACTGGCAAAATTATTTTTGCATTAATATATTTTTTGGCAAATGAAAAAATCCAAAAAACAGCAAAAGCGGAGATAATGATGAGTGGAAAAAGAAAATAGTTGGCAATTCGATTGGACGGGATGTCAAGATAGAGCCAGTTTGGTCTCAGAGACATTAAGAAAATGGAAACCGTCCATCCGATTAGGAATGTGAAAAAGTATGTTTTTCTTTTCGAGCTTGCCAATAGAATT
>CAZRJL010000012.1:11299-21265 GCA_964600645.1 uncultured Bdellovibrionales bacterium | reverse complement strand
CAAAAAGCAGAATTTCTTGACGAAGTTTTGTCTGTATATTTTAATGATATCCTAAATAAACCGAATTTATTATTGGACGAAAAGATTTATATTTTTTTAGATGAAATTCAATATATAAAAGACTGGCAAGCGGTGTTGAAAAAATATTATGATTTGTCTGGAAAAAAAATAAAATTTATCGTTACCGGTTCTCAGAGTGTGCTATTAAAAGGAAAACATCAAGAAAGTCTGGCTGGTCGCGTATTTGATTTTTATTTGTCCCCGATGTCATTTCGAGAATTTTTGAAAATCAACCAAGAGAAGGCGGATGTTATTGAAAAGTTTGATTTGTTTGAATTGCCTTGGGAATTTGGAAAATTGAGCATATATAATTCTCATTTTGGCAGTGCTATTGCTACTTTGAGCAGAGAATATATAACCGTGGGTCAATTTCCAGAAGCGCGCCAACTGAAAGATGTTGAAAAAAAACAAGAATATATAACTGAATCGGTAATTGGAAAAATATTGGAAGATTGTATTCGCATTTTTGATATCGAAAAAAGAGATGGTTTTAAATTGGTAGCCCAGCAAATGATAAATAATGCAGGGTCGATATTTGAATTGAAAAATATTGGACGTGAGGCGGGAATATCTTTCGTGACGTTGAATAAATATATTGATTATTTAAAAGAAAGCTATGTTATTGAAGTGCTTTACAAATACCACAAAAGCTTGATTAGGCGTGGAAGGATCTTGAAAAAAGTATATACTCCTTGTGTTAATTTCATTTGCGCTTTGAATCGGTATGATTCGCGCTATTTCGATGAAGCTCCTCAAATTTTTGGAAAAATTATTGAGAATGCCGTTTATAATGTATTGAAACGAAAATATTTAAATAATGAAATGTCAAATACATTGAGTTTTTGGCGTCAAGGAGAGAAGGAAATTGATTTTATAATAATCGGAAAAAACAAAAAAATTCCCATAGAAGTTAAATTTTCGAATAATCTTAATCTCAAAAAAATGTCCACTCTGACTGATTATATGAAAAAAAACAAACTATCCTACGGGATAATTGTGACAAAAAATGAAATGAGTAAGAAAAATATTGATGGAAAAACCGTTTATTGTATTCCGTATCATTTAATCCTATTAATGATTTGATTTATTGACAAAAGGGCGGTTTGTAGGGGACAATGAATAACCACACAATTGCGGTTGTTGTTTGACAATGGAATAAATATAAGAGCATATTAGACTTCCAGAGATTGGGAATAACAAAACGAGGAGGATGGATTATGTGTGAAGTTATTGATTTAGCAAGATTTGAAGAAATTTTCCGAAATTCAATCGGTGAATTCGGAAGAGTAACGAAAAGCATTGAATCTGAGCTCAAGGAGATTTGTCTAGCGGTTATGTATGGGCTGGATGTGATGCTCATTGGGGAATCCGGAGTTGGCAAAGAAGTTTCGGTGGAATTTTTGAAACTTTTTTTGAAAAAAGAAAGGGGTGGGTTTGTTCCATTAGTGCCTGTCAATTGTGCTGATCTTCCTGACGGACTCATTTCGAGCTTGCTATTTGGGTCGACCAGAGGTTCCTATACGGGAGCGTTCAGAAACACAGCAGGGAAGGTCGAAGATGCAAAGGGTGGAATCCTTTTTCTTGACGAAGCACATCGCCTCAAGGATATGGGCGTGTTGCTTCGTTTTATGGAAAAGAAGGAATATCATCCAATAGGAGGAAAGAAGAAAAACGGGGATGATATTATTGTTGTTATGGGAACAAACGTCAAGGTCGAGAGTTTGAATGATTCTTTTCCAAACGAATTGCTTTTTCGTTTCGGTTCTAGGGTTCATATTCCTCCGCTCAGAGAGAGGGCGGGGGATATTTCTACCCTGACATTATTTCACTTGAATTATCTGCAATCCGAAAGGGGCGTGGATTTTTCCGGTAATTCTGAGGAAGATTTTCGGGATATTGCCAATGAAATGAAAAAGCGTCCATTTAGGGCGTGCAATGTCAGAGAGCTTTTTTGCGTTCTTAATAGTGCTGTCATGAAGATGGGATTAGCTGGACGCAATAGGCTACTTATTTCGGATTTTTCCGATAAAAACAGTGATGATTTTACGAATGATGGATTGATAAAAATCAATCCGAATTCTTCCCTGGAAGGCTTCCTCGCCTATGCGGAAAGAAAAAGAATTCAAGAGGCGTTGATCTCGGCTGATTATAGTCTGAGTGAGGCGTCGAAGATTTTGCGAATTTCTGTTAATGATCTTGCCATGAAGGCTTATCAGCTTAACCTCAGTCACCTATTTCTTTCTGATAAGGAAAGGATCAGCAGGGCGAAAGAAAGAGATGAGGAGAGAGTAGTTGTTTTGCCGGAACCGGCAACGATAGAGGTAAGCGACAATCAAGATGAGTCTGTCGCAGTTGATCCGGCGGATGTATGTTTTAAAAATCTCAAATTTTCGGCTGGTCTTCTGAGTGGAGAATGGGACTGTCAACTCTCGGGTTCATTATTTTCCAATAATGAAGACTGGAAACCCTTCTCATTGAGCATTGCGAGCCTTTCAGATTCCAGCAGAGCTCCTTTCCTTGATTTGAGTGCCGAAGAAAGAAGATGCTCTTTTAAAAAGGCTCTTGATGAAAATGAGGGATGTATTACGAAGGCCGGAAGATCTCTCGGCCTAAATAGCAGCACTTCAAGCTGGCTTACGAAAAAGCTTGATTTGGCTGACTATGCAAAAGAATTAAGAATCAAAAGCTGATGAAAAGAAGGAAACAGGACCAGCGCAAATGTGTTGATCCTGTTTTTTTATTTTGTTTTTTTAATGTACTAGTTTCCAGAGCATTTTCCAGACGGTTTTGACGCCGTTGGCTAGGCTTTGCTTTTGCAGTTTTCCCATTGAATACTCCGTGTAGCGGACTTGGATGGGGATTTCTTTGTATTTGAGGCGGTATTTGTATATTTCCCGGATAACTTCGCTGTCATATTCATAGCGGTCGCCGAGCGTGTTGATGACTTCGGCGGCGCGGCGGGAATAGGCGCGCAGCCCCGATTGGCTGTCGGTGACCCAGAGGCCGTAGAGATACCAAGTGATGGCGTTGCCGATTTTGTTGTGAATGATTTTGTACCAAGGCATCCCTTCGGGATTCATCAGACGCGAACCCAAAACCACATCGCATTCTTCCGATGCGATAGGGGAGATGAGGCGCGCGATGTCTTTGGGGTCGTGTTGTCCGTCGGCATCCATTGTTATGATTATATCAGCGCCCAAAAGTTTGGCGGCTTCAATGCCGGTTTTGGCAGCCGCGCCTTTTCCGCGGTTAAGCTTGTGTCGGAGCGCCGTGGCGCCATTAATTTGTTTAGCTGCGGAAAAAGTCTCGTCTGCGCTTCCGTCGTCGACAATAATAATTTTTTCATATCCGGCATCGCGAATTTCCTTGGCAACATCGGCAATAACTTTTTCTTCATTGTAGGCAGGAATAACGATGTAGATGTTTTTCATAGTTTTTTAAAATATTTCAAATCCCCCTTAATCCCCCTTTTCCAAAGGGGGAGAAAATATAATGTTTTTATTATATGCCATTTTTGAGAAATAAAAAACCCCGCCAAGCGCGTAGCGCGTAGCGGGGGATGGCGGATTATTTTTGGGGCTTAAAATACGGATTTGGCATGGAATAGACAACTTCCTTCGATGGATCGCTTTTACTCTTTGTGTTATCATAGGCGACGCAGGCGATATAGAAGGTAATATTGCGCTTGCCTTGCCACTTGTTCACCGTGGTGGTTATTGTGATTGAGGTTTGGGGATTTTCCGATGTGCGAGTGAATCCTGCATCAATCACGTGGTCATATTTTCCGCTTTCTGTTCCATAAAGGATTAGATATCCATCGAGATTTTTATCTGGAACTTTCGACCAAAACAGTTTGAGTTCAGGGGTTCTGACTACAACTTCTCCCTTTTCATTTTTTTTCAATGACACAAACTTTTCATCTTTTTCTTTCGCTCCTTTGTTTTGGTAGCGATAGAAAAAGTAAATTCGACGGATATCTGAATCGCTTCCGTCCAAAATTCCATCATTGTCAGAATCCGGATCAATGATATTTGGAGTTCCATCTTCATCGAAATCGATTTTATTCTTGACTCGTTCAATTCCCCAAGTGGCAAGTTCTTCGCCATCGGGAATTCCGTCTTCATCGGAATCTGCTTTCTTCGAATCGGTTCCGATTTCTTTTTCAAAATCTTCCGCCAGCCCGTCTTTGTCGAAGTCGGTCTGGTTTTCTCCGATACGAAAAAGGACAATTTCCTCGGATGGAGAAACTTCTCTCCCATCTTTGATAAATGAAACCGAAACAAAATTTGGTGCATTTTGATAAAGCGGAAGAGTGGCGACACTGATTTCTGTCAAATTATCAACTTCTGTTTTTGAATAAGATTCTTGCGAAATATACTCCCGGGAGTGTTTACTTATCCGGATAATATATTTCCCTATGCTTATGTCGGGCTCCATTGGCCAAATAATTTCATAAGAAAAAACGGCTTTTGGAAACATAAAAAACAAAGCAAAAAAATACAGGTATTTTTTCATTGCAATATCCTCTTGAATTATATTGAGTTGTTAAAAAAACTAATTATTTCTTTTCATAAAAGCTTAGTATGTTTTCACACAAAAAGCAAGGAAATTTATCTCCCTTTGGAAAAGGGAGTTCCGAGTTTTCGAGGGGAGGGATTTGAAAAACTTTCCATAATTGTATGATTTTCCATTACTTAAAATCTTTCAAATCCCCCCTTAATCCCCCTTTTCCAAAGGGGGAGATTTTTTTAATAAAAAAAGGACTCAATACAAGGCAATGCCTGCATGAGTCCTAGACTGCTTAGGTGCTTATCTGGCGCTACTACTTCAAGCAAGATAGCAATGAAGTAGGAGTAGAGGTGTGGTTAAATTCAAATTCGCTCACTCCTGCCATTCGAATAGTGCGATCGCGACCAACTCCATGGATAACTGAGATAATGGGATTGTCGTATCCCTTCTCTCGCCATGAAAACTGGTGGAGCATATCTGTTTCGGAATTCGCCTTGATTTTTGTGTCCAGGGGTTTGGTTTCCCCTGTTGCCTCGACGAACACAAAAGGAAATCCGTCTATGAGCACGTGATTCGGAAATGGATCCGTGAGTACTCTTTCCGATGGGATGTTTTCGGCTTGAACTAGGGTGACGGCGTGCCCTCTGCCGAAATAATTGATGGTGCCGATGGCTACTGTGCTGGTATCGCCGAGAACTGTGTTTTCGGCAGAAAAGTATAATGTTGCCATAGCAATGGCATGCCCTTCACAGTCTTCACCGCGATTGAGCATCGCCAATGGCAATGTCATCGGAATTTCTTCCGGTCCGGAATTGCCGGACTTACTTGGATCCGCCTTTTTGTCAGAGATATAGTCCAAATCTCGGGCGGAGAAATCGGAAATTTTTTGGAGCGCCCCCGGTTTAGTTGAAGCATCTCCGATTATTTCCTTGGCAAGTCTTTCAGTGGAGGGCGTTTTTACGACGTATGCTGCCAAATAGCTGTCGCCAAAATTGTTATTTCCGTTGCCGGGATAGAGCGGTAAGACTTTCGCTCGGCGGTTTTCCTCGACTTGCTGTTGCGCAACAAGGATGTCGCGATATGCTATTGACTTATCGCGTTTGGCGCCAAGTACAATTGGATCATCTTGATTCATTTTCGCCAAATAGGAAAACGGGATGATGATTGATTGCGTCGGGTCGAGTGACCCAAAAAAGAGCAGTTCATTGCGTGAGTTTCTTAGTGGAACAGCTACTTCCTCATATCCATCAATTTCGCGACCGTTTTTGTCGGTTTTTTTGTAACCTACCACTATCATATCCACCGGGAGTTTTCCCGTATAGATGAATCTCGTGTTAAACTTATTCCCGACGATAGAAAGTTTCTCGGGTTCTTCAAGCGGCACTCCGGCATAGGCGGCGTATTGATTCAAGATGAGTTCCTTTGTCCGGTTCTCATCCCATCTATCTTCTTTCCAATCATAAAGATTGGTGAGAATGCAATAGGCAACCGGAAGGGATTCTTCCGGCTCCAAATTCGGAGTCCCGAGCTCAATACTCGTTTTGTCTCGTCTCCACCTCCGCTGAACATCGGGGCGGAGAAAGACGAAGATGTCATTTGAAAGATCTATTCGCCGTGTTTCTCCATCAGCAAACAATCTGTCAAAGCCTGTGAGTCCTTGCATTCCATCCGCTTCAAAAAACGGGTCGGACATATGATAGCTTGAACCATGGACCGTAGCGCCGTTGCTACCATTAAAATCTCCCCACGGAACGATCGAAAATGACATCGAAAAATTTTCCGTTGCGACGATTTCGGTGGGTTTTTTCCCCGCACTTGCAAGCCGGGACGGTAAAACCCAATCCATTGCTGTGGTGCGCGAAAGATACTTTTCCGATGAGTTGCAGGCAGCAAAGCCAATTGGGTTGTCCAAAGCTTTACGCTGGCCTTCTCCTTCTGGAGTTAAAGAAATCGTATCGCCGAGGTCAAATGTCCCATCAACGAAATCATTCCACGAAATCGTAATCGATTGGATATGCAGATCCTTTTCGATGTTTGAATACGGAATATGATACACCCCTCGATAGGGGTGATGAATTTTTGCTGCGTTGGATACGGCATACTCAACCGCAAATCCTCCACCAACAAAAAACACAATCACGGAAAACACTCCCAACCATTTGAGAACAGATTTCGTAATCTGTCTCTTGGGTTGGAAATTACTGCATTTGTCTGTTCTGGAAACATATTTCGTCTTCGGGCACTTCAATTTTTCCAGGTAACTCATTTTTTTCTCCTCCTTGTCAGGAAATTCCGCCGGATAGTTCTCTGATTCTCCAGAAAACTCCGGTCATTGAAACTGCATTGGTGTATTTCTCGAGAAAATAACTGTACACTTTTCTTTCGGAATTGAATCGAACCTCGACGGTTCGATGTTGTTTTCTTGCCAGTAGTACGATATCCTTAAGTTCATTTGAGCTCACATCACGATCATTGCATCTTGCGATGCAATCTTCGCCGACACGGTACATATAGACATCAATGTATGGAATCGGATCATCACTTTCAAATTCAGTGGCATTATTGCCACCATCCGCACGGATGGCGACAATAAGAAAAATGCAAAAAATCATCAGAAAATCCACAAAACGTCTTAGAAGGGCTTCTCTCATAAGCTATCCTCCTTTTTTATTCTCAGAACTACGAGGAAAGTTTTGAGTAAAACTTTCCGTTCCGATTCCACAACATTATTGAGAGTCAGGATTGCCAATCCTCCGTATAATGCCAGAATGGTAGTGTCCATAGCCAGATCGGCTCCGGCGAGCATTGAAGCAACGGATGAACTTTTTTCGTGGCAAGCCAGCTTGAAGCCGACAAGCGTTCCGATTAGTCCCAGCGCGGCAAGAATGTAATCCAGATATTTTACTGCATTTGTTGAACGGAGAAAAATTTCTCCGAAATAATTATCCAACCCGTTCTTCACTTCATCCGACCAATTTTTCTGTTTAGCCAGTGAAAGTTTCCTAAAGTGCTGGATGAGAATTGAGTCGGAAAATTTTTCCGCCAGTGGGATTTCTCCGCGATCCAAGCTGATATTGTTGGCGTGTGTAATCATCTCTTCAATCAATGTCGCCTCTTTTCTGGTCGAAAAGAGTGTCGCGATTGAGGCGATAATGCCAATGAGGATAATTGCCGAAATTGCAATCATCAGCGGATTGGAAAAATCCATTTTCTGAATGATTGGCATTTTCGCCAAAAATCCAGTCAGCAGAAAAATAAGAAACATTTTCTGCAAATATTTACCAAGGAAAACTGTTGAATCCTTGGTAATATAACTTCTTAATCTTAATCCAGAAATTCCCTTTTTTAGCTCTATTGCTTTCTCCATTTCCTTCTCCTTTATCTGAGTTTTGTTTTTTCATTCAATTGTCAAGTTGCTAAAAACGCAACTGGACTCAAGTTTTTGAGCTGTTTTGCGTGTTTGGTTTAATTATTAAGGGTTTGGGTCTTATTGTCAAACAGGATTTATCTTCCGATTCCTTTGTACAGCACTCCTTGTTTTTCGATTGCGTCTTTGTCGAGGCAGTTTTTGCCGTCGATGAGAACTTTGATTTTGTGTTTTTTGAAAAGTTTCGGGTCGATTTCTTTGAAAACTTTGTGATCGGTTACCAAGACAACCGCTTCGGATTTTTTCAGCAATTCTTCAATGTTCTTCGCTGTGGACATCTTGGGAAAATACGGATCAAAAATTTCCACTCTTCCGCCGTGCTTCTTGATCGCTTCAATGACTTTCAGTGCCGGTGTTTCGCGCAAATCATCAACATTGGCTTTGTAGGAAAGACCGAGAACGCCGATTTTTGTTCCACTTATCGGTTTTTTGATTTTATTCAATGCGTCCTGCAAGAGCTCAACGGTATATTTCGGCATCGAGTTATTGATCTTTCTGGCGATTTTGAGAAACTCGTGATCGAAACCGGAAAGTTTGGCGCGTTCGATGAGGTAGTAGGGGTCAACCGGAATGCAGTGTCCGCCAACTCCGCAACTCGGCCAATGAGGCATAAAAGCAAAAGGTTTGGTGGATGCGCCGGCAATCACATCTTTGACGTCGATTCCCATCTTGTCGAAAGATTTTGCCAGCTCATTGACGAAAGCGATGTTGATATCGCGGAAAGAATTTTCGACTATTTTGACAGCTTCCGCCTCGCGAATGGATTTCATTGGATAGATGTTGCCCTCAATAATACTTTCATAGAATTTCTTCGCGACTGTCAATCCTTTTTTCGTGAATGATCCGACTACGCGCGGAATATTCGTCACATTCCATTTCGGATCTCCCGGGTTAATTCTTTCCGGACAATGCGCCATTTCATAATCTTTTCCTATTTTGTATCCCGCTTCGGCAAACATCGGCTCAACCACTTCTTCGCAAACACCGGGGTTGATGGTGGATTCAATCACGACCAGTTGTCCTTTTTTGAAATTTCGAATAATAGCTTCTACTGCTCCGCGCACCGGTTTTAAATCCGGGAAAAACATTTTGTCGACCGGTGTTGGAACGCAAACCAAAATGATGTCGGCATCCTTTATTATTTTTTCATCGGTTGTGGCATTGATGTTGACTTTCGGCAGATTGATGTGTAAAAATTCTTCGTCAATCGGACTTTTTCCACTTTGAATTTTTTTGATTTTTTCTTTGTCCATATCCAGTCCGAAAACTTCAAAACCTTTGAGCGCCGCTTGAACAGCCAATGGCAAACCGACATAACCCAAACCAATCACGCAAACCTTTTCTTTGTTTTTCATAGTTTTTTAATTAAAAGCAATAATATTATTATATTTCTTTTGAATTTTTCGTCAATCAATCGAATTTTATTTTCTGAATAATTTTTTCGATGTCTTTGAATTTTTCTACGCGGACGGCTTGGGCGCGCCAAGTGGCGGCATTGGGGATATTTTTCAAATAGGCGGCCAGATGCGTGCGGAAAATCACGAAACCTTTTTCGCCGAAATATTTTTTCACCAATTTGCTATGCCGTAAAATGGTTTCTTTTTTTTCTTTTTCATCAGGGAGGGAATATTTTCCGGTTTGGAAAAATTCTTTGATCTGGGAAAATATCCAGGGATTGCCAATAGCCGCTTGGCCGATCATTAACTGATTGCAGGTTGTTTTTTGCGCATAAAAAAGCGCGTCTTCGGGCGTTTTAATTCCGCCGTTATAAATAATCGGAATATTCAGTAAGGATGTTAATTTTTTTACAATTTTCCAATCGGGTTGTTGATTAAACATTCCCGGCAATGTGCGGGCGTGAACAATCAGTTTGTCGATCCCGGCATGTTCCAATTTTGGCGCAAAAGACAAAATTTCCTCAGGATCGGAAAGTCCCAGGCGGGTTTTGACGGAAAGGGGGGTGGAAATAT
>CAZRJL010000012.1:0-11289 GCA_964600645.1 uncultured Bdellovibrionales bacterium | reverse complement strand
CTCGAATTATTTTAATAATGGATGGGATATTTCCCATTTGGCAAGCGCCGTAGCCTGCTTTTTTTGCCTTGGGAACAGGGCATCCCATATTGATGTTTATTTCCTGAGGTTGAATTTTTTCTTCAATAGTTTTGGCGGCGCTCACCATTGATTCGATATTGCTTCCGAAAATTTGGACGACGTAGTTTTTTTCGTTTTTTCCGAAAGGCTGGGCGAGTTGGAGGGATTTATTAAACTCTGCATTATGCCGAACAAGTCCTTCGGCGCTCACCATTTCGCTCCATGTGATGTTAGCTCCTTTTTCCGCGCAAATTTGCCGCATCGCTTTGTCGGTAAAACCGGCCATAGGAGCCAGTGCTAGTTTAATTTTATCCAACCGCACATTTTCATTTTTAAATTTAGACATGGTGTGTATCTTTAAGTTTGAAGGCGAATTTTCAATTTTCAATTATCAATTTTCAAACAATTTTCCAATTTCTAATTTTTGAATATATAGAATTGTAAATTAATTTTTTTTGAGATATAATTGGGTCATATCATTACTCATCAGTCTATAATAAAAATGAAAGAAAAACAAAAGATAATCAAGATTGGGATCAACGCTTCTTTTTTGCGGAAACCCAGCAATGGTACCGGGCAAGTGACGAGCAATTTTTTGAAAAAGTTGATTGAAAAGAATTGGAAGAGTTTGGAGAGAAATATTCAGTATGTTTTGTATCTGGAAGAAGACATTAATTGGGCTTTGCCGGGGAATTTCCAAAAGCATGTTTTTTTGCCGTTTTGGAAGAGGGATGATTTGATTCGCAAGATTTGGTGGGAAAAATATTTGCTGCCAAGCTGGGTGAAAAGAGATAGATGCGATATTTTTTTGAGTTTGTATCAATGCCCGACTTCCCTCACCCCCAACCCCTCTCCCAGAGGGCGAGGAGGGATTTTTCATATTATGTTTGTGCATGATATTATTCCAAAACTTTTTCCCGAATATTTGAATAATTGGAGAAAAAAAGTTTATTGGAATTTGACAGAAAAAGCGATTAGCAAGGCTGATAAGATTATTGTTAATTCAGTGCATTCGGAAAAAGATTTGATTCGTCATTTGAGGTTGAGCGCTTCTGATATTTCTGTTAATCATATTGATACGGATGAGATATATAAAAAAGAAGTTTCCGAAAAAAGGAAAGAAAGGATTATGGCAAAATATGATATTAAGCGCGGATATATTTATGCCGGTGGCGGAATGGAAGTGCGAAAAAATATCGAGGGTGTGATTCGAGCCTACGGCTTTCTTTTGGAAAAAAATAAGCAAGAGCATTTTTTGAATCATTTTCCGGATTTGGTTGTGAGTGGAAAGCTACTTCCGCAACTTGCTCCACTAATAACCGATGCGGAAAAATTGGTGCGGGAATTGAATCTGGTATCGCACGTGAAACTTTTGGATTTTGTCCCGCAGGAGGATTTGCCGGCTTTGTATTCCGGCGCCAGTGTCTTTGTGTATCCCTCTTTTTATGAAGGGTTTGGCATTCCGATTCTGGAAGCGATGAATCAGGGTGTGCCGGTTGTTACCGCGCGCAACTCTTCTTTGGAAGAAGTTGGGGGAGATGCGGTGCAATATTGCCATCCGGACAATATTTCCGATATCGCCGGAGCAATGAAAAATATTCTTCTCAACAAGAAGCATCGAGAAGAACTCATCCGCCGAGGAAAAGAAAGATCAAAATATTTCTCCTGGGATAAATTTACTGACAAGATGATCGAGTATTTTTCGGAAAAGTAAAGAATTCTCATCTCTTTAGAAAAAAATAGTCCATTTAATTTCTACTATTTAATTCGTCATTCCCGCGCTCTCCTTTGTCATTCCCGCGAAGGCGGGAATCCAGGATGAATATGAAAATATATTGCGTTTACATTCTAACCAACCAAAGAAACGGCACGTTATACATCGGCGTAACCGGAAATTTAAAAAAGAGAATCTGGGAACATAAGAAAAAAATAGTTGGAGGATTTACTAAAAAATACAATACTGACAGATTGATTTATTTTGAGCAAACAGAAGATGTCAAAAGCGCCTTACTCAGAGAAAAACAATTAAAGAAATGGAACAGAGATTGGAAGTTGAGATTAATTGAAGAAAAAAATCCCCAGTGGAAAGATTTGTATGATGAGTTGTAGGTTTGTGTATATTGTTAGTTTTCTGGATTCCCGCCTGCGCGGGAATGACAAGAGAGGATTGGGAAATAAAAAAAACGGCAGACGCAACGTGTGCATCTGCCGAGTAGTAGTCCGGCGGGTGGATTATTCGCTATAAAAAACAACTTCACTACCATTACGAAGATGGATGGTGTATTTTCTATTTTTTTCCACTAATAGCGGAAAAGGATGATCTGATGGTGGGCTTGCCGGACTAACTATATCTACATTAATACTCTCAACCTGCGAACTCTCTACGAAGATAGGCATGAAAGAGCCTTCCTCTAACTCGGCGATGCGGGCGTCCTTCTGCTCGATTGTCCTTCGAGCGGAAAGAATTGCTACGTAGTTGACCGCCAGAATGATTAATACGGCTACAAGAACAATAATTATTTTCGATTTTTCTATAATAAAACCAATTTTTGCTTTTTCCATTTCACTCTCCTCCCTCGAAGAATTTTTTATGGTATAATACAAATTGTTAAGACTACTATTATTTTTTTCATTGACTCCCAATGCTCTCATATTTCAAACAATTTGTCAATGCGGGGAAACCCTTCCTCAATCCTCCCCTTGGAAAGGGGAGGAGGTTTAGAATTAGAACTTGGTTGATTTTGACCAATGTTCTTTTGGTTTTCTTTTTGATTTTGCTTTCTAATTTTGGGGTTTTTCCGGTGAGAAATGTTGGGGATTTTATTTTTTTTGTGGTGCTGGTTTTGATTTTTGCGCTCTATCGTCCCGGGTGGGTGTTTTTGTTTTTTGTGGGGACGATTGTCTTGGAGAATGTGAATTTGGCGCCGGAAAGTTTGGGAATTGCAATTCGGCCGTACCAACTTCTGGGCGCGGCATCTTTGATTGCAGTGGTTATTCGCTATTTAACCAAACGACTTCCATTTGCATTTCCAAGATGGAATTGGATTGACACGTTGATTTTGGTTTTTGTTGCGAGTGGATTTGTCAGCGCTTTAGCGAGTCCGCTTTCCAAGGGGGTTGCGCTCAAACAATCAGTTGTGATTGCAAGTTTTTCTGCGCTGTATTTTTTGACGAGAATTTTTATTCAGGACTTGAAAGATGTAAAAAAAATAATTCCATATTTTTTGAGTTCGTCGATCGTAATAATCTTCTATGGAATTTGGCAAAATTGGCGATTCGTCCGCGGACTTTCCAATTTTGAAGTGATGCCAGGGCGGCCGAATGCGACATTTTTCGAAGCGGACTGGCTAGGGATATTTCTAGTGTTTCTTATTTCTTTTATGTATTCAATATTATATTATTTTCAAAACAAAACTGGCAATAGTGAGGAAAAAATTTCTAATTTCTCCGCCAAAGGCGGACCAACCTTTGACTGGCAATTTCTAATTTCTAAACAATTTTCAATTATTAAATTACAAAATTTTAAATTAAATCAAAATTCAAAATTAAAAATTAAAAATTTATTTCTATATTTAATACTTACCGCGGTATATACTTTGCTCGTTCTGACTGTCGCGCGCAGTGCTTGGTTGGGAGCAGGAGTGGTGAGTGTTTTGTTTTTTATATTTATCATTTGGCGATATTTAAAAACAAAAGAAGTGCGGATTTTTTGGATTCCTGCCTGCGCGGGAATGACATTGATTGCGGCGATTATTTTAATAAGAATTTTTTCTCTGACAAATTTCGAGTTAGGAAACAGAATTCAAAGCACAGGGTCGGGATTGCAGGAGATTACTGTGGCATGCAAAAATCAAGAGAGCGCAGATCAATTAGTTCGCCTAGAACGAGTAGAACGCATAGAACAATTGGAACCTCTCGGTTGCCGGCACATAAACTTAGAGGAAATTGAAAGCGAGAAAGCGCAAGGAAATACTATTGCGCGAATCAAAAGAGATGATCCAAATGTAAATATTCGCGCCGAGATTTATCAAAAATCCTGGGAGCAAATTAAAGAATATCCGATTTTGGGAATCGGCTGGGGAAATATTTCGCAGATTTTGGGAATGGACGATCTTGGTCACGGCCTTAATGCCAGCAATATATTCCTTGAGATATGGTTGGGCGCGGGGCTTATTGGATTATTGAGTTTTATAATGATATTAAGTAATATATTTCTTACGTCTTACGTCTTACGTCTTACGTCTTTTGGATTATTCCTGGCATTAAGTTTATTCGCAATTATTATTCCGAATTTATTTAATTCCGGAATTATGTTAGGCTTTTTGTGGATGTATTTAGGAATTATTCAAGTTAAAGCAGTATGATTATTGGAATCGACATTCGAAATATTGGGAAAAACAGAACCGGAGATGAGGTGGTGTTTTTTAATTTGGTGAAAAATTTGCAAGAAATTGTGCGGGAAAATAAACAGGATGAATGTGATTTTCAGCTTTTCACGGATATAGCCGATGAGGATAAATTGAAAGAAATTAAAAAAGATTTGGGTATAACAGAGGGTGATGGCTTTGAGATTATTTCACTCAAAGCAAAAAATAGGTTCATCTGGAATTTTTGGACACTGCCGAATTATTTGCGAAAAAATCCGGTCGAAGTCTATCACACGCAATACATCACCCCCTTTTTCGTTCCTCGAAAAGTAAGGATAATCACCACTATTCACGACGTGTCTTTCAAGGTGCATAGAAAGTTCATCAAATTCTCAGACTTGTTTTTTTTGAGCATTCTTATTCCGTTTAGTTTCTGGCGAGCGGACAAAATTATCGCGGTTTCGCAATTCACGAAAGATGAAATTGTGAAACATTACGGAGTGGAGGAGGCAAAGGTTGAGGTTGTGTATAATTCTGTTTCGGATAATTTTCGCCGAGAAATTTCCGAAAGTGATTTGGCGGCTGTCAGGAAAAAATACCAACTGCCAGAGGAGTTTGTTATGTATCTTGGGACAATGCAGCCGCGTAAAAATATTCCGGTAATTATCAGTGCTTTTGCGAAGATGAAAAATAAAGTTCCCAATGCGAAATTGGTTTTGGTCGGTAATCGCAAGGCGCATAACTTCGATTTGAAAATAGATAAAATAATTCAAAAGGAAGATTTGCAAAAAGACGTTATTTTTTCCGGATATGTGGACGAAGAAGATAAGCCGGCAATTTTTCGATTATCAAGGGTTTTTGCGTTTTTGTCGGCATACGAAGGATTTGGAATTCCAATTTTAGAGGCGATGAACCAGGGCACGCCAGTGTTGGCTTCCGATATTCCTGTTCTGCGAGAAGTGGGAGGAGAGGGTTGTGTTTTTGCGGATGCCAAAGATCTTGATGAAATATCGGAAAAGATGTATAATCTTTTTATTGACGATAAAAAAAGAGAGGAAATTGTTTTGCACGGAAAAGAGCAATTAAAAAACTTTTCTTGGAAAAAATCAGCCGAGAAATTGTTATCAATTTATCAAAAAACAGCATAAATTTATAAATCGAATAATACAATAAAAAATGTGGCCTTTTTTAGGAAATAAAAAGAAAGCGGGAAATGATTATATTTATAATCCGTCGGGAAAGAAGAAAATGAAAACATGGAAAAAAGTTTTATTGATAATCGGCGGATTTTTGATTTTGGTTTTTGGCGTGATGGCATGGAAAACCGGAAGTGTTTGGAAAAAAGTCGGAAGTGGGGGAATTTTGGAAAATTTATATAATACATTGCCAATCGGAGAAAAGAAATTGGAAGGTGAAGATAGTGGTCGAGTCAACATTCTTCTTCTGGGAATGCGCGGAGAAGGCGTGGAAGGCGGAGGACTTTTGGCGGATACGATTATGATCGCCAGCTTCAAGCCGAAAGTCGAAGGACAGGAAAGCAAGGCTTCGTTGTTTTCCATTCCTAGGGATTTTTATGTCAAAGTCCCCGGAAAAGAGTATCAAGCGAAAATTAATGCGGTGTATGCCAGTGGCGAGGAAAGAACAATGGGTGGAGGGTTGGAAGATATGAGTACGATTGTCAGTGAGGTTGTCGGTGTCCCGATTCATTATGCGGCAAGTATCAATTTTGCCGGTTTTCAGCAATTGGTTGATAGCTTGGGCGGTGTTGATATTCATCTGGATAAACCTTTTAGTGAGGCTCTTCAATTTAAGGGATTGGAACAACGTTGCGATAAAAATACAGTCTTCACTATTCCGTCGGGAAATTACGAAGAAAAGTGGATTCGCAGAAAAAATGGAACATATTATGATAATCCGAAAAAATATCCGCTTTGTTATGCCAATAATGCCAGTAAAGATGGGTTGGAATGTGGAGGAGATTTCGAACTTCCAGTTGGTGATATTACTTTGAATGGGGAACAAGCTCTTTGTTATGTCCGTTCGCGAGTTACTTCCAGTGATTTTGATCGCGCGCGCAGACAGCAAGAGGTCATTCAGGGAATTAAGAAGAAAGCATTGAGCGTAGGCGTGTTGTCTGATTTTGGCGCAGTCAATAAAATGCTTGATAGCCTCGGAAACAATACGCGAACCAATATGCAACTCTGGGAAATGAAGAGATTTTTTGAGCTGTATCAACAGGTAGGGGATGTAAAAATAAATCAGAAAGTTCTGGAAAACTCTGAAGAAGGACTTTTATATACTCCAACCGAAGATGAATGGAAGAAAGCAGGATACATTCTTTTTCCAAGAGGGGATAATTATGACCGAATAAAAGAAGTGTTTGCAAAAATGCTTGATTAAATTTCGAACACTGAATAATGGAACAAAATAACACACAAAACTTGCAGGAAAAACGAAAAATCTTCGGCTTATATGCCCGAAGTTTTTTCGTTTTCATTTTATTGATTTTGAGTTTTTGGTTTGGATTGGAAAAAGGTAAGCATGATTCACGGTCATTTTCGATGGAAAAAATTCCATTGGAAGAATCCATCCTGATCAACAAGGAGGGTGGGAAGGATAATGCGGTGGATTTTTCTTTGTTCTGGAATGTATGGGAATTACTTAAGGAGAAATATGTTGATGTGAAAGATTTGAAAACGCAAGATCTTATCTATGGCGCGATAGATGGAATGCTTTCGGCTACGAAAGACCCATATACCGTATTTCTTACTCCGGAGGAGAATAAACAATTTAATGAGGAAATAGAAGGAATGTTTGAGGGCATCGGAGCTGAATTGGGAGTTCGGGATGGAGTTTTGGCTGTAATCGCTCCTCTGGAAAATTCTCCGTCGGAAAAAGCGGGGCTTCGAGCCGGGGATAAAATTATTAAAATTGACGGAGAGGATGCGGTGGAGATGACAATTGATGAAGCAGTGAAGAAAATTCGCGGTTCAAAAGGAAGTGAAGTTAAGCTTACGATATTTCGTAGCGGGGAAACAGGAGAGACAAAAGAAATTTCAATTACTCGCGACACCATAACTGTGGACAGTGTGAAATTTGAAGTGAAAGAAAATAATATTTTTTACATCAGCGTGAGTCTTTTTGGGGATTCGACAATTCGGGAATTTCACAGTGCGATCAAAAATATGCCATCTCAAACGCAAGGTCTGATCATTGATTTGCGAAATAATCCCGGAGGATTTTTGGATGCGGCGGTGGAAATGTCCAGTAGAGCCTTGCCGAAAGGAAAAACAGTTGTTATCGAAGAAAATTCCCAAGGAAAGCGAAAGGAAATATTTAGTACCGGAGGAGATGCTTTGAGTAAGATCAGAACCGTAATTCTGATTAACGAGGGAAGTGCCAGTGCGTCGGAAATTATGGCGGGAGCGCTTCGAGAAAATCGTGACAATGTGACGCTGGTCGGAAAGAAATCTTATGGAAAAGGGTCTGTTCAAGAATTGATTTCTTTGTCGGAAAACAGTGCGGTAAAAATCACGGTAGCCAAATGGCTCACGCCGAATGGAAATCAGATTAACGAGCAAGGAATTTCTCCGGATGTGGAAGTTGAGCTTACGGATGAAGATTGGAATAATGATCGCGACCCGCAATTAGATAGGGCAATTGAGATCTTAAAGCAATAATATTTCGCATCGTTCCGCTTTGAGTAATATTTATACTTTTATTTCTTCTTTACTTTAAAGCCTTTGTTGGTATCTTCCACTAAGTAGCCTTTTTCTTCGATATTTTTGCGAAAACTGTCCGCTTCTTGGAATTTTTTTTCTTGACGTGAATGCTGGCGTTTTTTCGCCAATTCTAAAATTTCCGCTGGGATTTCCGCTTGACCGTTGAGCCTGAGTCCGAAAACTGAGTTTATTTTTTTCCAGAGGGAAAGAATCTGCTTGGCTTTTTTGGAAGGCAATCTTTGCGCGGAAGTTATTTTGTTTGTTTCATTGATGAGTTCATATAGAATGCTGAGCGCCAGCGGAGTGTTGAGATCGTCGTTCATTGCATCTTCAAAGCGTTTCTGAAATTCATCAAGCGGAATTTCGGTGGAGATCTTTATATCCAAATCTTGCGCCGACATAATTTCCAAATTCAAAACAAAATCCGAAATTTTTTGCAGATTCGCTTTAGCTTGATTCATTCCATTCCACGTGAAATTCAAATTTGATCTGTAATGAGAAGATAGTAAAAGTAAGCGGAGCGTCATTGCGTCAAATCCTTCATTTTTAATATTATCGAGAGTATAGAAATTTCCTTTTGACTTTGACATTTTTTCTCCATTTACAAGCAGGTGGCGAACATGAATCCAATAATTTACGAAATTCTTGCCGGTATAGCATTCAGTTTGAGCGATTTCCGCTTCATGGTGGGGAAAAATATTATCTTCACCGCCCGTATGAATATCAATAGTTTCACCTAAATATTCAGTACTCATTGCGCTACATTCAATATGCCATCCTGGGTATCCAACCGACCAGGGAGATTTCCATTGCATCAGATGTTTTTCCGGGGCTTTGAGCCAGAGGGCGAAATCCCACGGATTTTTTTTATCAGGATGTTCTTCCAAACGAGCGCCTATTTTGAGATTTTCCAGAGTGTTTCCGGAAAGTTTTCCATATTGAGGAAATTTTTCGATATCAAAAAAAACATTGCCGTTCTTTTCATAAGCATAGCCTTTTTCAATCAGCTTGGTGATTATTTTAATCATTTGTCCGACGTGCGCGGTGGCTTTCGGAAAATAGCTGGCCGGCAAGATATGTATCTCTTTTTCCGTTTCTTTGAAATATTTTTCATAAAATTCGGCGATTTCTTTCGGTGATTTTTTTTCCATGGTTGCTTTTTTGATAAGCTTATCTTCACCACTATCTCCCTGGTTAATATCATCATCAGTAAGGTGTCCAACGTCTGTAATATTTTTAATCAAACGAACTTCATAGCCAAGATATTCCAAATATCGACGCAATGTGTCCGCGTTTAAATAGGCACGGATATTTCCGATGTGAATATAATCATAGACAGTCGGACCGCAGACATACATTCCAACTTTTCCTGAATTTATCGGTTTGAAGTCCTCTTTTTGTTTAGTGAGTGTGTTGTATAAAATCATTTGAGTTTTAAATCCAATTTCTGGTTTTGAATAAAATAATAGTAAGCAGGGAAATCATCCCCATTATTCCGATATGAATCCAAAACCCGTACGGATTATTTCCAAAGGGAATATCGGCGCTCATTGCCAGAATATTGGAATAGACTGTCATTGGAAGCATTACGGCGGAAAAAATTGTCAGGACTTTCATTGTAAAATCCAATTTATTGGATAAAAGTGAGTTATTTGTGTCCTCCAATGACTCAATAGTTTCCTTGATGCTTTCCAATGTGCTCCAAAGGCGGATATTTGTTCCGATCAGGTCGGAGTAATAAGGTCTTATTGATGAGTCAATCCAGGGAGAATTCATTTGTATCAGTGATTCAAGGATTGATCTTTGCGGTTTGAGAGCGCGACGAAAATTCAGTGTGTCGCGTTTGATAACGGAGATTTCGTATACCATATCCTTTTCCATTCCATTAAAGACATTTTTTTCAATTTTGGCAAGTGTATCGGAAATATGTTGCAGTCTGGGAAAACAAGAATCAATTAATATTTCCAAGAGTTGATAAAGCAGGTGGGATGGGGTTTGACTCATATATAGGCGACGTTTTCCCTCGCTTTTTTTCAGTGAATCAAAAAAGGATGTCAACTGGAATATGTCATATTTGTGACCGGTAATCAAATGGTCTTTCGTTAGGATAATATCTAACTCGCCGGTATAGGTTGTGCGGTCATTAGTATCAAAAAGAGGAATGTGAACAGTTAAAAAAAGACAGTTGTCATATTGAGTCGCCTTGGGACGAATAGTCGGAGTAATAAATTCTTCAATCGGAATAGGATGAATGTTGAAATTTTCCCGCAAATAGTCAACGTCATCAACGGTAGGATTGTCAAAATCAATCCAGGTCAAATTTTTGAATTTTACACTGCGCATTTTTTTTTGTATTAGTTCTATTTTCAGATATATTATACACTCAAAGTGTTTTATTGACAAAACAAGGAATGGGAAATAGGATTGAGATATGAACCCCGTAAAATTTTTTTATAATCAATAAAATAGGAATATGTTTTGAATTATAGGGAAATTAATTTAAACTTATAAAATTTAAGATGAAAAAAAATAACGGGGCAAGAAAAGTTTTTTTATTGCTTATCAGATTTTATCAAAAAATTTTGTCGCCCGATCAAGGTGTTTTCAGTTGGCTGATTTCGGAGCGTTTTTGCCGCTTTCATCCAGCTTGTTCGGAATATACCTATCAAGCAATAGATCGATTTGGAATCATAAAAGGCGGCTGGATTGGTTTCAAAAGAATAATCCGTTGTCACCCCTGGAACGACGGAGGATATGATCCGGTGCCAAAGAAAGATGAAGAATAGTTCTTACAAATTTCAATCAAAAGATGAAATGAAAAGGAGGATTTGCAATGGTGAAAAAACAAACGCTGAAAAAGAAACCCAAGAAGTGCGATAATGATCCGGAAAGCAAAGCCTGCAAGAAAACACAAAAGAATGGGGGTATGTTTTGTAAGAATTGTGATTATGCAAGGTAATGCATACCATACTGCCTGTATCACAAAGAGGGGCTCGACTCCTCTTTTTTTATTTGCTTAAAAATGTTAGAATAAAGTTATGCAGTTTGATATTATTACAATTTTTCCGCAAATTTTCGATTCGTATTTTTCCGAGTCTATTTTGAAGCGCGCGCAAAATGAAAATTTGATCAAAATAAAC
>CAZRJL010000011.1:0-21808 GCA_964600645.1 uncultured Bdellovibrionales bacterium | reverse complement strand
GCTTCAGCGTCTTTTTTCATCTTCTCGATTTCATCCTTGGAAAGTCCGGTTGATGCTTCAATGCGAATGGATTGCTCCTTACCGGTAGCTTTGTCCTTAGCTTTCACCGACAGAACACCATTAGCATTAATATCAAAAGAAACTTCAACTTGAGGAATGCCTCTTGGAGATGGTGGAATACCGTCCAAAATAAATCTGCCGAGAGTTTTATTATCAGCTGCCATTTCTCGCTCACCTTGCAAAACATGGATTTCCACCGATGGCTGATTGTCCACGGCGGTGGAAAATGTTTGCGACTTGGTTGCCGGAATAGTTGTATTTCTTTCAATTAGCGGAGTTCGAATTCCTCCCATAGTTTCAATTCCCAAAGTCAAAGGAGTGACATCCAGCAAAAGGACATCTTTCACATCGCCTTGCAAAACTCCTCCCTGAATCGCCGCTCCCATCGCTACCACTTCATCGGGATTCACTGAAATGTTTGGCTTCTTGCCGAAGAATTTTTCCACAGTCTGCAAAACCAAGGGCATTCTAGTCATTCCTCCAACTAGCACGACTTCATTAATATCGGATACGGAAAGTTTAGCATCTTCCAAAGCTTTCTTGGTTGGCTGCAAAGTTTTTTCTACCAAATCGCCAACCAACTCTTCCAATTTCGCGCGAGTGATTTTCATTACCAAATGTTTCGGTCCGCTTGCGTCAGCAGTGATGAAGGGCTGGTTGATTTCAGTTTCCATCGCAGTGGAAAGTTCGATTTTGGCTTTTTCCGCCGATTCTTTGATGCGCTGAAGCGCCAAAGGATCTTTGCTCAAATCCACGCCTTCTTGCTTCTTGAATTCATCAATAATCCAATGAATCAAAACCTGGTCAAAATCGTCTCCTCCTAAATGAGTGTCGCCATTGGTCGATTTTACTTCCACGGTGTCTTCGGAAACTTCCAAAATGGAAATATCAAAAGTTCCACCTCCAAGATCATAAACTGCAATTTTTTCGTCTTTCTTTTTATTGAAACCATACGCGAGCGCCGCCGCTGTCGGTTCATTGATGATGCGAAGAACTTTGAGTCCGGCGATTTCTCCAGCTTCAATCGTCGCCTTTCTTTGTGAGTCGTCAAAATATGCCGGCACGGTGATGACCGCTTCCGTAATTGATTGACCCAATTTTTCCTCCGCATCCGCTTTCAATTTGCCCAGTACCATTGCAGAAATTTCCTGCGGAGTATATTCCTTGCCTCCCATCAAAATCTTCACACCTTCTCCGGCCTTGACAATCTTGTACGGCATAGTTTTCATATCCCGCGCCACCTCCGGATCATCAAAATGCCGTCCGATTAAACGCTTAATAGAAAACAAAGTGTTCTCAGGATTAGTGACGGCCTGACGCTTTGCCAAAAGCCCGACCAATCTCTCGTTGGTTTTTGACATCGCAATCATCGAAGGAGTGGTTCGGACGCCTTCCTTGTTTTCGACAATAACCGGACTGCCACCTTCCACCACCGACATCGCACTGTTGGTTGTTCCCAAATCGATTCCCAATACTTTTCCCATAATCTTATAGTAACTCCAACTCGTAATTCGTAACTTAGGTAAAAATTTTTCAATTTTACTGTTTACTGATTACTAGTTGTTGATTACTTGAATTTTACTTGACAAAATTATAATTATGCGCTAAATTTTAATCGCTGTACTTTCTTCATTTTTTCCCCTCAATGTGTCCAGGCGCCTCCTCCTGGACGAATGCCCTTTGTAGATCCTTACAAAGGGCATCTTTTTTTATTCAACTACTACTCTCGCCGGACGAATAACCCTCTCTCCAATTTTGTATCCTTTCAAAATAATCTCACTGATTTTATTTTCAAATTTCTTCCCTTGTGCGCAAGCGGCGCATTCTTTTATGTGTACCGCCTCATGAAATTTCGTATCGAAATTATCTCCCGCTTTCACATCAATCTCCTCTACTCCGTTTTCCTTCAGAACATTTTCCAATTGCTTTTGAATATGCATTATTCCAACCACCCAAGCACCGTCTTTTTGATCTTCGGGAATATGCGCCGTTGCCGACTGAAAATTATCCAGCACCGGAATTATCTGCATCACAATACCCTCCGTCGAATATCTGAGCAAATCTTTCCGACTTTCCTCTTGGCGCTTTTTGTAATTTTCAAAATCCGCCAAGCACCGCTTCCAACCATCCAGACTATTTTTCATTTCCAAATACTTTTTTGCCGCAAGTAATGTATCTCTTTTTTCTTTTTCAAAACCACTTTCAGTTTCTGTTTTTTCAATCGCCTTGCCGATATCCACCCACTCAAAACCGCTATGTTCTCTCGGATTTAATTTCACGTTTTCGCCACCCTTGCAATAAACAAGAAACCTCAACGCCTTCAACTCATCAAATTTTTCATGCCCCTCTGGATACTCGCTTATTTTTATAACCGACTCTATCTCCGCATCTCTCATTCCCGTTTCTTCTTCGATTTCTCTTTTTAAAGCTGCTAAAACACTCTCTCCTTTTTCCATCGTCCCTCCCGGCAAATCATAATGTTCGGCGTGAGTTTTTTCATTTTTGGCGCGCCGGAGCAACAGCACCTTTTCCTCCTCATTAACAATAACCGCTTTGACAGTAAGCATCATCGGCCATGGTTGGGGTTTTTTATTTTTTTTATTTTCCATATTAATTTTATTATTAAATTATGCTTATCATAATAATTATCGCTATTGTTCCTCCGAGAATCTTCTTCATATACTCAATTAGTGATTTATTTTTGGCATATTCCATTCTTTTGGGACCAATCAGCGCTAAAATTCCTTTTTCTCCGGTCTTGGATTTGTATGGCGAAACAATCATTGAGCAATTGGAAATTTCACCGATGGGATTTTCTTTACCAATAAAAATTTTTGTTTGACCATCCTTCATTTCTGCTGATAATTTATCAAAAAGTTCATCGATATAATCCAGAGTTTCCGCTAAACGGCAAACTTCGTCCATTTTTTGAAACTCGGGCTGATCTAGAAGCTCGCTCATTCCAAAATCAGAAAATTCATTTTTAGCCATAATTCCGCTCACTGCCATATTCCCCGACAGTACCGACAACAGCTTAGCGGTTGTGCGCGAGAGACGATTATTTTTGGCTTGCATTTTGAGCATCTCGGCTTGTAGCTTCTGTTGTTCCTTTTTGGAAAGTTCCTTGTCGTCCATTATGCTTTCGACAAAATAACGATAGCCTTTGTCCGTTGGAGTCCTTCCGGAGCTGACGTGCATCTGTTGCAAATATCCTTCACCCTCCAAATGCGCCATATCATTGCGGACAGTTGCCGTACTCACCTCGGAAAGATATTTTTCCACTAAAATTTTCGACCCGACCGGTATCGCCGTTTTTGTATATTCTTCAATTACTGCGGCTAAAATCTTTTCCTGCCTCTTGTTCATATTCTTAAAATTTTCCACAATTTATTTTTTGTAATTTTATTATATACAGAGAATTAGCACTCGTCAAGTCTGAGTGCTAACCAAAAAACACTCTCAAAAAACCGCCTGAAAACAAGCGGTTTTTTATTGCAAACTAATTCGAAAGAAAATTACAAATTGTTAATATCGTAAACCACATCATCAATACTTTTCTTTTCTTCCTTTTTTCTGTCGCCTGAATTTCTTTGAGCTCTTTCACTTCCTTCCGGCTCATTGATTTTCAAGTTTACGCGAGCGTTATTTCTGGCTCCGATGACTCGAAGAAGAGTTCTCAGGGCTTTTGCTGTCGCTCCCTCTCGACCGATAACCATTCCCATATCCTTTGAATTGACATCCAAAGTAATAAGAACACCCATTTCGTCGATTTTTCTTTCAACCTTCACGTCCTCAGGATTATCCACGAGCATTTTTACAACTTGCTCAATAAAATCCTTGTCGGTTGTCTTTTGTTCCGTCATAGCGATTCTTCTTAAATTACTGATTAGAATGAAAGCATGCTTTCATATTTGTATTATAATACTTTCTTTTTACTTGTCAATAATGTGAAAATATGTCAAAATTTTCTTCCCAAATTATACAAAAGCAATGCTTGCGTCGCCAACATCTGAATCATTTCAATGTTTTCCGGCAATTTCTCTCCTTTTCCGTCAAAAACCAAAAAAGCGGTAACATTTTTGATATTTCTCGCCGATCGCACAATCAAAAAACCTTCTTGTTTGGTGATACTTTTGGATTTACTCATCACAATGAACAAGTTTTTCGTTCTCGCTGAAAAATCCTTATCTCCCCCTTCTATCTGGCTAAGGAGCCGATTGGTCTCATGGTCTTTAAAGCGTATTACAAATTTATTTGTTTTAGCGAGAAGACGAATCGCGTCCATGATCATTTCTTCAATTTCATTCCTTTCCCTGCGATTTATTTTTGAAGTATCAATCAGGCGCAAAGAAATATTTTCTACGATTTCCAATTTTCTGTTGACTTCCCCGATATATGAATAAGACTCGGTTAAATCTTTGGAAACGGTATTATATTTTTCCTGAATATCAATTCTTTTTTTTATGTTCTGACTCAACTGACTATCTCTTACAATAAACAAATAAAAAGCAACCATTCCGAGTAAAAAAATAGCTCCTTCTTCGGTTTTTTCCTCCGGCAATCCCCAAGCACTCGTTGTAACGATGTCAGGAATAAAAACGACTAAAGTAAAAATAATCAAATAAATCCAGTACATTATTTTTATTATTATTCAAAGTACTTCAATCTAGCACATCAACATAAATATTCCAAATGCCCTTAACTCCTAAAAAACTGTTCTATTTTTAGCTTTGATTATTTCCTGACAATATTCGGATATTTCTTTTCCTATATCCTCTCTCTCAATAGCATACAGAAAGGTCGCCTTCAAATAATTAAGCGGATCTCCTGTCGTCAGCCATTTGCCATCCTTAAGCTCTTTGGCCAGAAAAATTCCACCGTCTTGAATATACTTTTTTATGGCATCGGTAATCCAAAGCTCTTCTCCTTTTCCGGGAGAAGTTTTTCGTAAAACGTCAATAAAATTTTGATCCAAAATCATTCTTCCAAAATCAGCCAGACAAGAAGGTGTTTCTTCGACAGAAGGTTTTTCAATAATATCTTCGATTTCATTAGTGCCCTTTCTCAACTTCACGATCCCATAACGATTCACTACTTCCAGGGGAACTTCTTGAACACCAATCATTAACTTTCCATTTTTTTCATAATCTTCAATCATCTGCTTGGTAAATGAAATATCCGACTTCACCAAATCATCACCCCATACGAACACAAAGGGTTCGTCATCAACCAAGCTTGCCGCCGATAAAACCGGAGTTCCGTTTCCATACGGACCTTTTTGCCTGACATAAATAAAATTTGCCATCTCCGCAAGATTTGCGATTTGTTCGGCCAGTTCATTTTTGTTATTTTTTTTCAAATCATCTTCCAGGGCCACACTGTGATCAAAGTGGTCTTCCAATGGCTTCTTGTCCCAGCGAGTGACAAAAATTATATCCTCAATTCCCGCCTCCACCAATTCTTCTACTACCAATTGAATGATTGGCTTGTCCACAATCGGCAACATTTCTTTCGGCATAGATTTTGTCGCCGGCAACAATCTCGTTCCGGATCCGGCAACCGCAATGATGGCTTTTTTTATTTTCTTTTTTGTCATATTTTTTCAAAAATAATTTGTAATCTTACTTTCTAATTATAGCTTTCCTGATATTTTTTACAACCGCTTGGCAAAAACAGTTATAATTTTTTTCAAAATATCGCTCCATTGAATCATAATAATGTTTCTTTTGTAGTCGTTTATCCTCATAACTTTCTCCGCCACGATGAAAAACCTGAAACCGGGGGAAAAATAAAACCTTTTTTCCAATACTCCATGCTCTCTTGCACAAATCCATATCTTCAAAATACATAAAAAATCTCCCGTCAAACCCGCCCAATCTATCAAACAAATCTTTTCTAATAAACATTGCCGTCCCTGAAACCCAATCGCACTGGGATTTTTCTTGGCTATTCCAAATCATTTTACTTCGGCTAACGCCCAGATTATTTCTAATCAAATCATAAATTGACAATTCTTTGCCGGCGCTCCATGGCTGCCGCCGATTTCTTTCATCAACAACTCCGCCGCCGATTATTCCTAAATCATTATCTTTTTCAAATTCATCCAAAACAGCCGCGATGTTATCGGTTAAAACTTCCGTATCCGGATTCAATATGAACAAAAATTCTCCGCTTGCTTCTTTGGCGCCCAAGTTTATCCCGCCTCCGAATCCCACATTTTTTTTGTGGTCAATTATTTTTACTTTGGAAAAATCCAGCGGAAAATCCGAGATAATTTGTTTTTCATCATTATTAACAATAATTACCTCCCAATCAAAAAAATCTGAAAATTTTTCATAAATCGAATCGATGCTTTTTTTCAGATTTTTTTGATTGTTATATGAAGTGACGATTATTGATATTTCTTTCGAATTTTCCATCATTTATTTACAGTTTATACGTTTAAACAAGAATATCTAGGTTTTCTGAAAAAATATTTTTTTCGCTTTTGCCCGCGTCCCCCTGTCCGTATCGCTATGCGAAGCGTTGCAGGCGGGTCGAAAGGGCCGGAGAAAAAGATGTTTTTTCGAAAAACCGGATAAATATTTTTCGAATGTGTAAGTCGTACTATCGCTTCAATCTGCCTTTTATATATTCGTAATACTCATCATTGCGACTGTTTTTATTTGTATATTGTCTGATGACTTTCTTTCTCGCTTTTTCTCCCATTTCTTTCCTTAAATTTTCATCCCCGATCAATTTTTCCAATTTCTCCATCCACTCTGCCGGATTATCCGCCAAAAAACCATCCACTCCGTCCAAAATTGCTTCAGAAAATGTCCGATTGCGCGCCGCCACTGACGGAACACCGACAATTGAAGCCTCCGTAAATTTTATCGCAGACTTTGACTCACAAAAAGGATTTCCAATTTCCAGAGGAACTAGGTTTATATCCGCCCGATAAAGTTGCGCGTACAATTCGTTGCGCGAAACGCGCGGAATGATTTTCACTTGTTCTTTCGGCAAAGGAATATCGTCAGGAACATCCAGAGGTCCCATCAGCAACAATTTCACATTTTTGTGTTTTTTCAAAATATCAACCAGAACGTTTCTGACAGTGGCAAAATCTTTGTTGTGCGAAAGCGTTCCACTGCTATAAATTATTTTCACGAATCCGTCATTATTTTTTTTCTTTTCGATAATTTTGTTTGCCAAATTAAGTTCGTGCTCGGAAAATTTATTAGGAACAATAATCACTCTCTTTCCTTTTTCTCGCAATTTGTCCGCCAAATAAGAAACAGTGGTCGTGCAAACTTTTACATAAGGATCATTGACGATTTCCGCTCCGATACCATCCTTGTATTCATCTTGCTCTATTTTACTCATTCTCTTAAAATAATCCATGTGCGTCAAATATTGCGGGTCATATATCAAATCATCGGTTTCAAAAATTATTTCTTTTTTTTGCTGTTTTATTTTCTCAATTAACCTCCTCACTTTATCAGTCATCACTACTCGTTGAAATACGAAAACCTGAAATCTGTCAGTAAATTTCGGCAAATTCGGATTATCAGAAATGGTAGTTGCGGTTCTGAAGCCGTGAATTTTCAATTCTTCGGCGACATTATGCGTGCGGTAATAAGCGGCATCCCCCACTCCGCTGGAAATAAACAAGATGTCCCCATCGCCGACAAAAAATGCGGACAAAAAAGTGCGGGCGTATCCAAGACCGATGCCTATTCCCCTGAAAAATCCGCTCTTCTTCCACATCCGCCAAGCTTTTTGAAATTTTACGGCAAAATTTTTCATTTATTTTTTTTGTTTTGATAATATTTTTCCCTTGGATTCTTTGATCCGAAATTATTAATTTGATATTTCAAAGCATCTAAAACATGCCAACGCAAAGCCCAACTGCTAAAAAATTTCAAGAATCCCCCTTCGCTTACCCTTTTGCCATCTGCATACACTTTCACTTCCGGATAATAAACAACCCGATATCCCATTTTCCAAGCGTCAAAACACATCTGAGTGTCTGTCATAAAAAGAAAATATCTTTCGTCAAGCCCTCCGACTTTCTCCCAAAAATCACGACGAACAACAAAACAGGAAGATTGCAGCCAATCGACATCTTGAACTTTCGAATAATCCAAATGTCTCATTTCATCATAGGCAACCTTCTCTTTTAAAATCGGAAAATTGCGCAAAAACGTCCTTCTTGCCACTTGCAAATAAAACCTTGGGAAAGCTCTCACATTCATAGCTATACTTCCATTGTCATTCACTTGCTGCGGACCTAAAACAGCAATATCCGGATGCATATCCATATAATCAACAATTTTCTGTAGCGAGTCCTTTTCCTTAAAAATAATATCAGGATTAACTACGAAAATATAATCGCCCTCTTCGCGACCTCTTATAATATTATTTCCTCGAGAATATCCGATATTAGTTTTGTTAATCACAATCTCAACATCATCAAAACCGTCCAGCTCTTTTTGTATCAATCCTCCTTCTTCTTTTTTGTGGGCGGTATTTTCGACAACAAAAATTTTATAACGAAAATCCGTCCTCTGGGAAATAACAGATTTGATATTTTCTACCGTTCTGCCGGCTTTTTGGTAATTAAGCACTATAATAGTTGCTCTTGTTTTTTTCTCTTCCATGATATATTTTATCTCAGTCTTTTTTTGGCCAGTTCTTTTAATTCTTTGTTGAATTCTTCGATAGCCGCATCGATTATCGGATCGAATTTTTTGTGTATTTCTTTTTCTTTGACAATTCTTGACGCTTCCAAAAGGGAATCAAAGGTTCCCGCGTCCATCCACTGCCCCGCAAGCTTGTTGACGGCAAGCTCGCCCATTTCCAAATATTTTTTATTCACATCGGTAATTTCGATCTCCCCCCTGCTTGAAGGCGTGAGACTTTTCGCAATTTCAACCACCCGATTGTCAAAAACATACGCTCCCGTAACACAAAAATTGCTTTTGGGATTTTCCGGCTTTTCTTCGATTGAAATCGCTTTTCCATTTGCGTCAAATTCAATTATTCCATAACGACTCGGGTCATCCTCAACTTCTTTGGCAAAAACCATTCCACCTTTTTCAAATCCGCGAATCGCTTTTCCCAAATCATCCTCGAAAATATTATCTCCCAAAATCATCGCCACATTTCCCTCATCGATAAAATCTTCTCCCATAATAAAAGCATCTGCCAAACCGCGGGGGATTTTCTGCACTTTGAACTCAATATGAATATTATATTTTTCAAAAATCGAACCCAGAAGATTCAAAAATTGCCCACTGTGTTCCGGCGCTACGATAATAAGAATATCTCTTATTCCCGCTTTGATCAAAACATTGATCGGATAAAAAATCATCTGTCGATCATAAATCGGGAGCAGTTGCTTGGAGGTTGTTGCCGTCAATGGATAAAGCCGCGTATTCGATCCTCCTGCCAAAATTATTCCTTTGATTTTTTTCTTTCGCATATTCACCCCCACACCAAACATGTTTAAATCATTTTAAGTTTAAACGTGTATTAATGCGCTTTCTTAATTGAGCATACGCCCTACTTCTTAATTTTAAATTATGTTCTCTTTTTCGTGCATCTTTTTCTGATTTATATGCTTCATAATATATCAACTCAAATGGAGTCCTCGCTTTTGTTGAAAAAACTTTCCCAGCATTATGCAATGCAAATCTTTTTCTAAGATCATTCGTAGAACCAATATAGCAATTACTATCTTTTTTACTTTTTAGAATGTATACGTAAAACATGTTTGGTGTGGGGGTATAATGGAAACTTCTTGCAAAGTATTATAACTTCCTTGTGAAGCTCCTTCAATCTCTTTTCATCTTTGTGATTTTCGATCGCATCATTGATCCATTTGGCGATTTTTTCAATTTCTTTTTCTTTCATTCCGCGACTTGTTACCGCCGGCACGCCGATACGCACCCCACTCGGATCCATCGGACTGCGCGGATCATCAGGAATCATATTTTTATTGAGCGTAATTCCGATTTTATCCAATGCTATTTCCGCTTCCTTTCCGCTCACGCCCTTTGAGGCAAAAACATCCGCCAAAACCATATGATTATCCGTTCCGCCAAACATCAATTTGAATCCATATTTTTTCAATTCCTTTTCCAGAACCTTGGCATTTTTAATCACTTGCAAGGCATATTTTTTGAAAGATGGTTTGAGCGCTTCGCCGAAAGCCACCGCTTTGGCGGCAACATTGTTCATATGCGGTCCACCTTGAAATCCCGGAAAAGTTGCTTTGTCAACCGCTTTGGCAAATTTTTCTCTGCACATAATCATTCCACCACGCGGCCCGCGAAGGGTTTTATGAGTAGTCGTCGTCACGATGTCAAAATATGGAACCGGATTGGGAATTGCGCCTCCGGCAATCAGCCCCGCAATGTGCGCAATATCAATCATCGTGATCGCCCCGACTTTCTTGGCGATTTGTTGAAATTTTTTGTAATTCAATTGCCTAGTGTAAGCCGAAAATCCCGCTAAAATCATTTTCGGCTTTTCCGCAATAGCCATTTTTTCCAGCGCGTCATAATCAATTTTTCCATCCGCTCCGGTTTTATATCCGACAAAATTATATATCTTGGCAGAAAGAGTCACCGGATGACCATGCGTCAAATGTCCGCCATGAGAAAGATCCATCCCTAGAATTTTGTCGCCCGGCGCCAGCACCGCGCTGTAAGCAATCATATTGGCTGGCGCGCCGGAAAGCGGCTGGACGTTGATATGTTCGGCGCCAAAAAGTTTCTTGGCTCGTTCAATCGCCAAACTTTCCACAACATCCGTAAAATCTTGTCCGCCATAATATCTCTTTTTCGGATACCCTTCGCTATATTTGTTGGTAAAAACCGTTCCCAAAGCTTCCAGCACCGCCTCGGAAACATAGTTCTCGCTGGCAATCAATTCCATTCCCTCTTGTTGCCGCTTGATCTCTCCTTGAATTGCTTTGTACACTTTCGGATCTTGTTTTTTAATATTTTTCATATTTTTTATACGATTATTTATATTATTATTTTCTCCCTTTGGAAAAGGGAGATGCCCAAAGGGCAGAGGGATTTGAAAAACTTTTTATAATTGTATATTTTTTACATAAAATAAAATCTTTCAAATCCCCCCAACCCCCTTTTCCAAAGGGGGATAAATTACAACATCTTAATCATACTATCTATAACCAAAATCGGCAATTGTTGACAATTTGTGATTATTATATTACGATAAAAAGCCAATCAATGAAGTACTTTTTATCAAACTCAACCAATGAGGTAGTGGGATGCAGAATATGGAGAATATGAAGATTGCAGGACCGATAGTTTTACTGTTGATAATTCCCGAAAATAGTACGACTATTTTCGGAAATAGCGAAAAAGACTACCTACGCTGCGACCAAGCTGGTCGCAGTTTCGTCAGTAGCGACTACGTGAACGAAATTACTGAAAAATTTCCTGCCACCAAAATATCCAATCCAGTGGAAATACCCTTTGGATTTCTCTGTGCTTTGTTCCCAGCAGAGTCCCTCCTGTCAATAATTGAATGACAGGAAAAAATACATACGAACAGGCAGCCCGCCGCGACGGGACGCCTGTTTTTTAAATAAAATATTTCGGATACTGAACAAAAACTTCAATTCTTGATTGCAATTCCCAATTTCTGCAAAAATTCAGCCAATTCTTCACCGACAATCTCTCTTTTTTCTCCCGCATGCAAATTTCCCAATTTAATACTCATCACTCGCACTCTTTTCAAATCCAACACACGGTAATCCAGAGCAGAGCACATTCTTCGAATTTGATGGCGCTTGCCCTCCGAAAGTATAATATTGAAAGTATAATCATCAATTTTCCATGCCTTGCAAGGTTTGGTTATTTCTCCACCTTCCAAATCCATTCCTCCTTCAACAATGCGGAAAAATCGGTCTTTGAGTTTTTTATCCACGCGCACCCGATATTCCTTTTCGTGGTCATATTTCGGATTAAGCAATTTGTCTGTAATTCTCCCGTCATTGGTCGCCACAATCAAACCGTGCGAGTCTTTGTCGAGTCGCCCAACCGTAAAAACCCCTTCAGGAAAATCGGCAATATCCGCCACGCTTTTTTCTCCCTCAACTGGGCTCACTGTCACAATTCCTCTCGGCTTATTGAAAGCGAAATATTGCAATTTTTTGATGCTTTTCGATTTCTTACTCACATCCACTTGATCGCCCTCGGAAACTTTGTCGCCCACTTTGGCGTTTCTGCCGTTGATTTTGACAAGCGAGCGCGCCACTAAAACATCCGCCTCTCGCCGGGAGCAGATTCCTTTTTGCGCCAAATATTTGTTTATCCTCATCGGATATTCGCTTTTTACTGCATTTTTAGTTTCATTCATATAACAAATACTACACTAAACAGAGATTTATGCAAAGAAAAGCACGATTTTTTTATCAAGTTGGGGATGAGGGATTCGAACCCCCGATGCAAGGACCAGAACCTTGTGCCTTACCGCTTGGCTAATCCCCAATATTTTCACTTAATAAATACTATACTAAAAAAAATTAAAAATCAACACTAATTGATTTCGAGGGGATTTTTTTGCAAAATAAAAAAGCGCTGAAACTTCCTGCTGGAAGCTCAGCGCTATATTGATAGATTTGATATTTCTCTTTTCCTTTATTTTTAAAGGAAATTTTTATTCTTCGAGGAAGAACATGGCGTAAGCTCAGCAAGAGCTTTTCCTGCCATATTTTTTTTCCTTTCAGATAAAGAAAAGAGAAATGAAAAGATGGAAACGCTACCGGACAAGGACGTCCGATGTTCCGCAGAAAAAACTCTGCCGGGACAATCCTTGTGGAGCAGCCAGCAGCGTTCCCGGAAAATGTCCGTAAAAATCGCCGAGGCTATTTTCGGTGGCACCTAGTGTCTAGCCAATCGACACAGGTTATGCCACTAAACCCCCACTACTAAAATCATTCTAACCTCCTTTGCAGATTTCGCATGTCCTGCGAAATCCGCGGTCTTCAGTTAGTGGTCATCACTGTGTCTACAGGGCGCCAATGCACGAATGGGCGGTCTGGGTAGCGGCGCCGGCAGGGATCGTGCGGCATGGCGGATCTTCCGGGGTGTTCATAAAAAAATTGGGGTGGCCATGGGCATTCGGCGTCAGTCTGGGGGTCGTCGTCATCATCATCGGTGATTCCTCCCGCCAGCTCCGTTCAACGGGCTGGCAATTCAGGGGTTGCGCCCTTGGACCCAAGGGTCCAGGGCGGAAAAGGCGCAAGACCAAACCAAATGGTCAAAAGTGCGCTAACTATATTTTAATCCTAAAATACAATTAGCGCCTCTCGACCAACCATTTCAATCCAATTTTCCTCTTTTCTCAAAAATCAATCTTCAAAATCAAAAGAACTATAATAATACTTCCATATTAAACATCATCCGAAAATTTGTCAATAGCAGACCTCTAATCATTGAGTTTCGTATTTTTTTCCGCCTTTGTCCATTATAATAGCATAATCCCTCTCTATTCTCTGAACGCGTTTTTCCAAAATTTCCAATCTCTCGACATCCGCCTTGCTTTTCAATTCCTTGCGCAGAATCTCGATTTCTTTTTTCACATCCTTGATCTCATCTTCAATTCTTTCCGCATAACCAAAAACCATCTTAAACCCTTGATTCATTTCTTTTCTCAATCCCTTCAATTCTCCTTCAAAATTATCCATCCTATTTTCCATACCACTCATTCTATTTTCCATACCACTCATTCTATCCTTCAATTCCGCAACATCCATTTTCAGTTCTGCGACATCCGATTTCAGCTCATCAATTCCCCTTGCCAGAACAGAATGCCCTTCAGCAATTATTTTTATATCATCCCTCATCTGCTCCAAAACAACCAAAAAATTTCCTTCGTCAGAAATATTCAAAGGCTTTGATTTTTTTGCAACTTTTTTTCGTATTTTTTTACTTGCCGGCATTTTTTTATTTTTAGAACTTACGCACTTAAATAAAACACTAGGTTTTCTGGAAAAATGTTTTTTCAGAAAACCGGACTAATATTTTTCAAGCGCGTAAATTTTATTTTTCTCAAATCTTCAAATATCTCCTAATCGCGATAAAACTGCTGATCACTCCCAGCAAAACTCCAAAAGTCAGCACCGCAGCAAAAATTATCCACAAATATTGGAAATAGAAAGCATGCAAACTTTGTTCGGAAATGATTCTTCCCGCCAACGCGGAAATAAATTTTGTCGTGAGCGGCAAAAGTCCCGCCGCAATCAAAGAACCAAAAAGCCCATATAAAATTCCTTCAAAAATCATCGGCATCTGAATATACATATTCGACGCTCCCACCAAACGCATAATCTCAAACTCTTGTTTGCGCGAATACATCGACAAGCGGATCGTGTTGAAAGTAATCAAAATTGAAATCAAAATAAAAATTCCTCCCAAAATCATCCCCGCCTTGCCGGCATCCTCCACCGCCACATTTATTTTTTCAATATCATCCTTATTTCTCTTGTAATTGATTGAATTTATTTTATCCACAAAAGAAGAATTTTCTATATTTGAAGCAATGCTTTCATATTTATTGCTATCTTTTGCGGTTACTACCAAAGAAGAAAAAAGCGGATTGTCGCCAATTTCCTTGATGGCATCCAAAATTACCGGATCGTCTCCTGTGTTATTGATAAAACTATCCAGCGCTTGATCGTTGGAAATAAACTCCACCGACGCAACATCAGGATTATTGGAAATCTCCTGTTTAATAGTGTTAATATTCTCTTCGGAAATATCCGGATTAAGATAAATACTAATGTTAATATTGCTTTTGATATTTTTAACAATCGAATTGCCGGTAATTCCCAAAAGAGCCGTCGCGCTCACAACATAGAGCGAAAGCGCCAAAATGCTCACCGTCGCGAAACTAAGCCAAAAGTTGTGAAAAAAATTATTCAATCCCTCCTTGAATGTTCTCCCTAATTTTAGAAATTTCTTTTTTAACATTGTTTTTTATTATTTTTTATTCCCGATGCTATGTGCTTTCAACATACATATTTTCCTTTCTTGCAATCGCTTACGATTTTTCCATTGTTCAACGCCACCACTCTTTTGTTCAACTTGTCCACCACTTCCCGATCGTGTGTCGCTAAAATCACCGTCGTTCCCAAATCATTGATTTTTACCAAAAGTTTCACAATATCCCAACTGGAATTCGGATCCAAATTTCCTGTTGGCTCATCCGCCACAATCACCGCCGGACGATGAATAAGAGCGCGCGCCAAAGAAACTTTCTGCCGCTCCCCGCCACTGAGCTGATTGGGATATTTTTCCATCTTATCCGCCAAGCCTACAATATCCAAGATTTCAGGCACTTCCTCATTGATTTCTTGTGTAGTTTTACCGATCACTTCCAAGGCATAGGAAACGTTGCGAAAAACCGTCTTCTCGCTAAGAAGTTTGAAATCCTGAAAAACCGTTCCGATATTTCTGCGATAATACGGCAAATGCCTTTTCTTAATTGTCGCCAAATCCCGTCCATCAAAAAACACTTGTCCGGAAGTCGGCTGTTCCTCGGCATACAAAAGCTTGAGCAAAGTACTCTTGCCTGCGCCGCTATGCCCTATTATGGAAACAAATTCTCCTTTTTCAATTTGAAGACTCACATCATCAAGCGCCAGAAAATCTCCGGGGAAAATCTTTCCAACATTTTCATATCTGATCATTTTTGTTTTTTCTATTATCTTAGAATTTACATATTTGAATTGCTTACCTAAGTTTTTCCGAAATATAATTTTTCAAAAAAATTTCGAGGGAGAGATGATTTTCTCAAAAAATACGCGTATAAGGCAGAAATTTTTGTGCGTATGCAAAACGGGTAGAGTATTTTTTGTAAGAAAATCACGCCTGAGGTTTTTTTGAAAAATTATATTTCGGAAAAACGGCAAGCGTGTAAGTCATAAATTTATTATACCATTTTTCTATTTCCCTGCAACTGCCGAAAATTGCAAATAACTTTCAATAAATTCTCCCAATTCTCCATCCAAAACTTTTTCCGGATCGACAGTTTCAAATTTTGTCCGATGGTCTTTCACCATCTTGTACGGATGAAGCACATAGGAACGAATCTGGCTTCCCCATTCTGCGCTGCGATACTCCCCCCTCAATTTTTGTTTTTCAATTTCTTTTTCTTCCAAATATTTCTGATGCAATTTCGCTTTTAATATTTTCATCGCTTTTTCTTTGTTTTGCAATTGCGATCTTTCATTCTGACAAGTTACAACAATTCCACTTGGAATATGCGTAATGCGCACAGCGCTATCGGTCGTGTTCACGCTCTGCCCACCCGCACCCGAAGAACGATACACATCCACGCGAATGTCAGTGTCTTTAACATTAACTTCTTTTATTTCCTCAATCACCGGCAAAACTTCCACCAAAGCAAAAGAAGTTTGACGCAAATTGTCCGAATTGAAAGGAGAAAGCCGCACCAAACGATGCGTTCCCGCCTCACCCTTGAGTTTTCCATACGCCCACGCGCCGTCAATTTCCATTGTCGCACTTTTGATTCCCGCCTCCGCGCCTCGCGACTGGTCAATTACTTTTGCTTTAAAATTGTTTTTTTCCGCAAACCGCAAATACATTCGCAGCAACATTTCCGACCAATCTTGCGCGTCCACTCCACCGGCTCCGCTATGAATTGCCAAGATAACATTATTGCGGTCATATTCTCCCGAAAGCAATGTTTGAAATTCCAATTGCAAAATTTCTTTTTCCAATTTTACCACCTCTTTTTCAATTTCTTCCTCTTCCTCTTTCGTATGCACTGTTAAAGAAAATTCTTCCAAATAATTAACCCATTGATCAATTTTCTCAAAATCATCTATTTCCTTTTTCAGGTTTTCAAGCTCTTTCATAATTTCTCCCGCCGCGCGCGCGTCATCCCAAAAACCGCCTTGAGTTGATTGATCTTCCAATTCCAAAATTTTTTGTTTCTTTCTGGGCAAGTCAAAGATATTCCCGAAGTTTCGGGATTTTATTTCGCAATTCTTCCAATTTTTGTCCAATATCGTTCATAAAAATTATATTTCCAAATATAACAACACAAACATCAGCATAACACCGGCGACGAGAAATATCAAATGGCCGATTGATCTTTTTATGTCATTTTCTTTGTGCAATTCGGGAATCAAATCAGAAGCGGCGATATATATAAATCCGCCGGCGGTAAACGGAATCAAAAAAGAAACTATTTTTCCCGAACCGTCACCGACAGCCAAAACCAAAATCGCCCCCAAGATGGCCGCTAGTGCCGTGAGAAAATTAAAAACCAAAGCTTTCATCTTAGACAAGCCTCCATATACCAATGACCCGAAATCGCCAATCTCCTGCGGAATTTCGTGAAAAATAACAGCAGCAGCTGTTGCAATTCCCACCGGAACGCTCACCAAAAAACTGGCGGCCACCACCATTCCGTCCACAAAATTATGCAACGCGTCTCCCACCAAAATATTATATGCAAACGGATGAGGGTGTTTTTCGCAAGCCATTTGATGACAATGCCTCCAATGCACAATTTTTTCCAAAACGAAAAACAATAAAATTCCTGACAAAATATACATTGAAACTACGATTCGATTGGAAGAATTTTCATAAGCCTCCGGAATTAAATGAATAAAAGCATCACCGAGAAGTGTTCCGGCGGAAAAACTTACCAAAAACAAAAGCCGGCGATATAATTTTTTCTGATCCCAAGACAAGGTAAAAATCCCAACCAAAGAAATCAAGCTCACGATTGTCACGGAAATTAAAGTATAAATCCAGATCATATAAAAAATATCAATCAATAATAAGTTTTCATCTTTCTAAATTAAAAATTATTATCTTATCTTCACATCCCCTCTCGTTTTCACATCCCCGCGGAATTTCAGTTTTTGCTTTGAGAATTAGATACTTTAATATTATTATAACAGTTTTTTGGTGTTTCAAAAAACGGGAGATCAAAAAGGGGCAAAAGGGAGAATGCAGGGGAAATAAATTAAGGGAGACAAAAGAGATGAGGTGAAAAGGGAGATGAATTAATGGGACATAAAGGGTACAAAAATGAAAGAGTTTGAAAGGGATGGATCATTTCCACTCCCATAATTTCCCTTTTCTCCCATTTTTTTCCCATTCCACCCTTTGCATTACTTGCCCGTTTTCCAGTTTTATCATATCAAAATCTTCCAGCATTTTTCTCTCCATTCCCTTTTCTTCCCTTTTTCTGTTGGCAATCATTTGAAATTTGTCTTTTGCGGAAAGGGTGTTTTCATTTCCCATTTTTTCCTCGAGCGATTGTTGCAATTTAGCAAGAAGAAAATTGAGTTCTTTGCAACGAAGTTTCAGTTGAATGACCAAAGGGAGATTTTGATCAAGGGGATAGAATTTCAATTTTTCAACTTCCAAAAGGGTAAAATGGGTCAATCCCATTATTCCTATTATTTCAGAATAGACTCCGCGAATGATATCATTGCAATCTTCTTCCAGCTCCGCAATCGCGCCAATTGAAAAACCGAGGAAATCAAAATATTCCCGCGTTGTGTTTCTTTTCCAACCCTCCACTATATTTTGTTTTCCACTGCGCGCACTGCGATCCATTTGATCTGCAAGGGAGGAAAGGGTTTTGGAAAATGGGAACAAATGGGTCAAACGGGAGCATTCCATTTGCAACTGTTCCGCTTTTTCATATGCCAGAAGTTTTTTGTATCCATAAGGATCTTTGTGAGGTTTGAGCATTTTTGTTCTTAATGAAAATTGATTAAATTTTATTTTCCCCAACCCTTAATTCTTAATTCTTGATTCTTATCTAATTTTCACATCCCCTCTCATCTTCACATCCCCGCGGAATTTCAGTTTTTGGGTGGCGTTGAATTCATCCGCCCCGATGTCCCAACCGGAGCCGATCGGACGAGTGTCGCCGTCAATATCGCTTGAAAAAGCCAAGTCGGCATCAGCAGAAAGATCCGCACCGGCATTTTTGGCGCTAGTGTCGGTGGAAGCGAGGTGGAAGTCGGAATTGGCGGCGTCGGAGAATTGGACGGTTTGCGAAACTTTGTCGTTTGCTCCGCCGGTATTGGTTGCGTCATCGGATATATTATAGTTCGATGAAGTGAAAGTTCCGTCATAAGCATTGCCATCACTGGCTTGCACGATATTGTTTTTAGCAATCGTAGCACCAGCACCCGCATAAATCCCTTCATCATCAACATCATAAATAGTATTATTATAAGCATAAAACGTTCTTGTCGGTTTAGTAATATAAATTCCACGTCCAGTAATACTCGTACCGTTTAATCCATAAATGATATTATCCCATACTTTAACAGTAGAACCACTTAATGGATCAAGTCCTATTGTTCCAATTCCAACTTTACTATTTCCATCACTAAATACCCCTGATCCGCGAATAATATTATTGGAAAATTGCATATCTTGAATATTCCCATTTCCATTGGTTATATATATAATATTTACATGTCCTGCGTTATATGAATTATACAATTGTATTCCATCTAATCTTATATTATCTAAGTTAGCATAAAAATTGTAACCATAATTACTCACTTCCAATTTATACACGGCATCATCCCACTTCCCCTCATGCCTCTGACTTGTCCCAACTTCGTTTGTAGAAACTGGTGTGTAAATTTTAATATAATTCGTCAAATATGTTGTCCAGCCGGAAATCGCCACCGCCACCGTATCCGCGGTTGCACCATTGGCATACGCGGCGATGTTCCATTGTTCGTTGCTTGCATAAATATCCTTGCCATCGCCTCGGCTCACGGAAATGTCAAAATCATCCACGTCGTCGTCAATGTTGGCGGTGTTTTCCACTCCGCCTTCGGCGTTGTCCAGCGTGGTGTAGGCGCGGAAGATTTGCCAGTCCTGGTCGGCCCCACTTGTGGGGACGGCCAGTCCGCCTTTGGCGGATTGCACGGTAAACGACGTGCTGGATGCGCGGGCGGAAATGAACGCAATCACGTCAATGGATGAATTTCCGTCGCTGTCATATTGAATCGCGTCGCCTACTCCGACATTGTCGGGAGCGGCGTTTTCCAAAGTCATTGTTGTGCCGCTGATAGTCAAGTCAGTTCCTGATTCATCTACTCCGCGGTCAAGATAGGTGGACATACTGGGTGCGATACTGCGGTAAATCGGAGTAGCGGATTCATCGGCGCCGATATCAGGAATCGAGAATTGAGAATTAGGAATTAAGAATCTGTCTTGACCGTCGATATCGGAGGTTATTCCCGATCCTCCACTTGTCATTCCCGCGGAGGCGGGAATCCAGTAATCTTGAGAAAGGTCGATGCCAAAATTACGTGCGCCGGTGTCGGATGGTAACAAATGGAAATCGTCGTTGGTTTCATCGACGAAAGAAAAAGTTTGGGAAATACGGCTATTGGCACCCTGCCCGGTTGTGTCCGTACCGTCGGTGGAGTTGTAATCAGTGCCACTTATAAAATTTCCAGAGTAAGCATTAGTATTGCCACTGCCTTTAACAATGTTGTTTTTTGCAACAATATGATCACCTGCGTAAATACCATTATAAGAATCAATGATTGTATTATTATATGCATTTACTTTATTGGAACCATAAATATATATGCCGTATCCCGCTGTCCCGATATTAAAATTATAAATAACATTATTCCATATATTAACGTTTGTATCATTATCATAAACAGCAATACCTGCATTAGAATTTACCGTACTGACACTTTTGATAATATTATTTGAAATATAACCGTAATTAGAACTAGAAATATCATTCAAATTAACACCCTGACAAAATGAATATCCATTATTAATAATATACATTTGCAAACCATCCACTCTTACATATTCATCCGTAATACTAATAGGACGTTGTGAATCAGCAGTAGCATTTATAGTTAGATGATATTTATTATCATCCCACTTCCCGTTATGCCTCTGACTCGTCCCTACTTCACTCGTCAAAGTCGGCGTAAAAATCCTGATATAATTCTGCGCCGCGGTTGTCCAGCCAGAAATCGTCACCGCAGTCGTATCCGCCTCCGTTCCATTAGCATAACAAGCAATATTCCATTGCTCGCTGTTGGTTGCAATATCGCGATTGCCTCCCGTGAAAGAAATCGGAATGGCCGTATTTTTCGTGCCGGTTTCGGCGAGCGACAAGGAAGTATAAGCGCGATAAAGCGCCCACTTGTCATTGGCGGTTGTCGCCGCAGTCGGCAAAGCGCCGGTTTCCGTTCTCACTGTGTAATGCGTTGAGTCTGTCCGGCCGTGGATAAAAAGTATCGTGTCGGACGAATCCAAATCATTATCATCGTCATCGTCCCACACAAGCGCATCGCCCACGCCGACATTATCGGCCACCGCCACTTCAAAAGTCGCTGTTCCGCTGGTGGCAATGGAAAGCGTATCGGCAAGCGAATTATCATCATCAATCGCCGCCATATTCCCATCCGCATCCGGCGCGACCGAACGGTAGATTTTGGTAATCAGTTCATGCGCGCCAATATCCCAACTCGCTCCTCGCGGGCGAGTATAACACAAATCATCCCCGCCGCTTGCTACGCGAGATTGTTTGTCTTTACGCAGACAAGTTGAAGTAATGTCGGTGTTGAATGGGATGTATGGGTCATTAGAGAGGTCGGTGCCGGCGTTTTTGGCGGAAGTATCAGAAACAGCCAAACGAAAATCAAAATTAGCAGAATCGGCAAATGCAACAGTTT
>CAZRJL010000010.1:8447-23047 GCA_964600645.1 uncultured Bdellovibrionales bacterium | reverse complement strand
GTTTGACTTCTTTGGCGCGGAGGGGTAATGTTTCGCTTGGCATAGCGGAAGACACTGTCGAAAAGTCTTTCGTCAAACACATTAATTTAAAAAAACACTCACCTCATTGCTTCCCAAAAGGGAGCCAATGATCTTGGATCTGAGGGTGTGACGCGATGGATTCGATACTCGAAAAAAGTCAAAAGAAGATTGACGCGATCGTAAGGAAATATGTGCTGAAAGCGCTCCGCGTTTTGACTGCCGGTTTCGGACTACGGAGGAGAACGAACCGAATCCATCGCCGGTCGCATCCCGGTGGGTTTTCGTGCTATATGCTAACAAAAGACGCTATCTATCAATTCTCCAATTGGAGACAATTCAAAGTTAAAAAGAATACGGTGCGCGGCTACGACCGCGAACTGAGAAACTTCTGCCTGTTCCTGCGCAATCCGGAAATCGAAAACATCACACTGAGCGACGTCATGGAATATCTGAACGGCATGGCGGATCTCGGCTGGGACAGAAACAGTTTTGTCGGAAAGTGCATGGCGCTCCGCAAGTTCTTCGAATTTTATCGCCTGCAAGGATACAAGGTGATCGACGAAGAACTGATTCCGATTCCGGACAAAGTAATGAAACTTCCGCGCGTGGCGAGCGACGAACAATTCGACCAGCTTATCGCAGTGATTCCGAAAGACTCCAATGATCCGCGCCACATCAGAAATCTGGCGATCATCGGCATGCTGTGGGATACCGGCGCGCGTAACGGAGAAATATGCTCAATCGACAAGGATGATCTGGATCTCACCGAAATGAGAGCCATCATCCGGACAGAGAAAGCCAAATCTCGCCGGCCTTTCCGGGAAATATTCTGGACCAAAAGTACCAATGATTATCTGCTGCGCTGGCTCGAGAAAAGAAAGCACCTGGAGAAACAAGTGAAATTTGATGAACCGGAAGCACTCTTCGTATCGGCCACCAGTTCGAAATACGGACAAAGATTTTCCATCAAAGGGCTGGGGGAGATGTTGAGACGATATTGCAACAAAGCCGAGATGCCATACATGAACGCCCACAGCTTCCGGCATCACCGCGGCCATCATATCATCAAGAGCGGGGGATCGACATCGGATGTGATGAATATTCTCGGACACTCGTCGGTACAAAGCACGACCATCTACACGATGATGCGCGGCAAAGAATTGGAAGAGCGGGCACGCCTGTTCCTCGGGGACAATAAAGATAGGTTCGCCGAGAAACAAACCGACCCGGGATTCGGCAAAGCGCTACAGGGATTCATGGCCTTCGTCCAGAATCAGAACAAAGACGACGGATCCATAACAGCCGAAAATCTCGAACAGCAGGCCAACTATTTCGCCCAGCAATTCAAGGGCAAGGTGCCTTATCCACACTACGCAAGTTGACAAAAGTTGACAGGGGAGTATGATACAGGTAGATAATAACAACACATATATGCCTCTATCGGTATTCAAACAAAAGCAAATAAACGAGATGAAGGAAAAAGCGGTGCGCCTCTATAAACAGGGTTTTGATACGCGCACCGCTGCCAAAATGCTCAAAGAACTGTATGGCTTCAAGAGAAGCCATACTTGGGTATGGGAAGCGGTAAGAGACCGCGAAAAGTTATCCACTTCCAAAAAAGTTGACAAGAAACTGACAAACAAGTAAAATGTCCGTAGGAACATTGAAAAGATAAATTCGCCTACTCGTCTACGAGGGATAAAGCACGATAAATAAACACCGGATGATTATCGCGCATCCTCGCAGACGAGCAGTCGGGATTAATCGCATGGGCAAACTTCCCCAGCCTCTAAGCTCCCGTGGCATTTGCTATACTAGAAGAAGTATAAGAAGTGTTGCGGAAAAAAATAACAGGCACTTGAAAACCTTTTTTTATTGGTTTATACTCAAACTATGAACGTAATTAAAAAAACAAGAATAAAATTCACATCAATTATTATTCTGGCTGTTTTAGCCGGAATTGTTTCTTATCCCCGCGCGATTAAATTTATTCCACCCGTATACGAAACTATCAATAAATTAAAGATTAATCTCGGATTGGATTTGCAGGGAGGGATTCATCTTGAATACGATGCGGATTTGAGTAAAATCGACAACTCGAAAATCGATGAATCTATGCAAGCAGTGCAAGACGTGATTGAAAGAAGAGTCAATGCTTTTGGAGTAGCCGAACCAACAATCTATACGACAAAATCCGGAGAACAGCGTCGATTGATCGTAGAATTGGCGGGAATAAAAGACATCAACCAAGCAAAGAATTTAATCAAGGAAACTCCGCTCTTGGAATTTAAAAAAGAAATTGATCCAAATGATCCAAAGATAAAAAATACACTTGATCCAATTAACGAACAAGCGAAAAAACAAGCGGAGAATATTTTAGCTCAAGCGCTTGCGGAAAACAGTAATTTTGAAGAATTGGCAAAAGAGCATAGTCAGGATCCCGGCTCGAAAGACGTGGGAGGAGATTTGGGTTTTGTAAAGAAAGGAGAGTTTGTTGAAGAATTTGATGCTATACTTTTTAACGAGGATGTTAAAAATGGACAAGTTTATCCTGATTTAATCGAAACTCTTTACGGGTGGCATATTATTAAAAAAATAGAATCCCGCGGGGAAGGGGATGAAAAAGAGGTGCGAGCCGAGCATATTATTTTTACCAAAGCGACTGTCGATATGTTTGCTGATTTGAAATATGAAGCGACCGGACTTACGGGGAAAAACTTGAAAAATTCCGCCGTAGAATTTGCAAGTCAGGGGCTTTCCGAACCGCAAGTGGCATTAAAATTTGATGATGAAGGTACAAAATTATTTTCCGAGCTCACAAAAAACAATATCGGCAAGAGCATTGCTATTTATCTGGACGGAGAGATTATTAGCGCGCCTACGGTTCAAGTGGAAATAACGAATGGAGAGGCGGTGATTACGGGAAATTTTTCTCTTGATGAGGCCAAGGATTTGGTAAAAAGATTGAATGAAGGCGCTTTGCCCGTTCCGATTAATTTAGTGAGTCAGGAGAGTGTCGATGCTTCCCTTGGGGAAAAATCCCTGGTAACAAGCTTAAAAGCCGGCTATATCGGTCTCGGATTAGTTATGCTGTTTATGATCACATATTATCGGTTTTTGGGACTGATTGCTTCGGTGGCACTTTTGATCTATGCCGCTCTGATGGTGTCTATTTTTAAGTTATCCGGTCTTACTCCTTGGCAGATCACTCTTACACTTCCCGGAATTGCCGGATTTATTTTATCAGTCGGAATGGCAGTGGATGCGAATATTTTGATTTTTGAACGGACAAAAGAAGAAATTCGCAAGGGAAGAAGTATTATGGGAGCACTGGATGAGGGATTCAGGCGCGCGTGGACTTCAATTCGCGATGGAAATTTTTCTTCCATCATCACATCTTTTATTTTAATTGAACTAGGAACCGGATTTGTAAAAGGTTTTGCTGTAACGCTTATTGTTGGAGTGTTGCTTTCGATGTTTACGGCAATTATAATTTCTCGAACATTATTGAATTTTATTCTGGGCGAGTGGATTTCGGATAAGTTATGGTTGGTGGGATTAAAAAAAGAAGATATTCAAAAAATAATTGATTTAAAGAAATAAAATCGATGATTGATATAGTTTCAAAAACCAAATACGCATACATTTTTTCACTGACCTTAACAATATTAAGTATCGTGAGTCTTTTTGTGTGGGGTCTTAGATTTGGAATTGATTTTACAGGAGGAACAGTGATGGAGGTAAGATTTTCTCAAAACATTCCTACGAACGAAGAAATTTCGAAAATATTAAACGAACTAGAACTCAATAGCCTTACGATTCAAGGTAAAGGGAGAGATTCTCTATTGATAAGCTATGCTTCATCGGCTGATGATACTAATCAAGCTGTATGGGGGGGGATAAGCGAAAAATATCCGGAAGCGACACAGACAAAGGTTGATTATCGAGACGCGTCAGTTTCCAATGAGCTACGGAAGAACTCGTTGTGGGCGCTTTTTTGGGCGGCTGCCGGCATTATGGCTTTTATTGCTTTTGCTTTTCGTAAGGTTTCTCGTCCAGTTCAGTCATGGAAATATGGAGCGGGAGCGGTTATCGCCTTGATTCATGATGTCTTGATTACAATCGGAGCATTTTCTGTTTTCGGGCATTTTTATAGCACTGAAATCGGTATTCCTTTTATTGCGGCACTTCTGACAATTATTGGATTTTCTGTTCATGATACAATCGTGGTGTATGATAGAATCCGTGAAAACTTGCTAAGAAATTCTTCGGGTGAAAGTTTCCCTTTTGTGGTAAACCGTAGCTTGAATGAAACTTTAGTGCGTTCAATTAATACTTCGCTCACCGTTATTATAACCCTGCTTGCAATTTATATTTTTGGAGGAGAATCAATTAAAGATTTCGCGTTGGCATTATTAATCGGAGTATCATTCGGAACATATTCATCAATTTTTATCGCATCTGCTTTGCTTATAACGGGATATAATATTCAAAATAAAAAATAAATTATTATGAAAAAAACTGAAAGAAAAACGATTATCATTTCATTGGGAGGTTCATTGGTTGTTCCGGAGGAAGTAGATGTTGCTTTTGTTCGCGATTTTAAGAAGATGATCGAAAGTAAAATAAAGGATAATTTTCGTTTTATTTTGGTTGTCGGGGGAGGGAAATTGGCGCGCAATTATATTTCAGCGGCGGATGAAGTTGGGGAAATTACCGATGAGGACAAAGATTGGATTGGAATACATGCGACCAGGATGAATGCGCATTTTGTTCGAACTATTTTCTATAAGTATGCTTATATGAAAATAATCACCAATATGGAAAAAATTGACGAATGCATTAATTCTGATGCAAAAGTTGTGATAGCTTCCGGTTGGAAGCCTGGAAATTCCACAGATTATGTCGCTGTTAGTCTGGCAAAAAAGATGGCGATAAAACAAATAGTCAATCTTTCGAATATAAGCTATGTATATGACAAGGATCCGAGAAAATATTTTACCGCCCAGGAAATAAAAAACATTTCGTGGAATGATTTTTGCAATATGTTTGATAAAAAATGGAGTCCCGGACTCAACACCCCGTTTGATCCGATTGCGGCGGATATGGCGGAAAAGGAGGGCTTTCAAGTTGCAATTATGAATGGAAAAGATTTGGAAAATTTGGAAAAATATCTTGAAGGCGAAGAATTTATTGGAACAATAATAGGATAAAAGAAGTCCTGGTTATTTTGGAACTTCTTCATTTTCATCCAAGCTATTTTGTTTTTTGACACTAAAACTCCGTGATTCTTTATTAATTTCTTGCGCTTGCTCAATTTCTTTTTTTGTTTCGCGCGAAAGCGTTGGGAGAATTTTCTTTAGAGCGATTCCGTCGATTTTAACAACTTCATCCCATTGACCCAGTGGATATAATATTTCTTTGATTTTTTTGTCATTGTATTTGTATATTTTTCGCAATGTTCTGGCAATTATCACCGATTTGGAAAAAACCCGCTCTACGCCCTCTTGGTCCATATATTGCGAAACTTTTTCTTGTAGTGCGGCTATTTTGTATCTCAAACTTTTGGATTCTTCTTTGGCGGAAATGTATTCTTCAATTGCTTGGCTTACTTCTTCTGTATCAATTTTTCTTTCATTTTTGAATTTGTGCCGCCACATCGGGCAAAGTTTTTGATATCCACACCAATCGCAAAGCGGAGTGATGTTTGGATCAAATTTTCCTTCTTCGATATTTTTAATAACTTCCAAAAATTCTTCGTCGATTTTTTGGAGTTGTTGCAAGTTGCGAGTGGCACTAAGTTTGACTCCGTGCTTGAGAAAATACAAACTAACCTTTATTTTGTCTAAACTTTTCACTTCTTCCGGATAGCGCGCCAAAAACGCTTTGAGATATACAGACAATTGTAGATTGTTGTTGACATATTCTTGCGATGGCATTTTTTTGGCGGTTTTGTAGTCAATAATTTCATATCCTTCTTCGGTTTTATCGATACGGTCGATTATTCCGGAAATAATATTACCCTCCAAATCGATAGCAAACCGACTCTCTAGATCAATAATATTGGCTGCCGCAATATTATTTTTTTCGTAATATTTTCTGATCATTTCCACGCCTTGAGAAAATGCCGCGCGTTCCTCTGCTTCGATTTCAAAAACATCACTGTTCCAGTTGCGGGAAAAATAGTCCAGTGTTTGTTCGAGAGTAGGTGAGAGAATTCCCGGCGTATGAGCGAATTTGAGGGCGCTATGGATAATTGTTCCAAAAACAGCCTCTTTGCTTTTGAGTTCTTTGATATGGTCAATGTTTTGATATTTATATTTCAATGGACAATTGCGGTATGTTTCCAGCGCACTATATGATATTCGCATAAGTATAAAATATTAGTGATTTTATATCCTCATTATAACACAAAAAAACACAAAACCGCAATATTTGACAAAAAATAACACCTCTTATATTATAAATACATACTAAATCGGTAGGAGTATATCAAATATGCATTTTTCAACCAAAGCTGAATATGGACTGCGGGCGATTGTGAATTTGGCGGATGCGTATCCAGAGATTAAGAGTTTGGCGGATGTTTCCAGGGAAGAAAAAATTTCTCTCAAATATTTGGAGCGCCTAATGGGGGATATGCGCAAGAATGAGCTCGTTATCAGCCAAAAAGGGAAAATGGGCGGATATGCTTTGGCGCGAGAGCCAAAAAATATTGATGCCGGAGAAATTGTTGAAGCACTGGAAGGTCCGATTGAATTTATGAAATGTGAAAGTTCACAATGCACTTCCAAAAATTGCCGACCAAAAAAAGTTTGGCTTACCTTGGGAAGGCAAATTCGAAAAACGCTAAAAGGTATTACATTGGAAGATTTAATAAAATAATACATTGAATATGAAAAATAAAAGAATATATTTGGATTATGCGGCGACTACGCCGGTTGATAAGGATGTGATGAGAGAAATGTTGCCATATTTTTCCGAAAAATTTGGCAACGCGATGTCTGTGCATAGTTTCGGGCAAGAAGCCCAGCAAGCAATTGATATTGCCAGGGAAAGAGTGGCGAATTTTTTTTCCTGCTCTCCTTCGGAAATAATTTTTACTTCCGGCGCTACTGAAAGCAATAATCTTACTATTAAAGGCGTGGTGAAATCTTTTTTTTCCGTTTCGCGAAAAAAAGGAGAAATCCCACATATTATTACAACTGTTTTTGAGCATCACTGCGTTTTGGATGCCTGCCACGCAATGGAAAAAGAAGGCTTAGCGGAGATAACTTTTCTTCCTGTCGGCAAAGATGGGATTGTGAAAATCGCGGATATTAAAAAAGCTATTAAGTCTAACACAATTTTGGTTTCAGTTATGTATGTAAATAATGAAATTGGAACGGTTCAACCGATTGCGGAAATTGGAAAATTTCTAAAAACGCAAAACGCACAGCGTAAAACACGAATTCTTTTGCATACAGATGCAACGCAAGGCGTGAATTATTTTGACTGCAACGTGGAAAATATCGGAGTTGATTTGCTTTCATTTTCCGGACACAAAATATATGGACCCAAAGGAGTAGGGGTGCTATATATCAAAAGAGGAACACCGATTCGCAGAATTCAAGATGGCGGTGATCAAGAATACAAGTTGCGCGCCGGAACGCATAATGTTACCGGGATTGTTGGACTAGGAAAAGCGGTAAGTATGGTAAATAAAAAAGACGGGGAAAAAATTTCAAAACTTCGCGATTATTTGATCGAGAAAGTTCTACGCGAAATACCGAAATCATATCTCAACGGTTCAAAAGAAAAACGCTCACCAAACAACGCCAATTTTCGTTTTGACAATGTGGAAGGGGAGGGACTTATTCTTTCTTTGGATTTGGAAGGAATTGCCGCTTCAACCGGCTCTGCTTGCTCTTCCGGCGCGCTGGAACCGTCTCACGTTCTTTTGGCGCTAGGACTCAAACATGAACAAGCGCACGGAAGTCTGCGTATAACTATTGGAAAATACACCACCAAATTGGAATTGGATCAAACAGTAAAAGTTCTCAAGGAAGTCGTCAGTAGGCTGCGAAAAATTTCCGGAAATGTGCTGGCAGATTTTAAATAATATTTTTTTGGAATATGTTGTTAGTATTCGTTTTATGCTTCATATTCCATGCTTTATGATATATGTTGTACTCAAAAAAAGTTTTGGAATATTTTACCAAACCGCGTAATCAAGGACCACTTAAGGATGCCGACGCCATGGCGACTGTTGGCAATCCCAAATGCGGAGATATTATGCGGATTTATATTAAAGTTGGAAAAAGCAAAGCAGGGGAGGAGATAATTGAAAATATCGGATTTGAGACGCTGGGATGCGGAGCAGCGATCGCTACCTCATCTATGGCAACAGAAATGGCAAAAGGAAAGACTCTCGAAGAGGCCTTGAAGATTACCAATCAAATGGTCGCCGATGAATTAGGAGGCCTTCCAGCGCCAAAATTCCATTGTAGTAATCTTGCCGCCACCGCCCTCCAAAAAGCCATTAAAAAATATAAAATAAAAAAATAATTTATCAGATGAATACGAAAAGGGCGTTTACCATAATCGAACTTCTTATTGTGATTGCGATAATCTCCATTCTTTCTTCGGTTATATTGATTTCATTAAATAGTGGAAAAGAGAAAGCTCAAGAAGCTGAATATATTTCATATTCAACGCAAATGTTTAAGAGTGTTGAAATGGCAGTAGTGATGGGCGACCTTAGTAGTATTCCGGCAGGAACAGTAGAGGTTGGTTGTCTTGGAAATTATACCCATATAATAGATGAGAATAGATGCGCAAATGGGGCGGCAAGATATGAAGGGGATCCGGTAGAAATGAAGAATTTATTAACCAAGCAAATTGATTCATTGGTGAAAGGAGTAAATGTTTCGAAAAATAAAAATCTTGGATTGTTCTATGAGATTAATGGAAATAGTGTGCCTCCAAATATTTCTGTTTATGCGATGACTTCTAAGACAACAATAGCCGCAACTACGGATTATTGCAATAAAAATTTCGGCAATATTAAATCAGTATCATCATTGATGACAGTTTCTCTTTTGCCAATCGGTCCGGGTAGAACAAGAGTGGGTGCCTGCGTTTTTGTTTTCAGATATTGATTGCTACGATTCATAACCCTACTAAAAGCTTGACTTTTCTTGGGAAGTAGGGTATGGTGAAAATATAGTTCTTCCGGGTATTTTTTATCGTTTCCACGAAAGTGGGAACATATTATTAAGGAAAAAATTGAAAGGAGAGAAAATGGCGCTAGAGAGAGTTTTCTTAAGAGATTTGAAAAAAATCAAAAAAACGATAGAGGAAGTTCGGTGCTGTATGACACTTCCCAGTGGGGCGCACGTTACCGGTACCTTCGGGTATCGCGGTGGCAAACCTCATATTATATCATCCGACGGAGGAGCGCACAGAATTACTCCGAGGATGGAGGTGAAACTTTCGCCGTCAACCTCAAAAAAACTAGCTTGATAGTTTTTTCCGAGGCTATAAAATATATATTTTCATAGGCTTCCTGAATGGATGGAGTAATCTCCAAACTAAAGGGAAGCCTTTTTTATTTTTTCTATATTATTATCCGTCATTGCGAGGGAGTGTCTACCTGTCCAAATTTGCAACTCATTGCAGGCGGGCGACCGTGGCTCCTCCAAAGGCGGAGATAAGAGTTTCATGATATAAGGAAGAGATTGCTTCGTCGGGGACTCCTCGCAATGACATACAGTTAAATGTATATTATTGTGTAGTTTTTTTTAAAGATAAATAGAGAGGAGGTGGTATGGGTTACTATATTAACAACGTCGTACAATGTATCTTATAAGACATTACCTATAATTACACAACGGGAGTTAGTATGTCTTGTCGGTAGTTATCCCTAACTTAATCAGAGGATCTGATAATAATATTTTATAACATTTCTGGATTCCCGCCCCCTTCCTCCGAAGGTAGCCAAGGGGCGGATCAGTTTTTTGTAAAAAATATTCCATTCAGAGTATTCGCATTTACTATAAATCAATTTTTAATTTATTATAAATTAAAAATCTTTACCAAGGGATTGTTATTTCCAGAATAATAACGCGAGAGGATATCGTCATATCAGATTTCAAATAAACTTTTAAAAAATTAACAAGAACCATCTTTCACTTTTTCAATTATTCAAAATTTATTGTTTTTCATAATAGGTCGCTTACTTTCACTACTCTTCTTGATAGGTAGATGTACCTCACATCAAATGTCGCACAACTCATTTGTGATATTTTTTTATATTTTTTTTAAAAAAAATAAATATAGATTGCTTCGTCAGGGACTCCTCACAAAAAACAGAAGTTATTAAATAAGCCTAATCTAAATATCTCATTGGATTTACTGAAGCGCCTGTTGGAATATAGAGTCCGTCGATATATTTTGATTCAACAACTCCAAAAGTTTCTTCGTCAAATACGGAAAAATGTAGATGCGGACCAGTCGAATATCCGGTATTTCCGCTTACACCTATTTTCTTCCCCTTTTTTACCTTATCTCCCTTGGAAGCGGATTTTTTACTCAAATGACCATAGAGCGTAACCAACCCATCGCCATGATCAATAGCGATCCATTTTCCATAAGCATATTTTCCATTATCACCACTGGCAATAACCTTTCCATCTTCCGCGGAAAAAATATTATTATAACTAATTCCAAAATCCACTCCGTTGTGCGGTTTTCCACCATAAGCTCCGGCTTTTGCGTAGGATGTCATTCCATATCCCTGAGTGATACGAACAGATCCAACAGGATAATCGAAATATCCGCCTTTGGCTGGAGGAAGATTGTCAAGATTAGCGGTCTTACCTACTTCCAATTCATAAATTTCATCTTCAATTATATTCAAAAGTTCTTGGTATTTTTGCTCATCACCCTGAGCCTGCGCGAGAAGATTTCTTTTTTGCGCTCGCACTTTTTCCAAATAAGAATTTTTTTCCTCTAACTCGCTTTTGATGGAAATAATTTTTTCTCGGTCCTTTTCAAGCTTATTTTTGTCATTTTCTGTGGAATTTTTCAATGATTTGATATCAGACAAAATATCCTTAACTTTGGAGCTGGCTTGCGTTAAATAATCCTGATTTTTGCTTGTATTTGAGAAGCCCTCTTTGTTTAGAAGCAGAGAAACAACATTGCGCTGATCATAGTCATAATACACTCGGAGCAAGCTTGCCAGTATTTTTTTTTGAAGCTTAATTAAATCTTCCTGCTGACTTATTTTTCTGATAAGTTCTTCGACGCCAGTATTGATTTCTTCGATAGTCTGCTCCTTTTCTGAAATATTACTTTCAACATTTTGAATTTCCCCAACTATTCCATTTATTTGCACGCCCAGCGTAGCCTGTTGTTTTTGTTTCAATTCTATTATTTTTTCATACGCTTCTTTCTTTTTGTCACAGTCCTCCATGGATGAGCAAATTTCTTCCGCCATCCCGATTTTAGTATTTGCAAAAAAGAGATACAAACCAAAAATCAACACTCCCAAAAAAGCGCTTGCTAAAATTTGCAATTTTCTTGTTTTTATTTTCATATTCCTCTTATTATATCATATCTGACCTAGGCAAGATTATTGATTGCCAAGCTGATTCTTTTAGTTGATTCGTCTTTTCCTAAAACCCACGCCACTTCAAAGGGTGAGGGTGATTTTTTCTGTCCGGTGAGCGCCGCGCGAAGAGGAAAAAGCAAATCCCCGCGCCCGCCTGCAACGCTATGCGTAGCATTGCGGGCAGGTTTATCTGCCACGTCCAATAATTTTTTCTCAATATTTTCAAATACCCATTCTTCTTTTGAAATATTTTCAAAAACTTCCATTGCTTTTTGTAAATTGTTTTTTATGTCACCATCGGAAGAATCTTTCCATCTCAACTCATCGGAAGAAATTTCAATTTTATCAGAAAAGAAAAATTGATTATTCTCCCCTACTTGATCGAATTTTTCCAGGCGATCTTTTTCAACGGTAATTATTTTTTTAATATATTTTTCTTTTTCTTCATTGCTCCATGTTTCATTCTTCATGCTCCATGCTTTGTAATATTCTTTCTCTGCCAAAAACGGCAACACTTGCGTATAAATTTCTTCTGTCGGCATTTTTTTGATGTGCTGAGAGCTGATCCAATTCAATCTATCCATATCAAACACTCCTCCGGCGCGATTCATTTTGGAAATATCAAATTGCTCAATCAATTCATCTATTGAAAATATTTCTTGTTGGGTTTTTGGATTCCAACCTAGGAGCGCGATGAAATTTATCAGAGCCGAGGCTGGATAACCTTGAGCGCGAAAATCCGCCACACTTACACTTCCTTCCCGTTTAGAAAGCTTCTTCTTGCTCTTATTGAGAATATTTGCCAAATGCACGAATTTCGGTATTTCTTTCTCCCAGCCAAAAGCTTGATATAGCAAAATATGTTTGGGTGTGCTGGGGAGCCATTCAGTTCCGCGAAAAACATGGGAAATTTTCATCAGATAATCATCCACCACCACTGCTAAATGATAGGTTGGGAAACCATCGGCTTTGAGTAAAATTTGATCATCGATATTTTTATTTTCTACTTCGACTTTTCCAAAAATCAAATCCTCAAAAACAGTTTTTCCTTCCGGAATGCGAAAGCGCACCACGCAACTTTCTCCTTTTCGCAGTCGTTCGTCAACTTCTTCTTTTGAAAGTTTCAAGCAATGCCGGTCATACTGCGGAGCCTGCTTATTTTTCATCTGTTCTTCTCTCATTTTTTCCAATCGATCGGAAGCACAAAAACAATAATACGCCTTGCCCTCATCAACCAATTGCTGAATATATTTTCGATAAATATCTTTTCTTTCCGATTGGATATACGGTCCGTAACTCCCTTTCTGGGTTATTTTTTCATCCCCATCAAAAACAACGCCCTCATCAGGAAAAGTGCCAGCCCACTGTAATGATTGCAATATTCTTTCCATCGCGCCTTCAACCAATCTTTTTTGATCAGTATCTTCAATACGAAGAATAAATGTTCCCCCGTTTTTTTGCGCGAACAAAAAATTCGAGAGTGCTGTGCGTAATCCTCCGATATGCAGCTCTCCCGTTGGTGAGGGAGCGAACCGAACCCTAATTTCTTTTTTATTCAAATTCATATTTTCAATTATTTATTATCCTTATCTTTTTCTTTTTTAATTATTTTCCAATGAATCAAACATATCGGCAAAGCAATAATAAGCATGGTAAATGCATCCACTAACCTGTTTTGTCTGGCGGGAGCAATACATTTTTCGCCATAGCTATTCTCTTTCCAATTTTCATAATCCTTAAGCAAGTTGTCTATTAATTTCTTTTGATCTTCAGTAGCCGCTTCGGAATTTTTCAAATTTTCCGTACCAGATTTTTCACTGTATGAAGACATCGGCGGTTGATTATTGCACTCAAAATACCCCTTTTTCTCAGCTTCCGGAAAAAACTTATACTTCAATGCTGAATTCAAAATCGTTCCGGATCCTATTGCCACAAAAATCAAGCTGATTAAAGCCGCTAAATATAAATATACAGTACGAATTATTTTTACTTTGTCCGTCATATTTTTTTTGTTTTAATTAATTAATTCTATTTAACAGAACTCTGATCGGAAAAATTATTACAGCGCGGAAAATGCGCTTGGCGCGATATTTTGGCTCTAAAACCAGACGCCAGAGCCATTCTAGTCCCAAAATTCGCACAAATTTGGGCGCTCGGGACGTTTTTCCGGTCAAGTAGTCAAAACTACCACCTACTCCCATTGCCAGCCTTATTTTAGCATTATTTTGATTTTTTAGCGAGTACAGGAAAAGCTCTTGTTTCGGCGCCCCGAAATTGCAAAAAACAATATCAGACGTAAGACGTAAGACGTAAGACGTATTTTCACAATCAATATTATCCCCGTCAATTTTTAATTTCGGATACTTCTTAGCAATTGCATCGCGAGTTTCTTCCCAAGTACTCAAGCTTCCCATCCAAGACACCAAAAAAATATTCAGATTTTTCTTTTCGGCAATTTGCAAAATATCTTCCATCAATTCAATTCCCGTCAAACGGTACTTGAGCCATTTTCCAAATCTGAGGAACGCAAAAAATATTCCCACTCCGTCTGCCACACGCAAATCGCAGTTGTTTATTATATTTTTGAATTTTTCATTTTTCTGCGCTTCCAAAACAAACTCCGGATTTACCGTCGCAATTTGATGAAATTTTTCTTCGCCCAGAAATTCCTCAATTTTTTTCAAAATTTCCTCGCGTGAAAAATTATCAATTTTAATTCCCAAGATTTTCATAACGAAGTCATTTCAATTGGCAGGACTCGATCTCAATGAATTTTCCTGCGGTTTCTTCGGAGCGACTATCAAAAATGCTCACGCTATCAATCGGCAATGATACTTTGAAATTTTCCTCAATTTCAGGAAAAGATTTCAAAAGCTGCCATTTGTTTTTGCGAATTCTTCCAAGTGTTACATGTGGACGAAACTCCTTTTTGTCTATTTTGAAAGATTTGAGAGATTTTTCGATATCTTCTTGAAGTTTTTTA